>JBFJXA010000133.1:0-5956 GCA_041623375.1 Gammaproteobacteria bacterium | reverse complement strand
GGCGCGCTGGCCTATCTGGCCCTTGCGGGCGAGATCAACCGTCGCGAGGCGGTGGGCAAAACGCTATAACCCGGATGCCACACCAGGCGGTCGCTGCGCCGAGCGCACCAATCTGCTCGGTTGAGCGTGTCCAGGCCAGTCCTCTAGAGGGCGCCAGTGACACGGTCTCGCGCGCTTGCGACTTACTTCGCCCCTGGCTCGCCCACGCGTCCTTTGACTTGGGCTTCCGCCCCCGGCCATAGCGCAGGCTATTGCTAGAGGTCGAGCCCGGCGTCCAAGGCCCCCTGTACGTCGTCATCATCCGAAGTCCCGGTGAGACATTCGGGTTACGCTACAATCCGACGACCTCGAGCGGCTCACGGTGGATACGCAGCATGGCTAAACGCAAAAGTCTCGGCCGCGGCCTGGACGCGCTGCTCAGCAGCACCGCCGATGCGCGCGCGGCGCCGGCGGCCGACGCCCTTCGGGAAATTCCCGTGGACCTTCTGCAGCGCGGCCGCTACCAGCCACGCTCGGATATGCGCGAGGAGACGATCGCACAGCTCGCCGACTCGATACGCGCACAGGGACTCGTGCAGCCGATCGTCGTGCGCCCGTTGCAGGCGCACGGCAGTGAGGCACACTTCGAGATCGTGGCCGGTGAGCGGCGCTGGCGCGCGGCTCAGCTGGCCGGTCTGCACTCGATACCGGCGATCGTCCGCGACATTCCGGACGAGGCCGCCGTGGCCGTGGCGCTCATCGAGAACATCCAGCGCGAGGACCTCAATCCGCTCGAGGAGGCGCGCGCGCTGCGCCAGCTCGTCGAGGAGTTCGGCATGAGCCATGCGCAGGCCGCCGAGGCGGTCGGGCGTTCGCGCGTCGCGGTCAGTAACCTGCTGCGCCTGCTCGATCTGCCGGCGCAGATCAAGGCCATGCTCGAGCGCCGCGATTTCGGCATGGGCCACGCCCGCGCGTTGCTCGCCGTGGACGGCATCGAGGCACAAATGGACATCGCCCGGCGTATCCTCAAGGAAGGCTGGAGCGTGCGCGAGACCGAGCGGGCGATCCAGCGCCTGCCGGGATCGCGCAAGCAGAAGCGGGCACGCCAGGCCTCCGGCACCCGGGATCCTGACGTGCTGCGGCTCGAGACGGCGCTCGCAGATCGCCTCGGCGCACGCGTCAGGATCGAGCACAAGGGACCAGGCGGACGGATCGTCGTCGCCTACAATACGCTCGAGGAGCTGGACGGCATTCTCGGTCACATAGAGACTTAGCTAGGGCGGGGCGTATTGCTTACGGTGGGGCGACTGCTTAGAATTGCAGCCGCTGGACAGGTGCCACGACGCCCTCGTGGCTTTTTTTTGTCGGCGCCCCTTCGCCCAGAGGCAGATCCTGGCAAACCTTGAGGCCACTTAAGTTGACAGACGACACCCGCGTCGTGCCGTTGACCTTGCTCGTGCAAGCCGCTGTCGTGGTCGTGCTGGGCCTCCTGTTGGGTTTGTGGATGGACGCAGTCGCAGGCACGTCGGCGCTTCTTGGCGGCCTGGCCGCGATCGTGCCCAATGCATTTTTGGCGGCGCGGCTGATCGGGTCTCGGTGCGGCAACGACGCAAACGCGCTGTTGCAGTCGGCGTGGATCGGCGTCATCGGCAAGCTGGTGCTGACCATGCTCCTGTTTGGCGTGATCTTCGCTACGGTGCGGCCGATTTCGGGGCCGGCCGTATTCGCCGGCTTCATCGCTGCACAGTTTGTCGTTCCGGCGGCATTGGCGCTCGGTGGCGGAACGGCAAGACTGCAGACCGGAGGAAAGAGCTAGAGCATGGAAGAGACCCACGGCGCTGCGGAGCAAACCGCCAGCGAGTACATCCAGCACCATTTGACCAACCTACAGGTTTGCCGCGACCACGGCGAATGGGTCTGGGGTCATTGCGCGGGTAACTTCTGGACGGTCAACGTCGACTCGATGGCGTTCTCCGTGCTGCTGGGCGTCCTATTCCTGGCCGTGTTTCGCCGCGTGGCGACGCTTGCGACGTCAGGCAACCCGACGAAGCTGCAGGCAGCCGTCGAGCTCATCGTCGGTTTCGTCGACACATCGGTTCGCGATGCGTTTCACGGGAACAGCAAGGTGATTGCGCCGCTCGCGCTGACGATATTCATGTGGGTCTTTCTCATGAATCTCATGGATCTGATCCCGGTCGATTGGCTGCCGACCATAGCCGCCTCGGTCGGCGTGCCCTACCTCAAGGTCGTGCCCACGACGGACGTCAACATCACGTTTGCGATGTCGATCTCGGTCTTCATATTGATCCTCTTTTACTCGATCAAGATGAAAGGCTTCGGCGGGTTCACGAAAGAGCTGACGATGCATCCGATCGCGCCGCCGACGAGGGGCATCGGTATCGTGGCGGCGCCTTTTATCATCGCCTTCAACTTCGTGCTCGAGGGCGTCTCGCTGCTCGCCAAGCCCGTTTCGCTGTCCCTGCGGCTGTTCGGGAACATGTATGCCGGCGAGCTCATATTCATTTTGATCGCACTGCTCGGGCTATACCAGCTGCCGCTGCATTTCGGCTGGGCCGTATTTCACATTCTTGTAGTTACGCTACAAGCCTTCATATTCATGATGTTGACGATCGTTTATTTGAGCGCTGCTCACGAGGTTGAGCATTGACCTTCGTATCTAACGCCCGGATCACTCACTGGAGAGACTGATGGACTTTGTTATTGGAATGAACTTGCTCGCTGTCGCGCTACTCATCGGCCTGGGCGCCCTGGGTGTCGGCATAGGAATGGGACTGCTGGGCGGCCGTTTTCTGGAGGGCGCGGCGCGTCAGCCGGAGCTTGCGCCGATGCTGCGTACGCAGATGTTCCTGGTCGTCGCACTGCTCGATGCCATCGCGATGATCGGTGTCGGTATCGCGCTGTTTTTCGCATTCGCCAATCCGTTCATCACTTAAGAGAGGCGCGCGTCAGCGGGTAGTTTCGAGGGCCGACGAGCCCCCGGGACGGGTACAGACAGCAGGAGAACTCCGTGGATTTCAATCTGACACTGATCGGCCAGTCGATCGCGATGCTCGTGTTCGTCTGGTTCTGTATGAAATTCATATGGCCGCCGATCACCGATGCGATCGAGGCGAGGCAGCGATCGATTGCCGACGGGCTCGCTGCAGCGGAACGTGGACAGGACGATCTGCGCAAAGCGAAGCTCGAAGCCGACAAGCTCGTCGCGCAGGCGCGCGATCAGGCGCGGGAGATCGTCGATCAGGCGAGCTCGAGGGCCAATAGTCTCGTCGATGAGGGGCGAGCCGCCGGAGAAGCCGAGCGCCAGCGGCAGATCGAGGCGGCACAGGCCGAGATTCAGGTCGAGATCAACCGCGCGCGCGACGAGCTCCGCGGTCAGGTTGCTGCGATCGCCGTGGCCGGCGCGCGAAAAATTCTCCGCCGCGAGATCGATGCAAATGCGCACAAGGCGCTGCTCGACGAAGTTGCGGGCGAGCTCTGAGCCGTGTCGACGGGAGCATAATCGCAGATGAGCGACAACAGCACGGTCGCCCGGCCCTACGCGCGGGCCGTCTTCGAGCTCGCGAGCCGCGACGATCGCCTCACGGAGTGGTCCGAGGCGCTAGGCGTGGCAGCACAGGTGCTGAGCAACGAGAGCGCACGACGGTTTCTCGCCCGCCCGGATCTCGACAAGGCGGCTCGTGGGGAGTTCGTGATTGCGGTCTGCGGCGCGGCGGCCGGAAAGGGCCTGCTTGCGAGCTCGCACGGGCAGAATCTGTTGCGTTTGCTGGCCGAGAACGGCCGACTGGGCGCGTTGGGCGATATCTCGGCGCAGTACGAAGCGCTCAAGGCTCGGGCGGAGAATCGGGTCAAGGTGCAGCTGACGACGGCCGCCTCGATAGACAAGGACGTCGCCGCGGGCATTTCCGAGGCGCTCGAGAAGAAACTCGGACGGCACGTGGATCTGGAGCTGCTCGTGGACGAGCAGCTTCTCGGCGGCGCGGTCATTCGCGCAGAGGACATGGTTATTGACGGCTCAGTGAAGAATCGCCTCGAGCAACTCGCGGCGACCCTGAGCGCTTAAGGGGATTATTGATGGCACTCAAAGCTTCTGAAATCAGCGAGCTGATCAAAAAGCGCATCGAAAAATTCGAGTCGGCCGCTGAGGCACGCGACGTCGGCACGATCATCGCGCTGACGGACGGCATCGTTCGAATTCACGGATTGGGCGACGTCCAGTACGGCGAAATGATCGAGTTTCCCGGCAACACGTTCGGCCTCGCGCTCAATCTCGAGCAGGACTCCGTTGGCGCCGTCGTGCTCGGCGAGTACAAGCATCTTTCCGAAGGCGACTCGGTCAAGACGACGGGCCGCATTCTCGAGGTGCCCGTGGGCGAGGCACTGCTGGGCCGCGTCGTCAACTCGCTAGGCAGTCCCGTCGACGGCAAGGGGCCGATCGAAGCTGAGCTGACCTCGCCGATCGAGAAGGTCGCCCCGGGCGTCATCGACCGTAAGTCGGTCAGCCAGCCGGTCCAGACGGGCCTGAAGTCGATCGACGCGATGGTGCCGATCGGGCGCGGTCAGCGCGAGCTCATCATCGGCGACCGCCAGACGGGTAAGAGTGCGGTTGCGATCGATACGATCATCAATCAGAAAGGCACCGGTATTAAATGTATCTACGTTGCGATCGGTCAGAAGAACTCGACGGTCGCCAACGTCGTGCGCAAGCTCGAAGAGCACGGTGCAATGGAGCACACGATCATCGTGTCGGCGTCTGCATCGGAGTCGGCAGCAATGCAGTACATCGCGCCGTACTCGGGCTGCGCAATGGGCGAGTATTTCATGGACCGCGGCCAGGACGCCTTGATCATCTACGATGACCTGACGAAACAGGCGTGGGCCTATCGGCAGGTTTCTCTGCTGCTGCGCCGACCGCCGGGTCGTGAGGCCTATCCGGGCGACGTCTTCTATCTTCACTCGCGGTTGCTGGAGCGCGCCGCGCGCGTCAACGCCGACTACGTCGAGCGCTTCACCGGCGGTGAGGTCAAGGGACAGACCGGCTCGCTGACGGCGCTGCCGATTATCGAGACCCAGGCTGGCGACGTCTCGGCATTCGTGCCGACGAACGTCATCTCCATTACGGACGGACAGATTTTCCTCGAGACGGATCTGTTCAACGCCGGCATTCGTCCGGCGATCAACGCAGGCTTGTCCGTGTCGCGCGTCGGCGGTGCCGCGCAGACGCAGATCATCAAGAAACTCGGTGGTGGCGTGCGCCTGGCGCTCGCCCAGTATCGAGAGCTCGCGGCATTCGCGCAGTTTGCTTCGGATCTCGATGAGGCGACGCGGCGTCAGCTCGAGCGCGGCCAGCGCGTGACGGAGCTCATGAAGCAGCCGCAGTACGAGCCGCTTTCGGTTGCCGAGATGGCAATTTCGCTCTATGCCGTCAACGAAGGGTTTCTAGACGATGTCCCGGTGGACAAGATCGTCGCCTTCGAGCGCGCATTGCATGCGCACGCGAAGAACGAAGCGTCGGCGCTGATCGAGAAGATCAACAGCACAGGCGACTACGACGACGACATCGCTGCGCAGCTCAAGACTCTCGTCGAGGGCTTCAAGGCGACCGGCGCCTACTGAAACTGATTCACCGTTCGCCAGGATCGAGAAGCTAAGGACGCCCAATGGCAGTCGGCAAAGAAATACGCAGCAAGATCAACAGCGTCAAGAACACGCAGAAGATCACCAAAGCGATGGAGATGGTCGCAGCGTCGAAGCTGCGCAAGACGCAAGACCGCATGGCGGCGTCGCGGCCCTACGCGCAGCGTATCCGCACGGTCATCGGCCATTTGTCGGAAGCAAATCCCGACTACAGGCACCCGTGGCTGCATGCCAGGGAAGTTAAGCGGGTCGGCTACATCGTCATCACGACGGATCGGGGCCTGTGCGGCTCACTGAACGTCAATCTGTTTCGCGCGCTGCT
>JBFJXA010000132.1:0-5987 GCA_041623375.1 Gammaproteobacteria bacterium | reverse complement strand
CGTATGGCCCATCTCTTCGACGACGAGCACGGCCGTATCCTGATCGATCACTTGATTGATCGTGACCATCATGCCCATCCTCATCAGGGCCTTGATGACCTCGCTGGATTTGATCGCCATGCGCTGGGCGAGATCGCCGACGGTGATCGTCTCGGGAATTTCGACCTCGCGCACGACCGGAGCCGTCGGCCGCTCGAAGCCGTGCTGGCTATCGACCGTAACCTGCACGGGTCTGCGGCGAACTCGCTTCTTCCGGCGGCGCGCGCTCGCCCCTTCAGCGACATGCAAGGTATGGTCGCTCTTGGCGCCGGGTGCCGGCCGCGCACCGGACTTGGCGCGCTCTTTAACAACTCTCTCCTGCGCGATGCGTGCCTTCTCGGCCTCCTCGACCTGTCTGCGCGCTTCTTCGGCCGCACGCCTGGCTTCCTCGTCGGCTTCGCGCTGCTGCGCTTCTTGAGCGGCCCGCTCGAGCTCGGCCGCCGCGTCCTTTTCTGCCGCATCTCGAAGGCGTTTTTCTTCCTCGGCCTGTTTCGCTTCTTCCTGCTTGCGCAGCTCCGCCTCGCGCTCTTCTTCCTCACGACGCTGTGCATCGAGCTCTTCTTGTTGCTTGCGTGCCTGCTCTTCGAGCACGTCCCGTTTGACGTACGTGCGCTTGCGCCGCACTTCGACCGAGACGGTTCGCGAACGGCCTTGCCCGCCCGCGAGCCTGAGCTCGCTCTGTGACTTGCGCTTGAGCGTAATCTTGCGCGGCGCTGCCGCGCCCGGATCCTTGCGACCGTGCGAACGCCGCAGGTGCGTGAGTAGCTCGAGCTTTGCGTCCTCGCTGATCGTATCTTCGGCACCCGAGACTTTTATCCCGGCTTCGTCGAGCTGAGTAAGAAGACGCTCGACCGGGACCTTCAGGACCTGCGCGAACTCTGTGACCGTTACATCCGCCATTGCGCTCTCCGCTCTAGCCTTCCTGCTGCTCGCCCTCGAACCAATGCGCCCGGGCCGCCATGATCAAGCCCGCCGCCCGTTCCGGTTCGAGCATCTCGATTTCTTCAAGATCGTCCACCGCCTGCTCCGCAAGATCCTCGCGTGTGACGATACCCCGGCTTGCGAGCTCGAATGCGAGCTCCTTGTCCATGCCCTCGAGGCTGAGCAGATCGTCGGCCGGCTCCGCCTGATCGATGACCTCCTCGGTCACGATGGCCTGCGTGATGAGCACGTCGCGCGCTCGAGCCCGAAGCTCGTTGACGATCTCCTCGTTGAACTCCTCGATGCCCATGAGCTCGCCAGCGGGAACGTATGCAACCTCTTCGAGCGAGGAAAATCCTTCCTGGACGAGAATCGTCGCGACGTCCTCATCGACGTCGAGATCTTTCATGAGCTTCTCGACGAGCTCGCGGGCTTCCTGCTCGCTCTTCTCCTCGGCATCCGTCTCGGTCATGACATTGAGCTCCCAGCCCGTGAGCTCGCTCGCGAGCCGGATGTTCTGCCCACCGCGCCCGATCGCCTGCGAGAGCTTGTCTTCCTCCACGGCGATGTCCATGCTGTGTGCCTCCTCGTCCATGACGATCGAGAGCACGTCCGCCGGCGACATCGCATTGATGACGAACTGCGCGGGGTTCTCATCGTGCAGGATGATATCGACGCGTTCACCGGCTAGCTCGTTGGAGACCGCCTGCACGCGCGAGTCGCGCATTCCAACGCACGCGCCGACCGGATCGATGCGCGCATCGTTACTCTTCACTGCGATCTTCGCGCGAAGGCCCGGGTCTCTTGCCGCGCCGAGAATCTCGATGAGACCCTGCCCGACCTCGGGGACCTCGATCTTGAAGAGGCTGATCAAAAACTCCGGCGCCGTACGTGTCAGGAAAAGCTGCGGTCCGCGAGGCTCGGCGCGAACCTCATGCAAAATGCCTTTGACACGGTCCTGGGGTTTGATTGGTTCCCGCGGAATCAGGTCTTCGCGTGGGATGAAGCCCTCGGCGTTGCCTCCGAGATCGACGTAAGCGCCGTTGCGATCGACACGCTTGACGATTCCGCCGACCAGCTCGCCCTGGCGGCCTTCGAATTCCTCGATCACCTGTTTGCGTTCAGCCTCACGGACTTTCTGCACGATGACCTGCTTCGCCGTTTGCGCCGCGATTCGCCCGAACTCGACCGATTCCATCGGGACTTCGACGTACTCACCGGGCTCGGCCTCGGGGTCGATATCGAGGGCATCCTCGAGTCTGAGCTCGTGAGCGGGCTCCTCGAGCTCGGTCGAGTCGTCGGCAAATACCATCCAACGCCGAAACGTCTCATACTCGCCCGTCTCGCGATCAATCGCGACGCGAACATCGATGTCGTCGCCGTGCCGTCTCTTCGTCGCCGAGGCCAGCGCTGCCTCGATCGCCTCGAAGATTACGTCCTTTTCGACACCTTTCTCGTTCGAGACGGCGTCAACGACCATCAAGATTTCTTTGCTCATATTTCTTTGCTACTCGCAGCCATATTCAAAACTCGGGCACGAGATGTGCCGTTGCGATATCTGCCAGAGCCAACCGCCACGGTTGCCCGTCAACCTCGATCACGATCCGCGCATCCTCGATGCCGCAGAGCCTGCCCTTGAAATTGCGCCTGCCCTGCTGTGCTACCGCGAGACGGATTTTCGCCTCGTGCCCGATGAAGCGCTCGAAATGCTCTACCGTGCGCAACGGCCGGTCGAGGCCCGGCGAGGACACTTCCAGCGTATAGCTCCCCGGCAATGGCTCCTCGACATCGAGAAATGCGCTGAGCTGGCGACTCACACGTTCGCAGTCATCGAGATCGATACCGTCGTCGCGATCGATATACAGCCGTAACAGCCCATTGCCGCCGATGCGCGCCTCCAGGTCGACGAGCTCGTAACCCAATGCCTGCACGGGCGGTTCCAATAACGCCAACAAGTTTTCCTTTCGAACTGTCTGCACGCGACAGACTCCAGAACCAGCGGGAACAAAAAATGGGCCCAAGGCCCATTCCAAAATCCCCCCTCCTCTCTACTCGACCCGTCAGCGACGGGCGGGGCGAATACGAAAAAGCCCCACACGGGGGCCCTTAAACTTAACTCTACCCTTAAAAGCCACCGGCAACCAATTGATATATTTAACAATTGATTAATACCGACGTCGGCATTTCAGCCGCAGCCGGCGGCATTCTAGCGAAATTTCGACCGATGCGATAGCCGGGACGCGTTTCGTGCGGGCCCGAGCCCGGCTAGGGCGCAGGATCGGCCGGGTCGATCGCGTACTGAATCGAGCGCAAAAAGTCTACGAGTCGGTCGATCATGATGCGCGCCTCTTCTTCGGCGACGATATCCGCGCCCTCCTCGACCCAAAACTCGTAGCCCCAGACGGGCATATAGCGCGTCCCGTGGGCAATCACGACGGATCGTCCGTCGATGACATCCCGAATCTCCGCTGCCGGGAATGTGTTACCGCGTCGCTGATAGAGGCGGGTCAGATCCGGTACGAGCACGGCCAGAGAGCTCGCGACAGGCCCGTCGCCCCGACCTTCGGCGCCGTGACACGCGGCGCAGAATCGCTGAAACAACTCCCCGCCGCTATAGGCCGCAAAGCCCTGCGCGAGCGCGGCTGATGCCAGCAGATGCGCGCCGATCAGGACGAGCCCCAAGACTGGTTTTCCCATTGAAGTCGTTGCCCTTTTACGAGACATCGTAAAAGCTTCACAGGCGGCGCACGCGGCGCCAATACGTAATGGCCGAAAAACGCTTAGTCGTCGGGCAATGCGAACGCCACCAGCGCGTCGCCCTCAGTCGTGAATGTCCGTCGATTGCCGCCCGCGGCAATAACGACATACTGCTTGCCATCGGCCATGTAGCTCATGGGCACTGCCATCCCCGCGTACGGCAAACGTGCGCTCCAAAGCTCCTCACCCGTTCGAATGTCCAGGGCCCGCATCCGCTCGTCCATCGACGCCGCCATGAACACGAGACCGCCGGCCGTCGTGATCGGACCACCAATGATCGACGTGCCCCAACGGAGGAATCGCGGAAATGTGATGCCGTAACGGCGGACCTGACCCCAGGGTATCTGCCACTGGATTTTCCCCGAGTCCATATCGATAGCCGTCAGCGTGCCCCATGGCGGCGGCGTGCACGGGACGCCGAGCGGCGACATGAAATTTTCCCGCGCCGAGTAGTATGGCGTCCCGGGCATCGGATCGCCCACACCCGATCGAAAGCTGCTGCCTGGAACCGTACCGTCCGCCTCCGGCATCGGTGTGAGCTCGCCCCCGGGATTCGGAATCAAATGATGGACAGTAGCGATCGTCAGCGATTTGATGATCACCTGATTCGTGACGGGGTCGAAGGCAGCGCCGCCCCAGTTCCCGCCACCCGAGTGGCCGGGAAAATGCAGCGTACCGCCGATGCTCTGCGGGGTGAATTCGCCTTCATAGCGAAGCTCATCGAAACGCTGCCGGCACCAGGCCCGATCGATCGGCGTGAGACCAAAGAGATCATCGCGCCTCAACTGCGTCAGCGTGAAGGGCTCCGGTCCGGTTGGAAAGGGCTGCGTTGGCGAAGTCTGCTCGCCCGGGATATCGGACTGCGGAACCGGCCGCTCCTCGATCGGCCAAACGGGCTCGCCCGTCTCGACGTCGAAAACAAACAGGTAGCCTGCCTTGGTCTGCTGGATCGCGACGTCTCGCTGGGCCCCGTCCTTGCGAATCGTAGCGATCAGCGGGTGCCCGGGCAGATCGAAATCGAAGATGTCATGATGGACGGTCTGAAAATGCCAAACGACTTCGCCCGTTGCTGCATCGAGCGCGACCGTCGCCGTGCCGTAAGGAATCGGGAAATTCCGCGGCCCACCGTAGAAATCCGAAGATGGGCTCGTGGTTGGCAGAAACACGAGACCTCGCTCGATATCCGCGCTGAGCGTCGACCAGACGTTTGCGGCACCGGTTTGGTGGATACGCTCGGGCGGAATCGGATTGAACTCCCAAGCGAGCGCGCCTGTCCTGACGTCGAAACCGCGCACGAATCCGTCGCTGGCATCGACCGGGCTATCCTCGACGCCGACCGCGGAGATCACGATGTCGCCGACGACGATCGGTCCGGAGGTCGTATGCCGCGGCCCGACGCCGTTACCCTCGTAGTCCCAGTGCGTCACATAACCCGGATGACCGTCCGCGGCCCCGAAATCCGAGCAAGAGGCGCCGGTATCGCCGTCAATCGCGTAGAGGTTGCCGTGGATATCGCCTTTGAAGACGCGTTTGTCGCACGCCGCGTCCGGCCGCGGGTCGGCCGACTCCCAATACGCGACGCTGCGGCAGCGCACGATCTGCCGCTGCGCGTCGGTCACGCCGAGACCACCTTCATCGGCGTGCGGATCGTAGCGCCAGATCTCCTCCCCCGTCGCCGGATCGAGCGCCACGACGCGGTTCATCGGCGTACAGTAATAGAGCATGTTGTTGGCGTGAATGGGCGTGACCTCCAGCCAGGCCGCGTCGCCGGAGTTGTGCACCCACGCGATCTCGAGCTCATCGACGTTGTCCACGTTGATCTGGTCGAGCGGCGAGTGTTGCGCGCCGCCCGGCGCACCGCCGAAAGTCGGCCAGTCGGAGCTCGTTTGCGAGTGGGCTTGCGAGACGCTGAACACGGCTGCGAGCATGCCCAGTGTCATGCGGTTGACGACCATTTGCTGTTTCCTCCCGGAGCCTGCGCGCGCAGCGTGTCCGTTTGTTATTCCTCGAGCGGCGTGCACTCGTACGGACGTACCTCCTCGCCCGGACGCCACATCCACTGCTTATCGAGGTGCACCGGCCCGGTAAACGTCGCCGGATCCGTAACTGTCAGCTCGTACTCCAGCTCACTGCCGTTTTCGCTTACGCGAAACACTTCTCGCGTTTCGACGGCGTCGCTCTGAGGGATACCAGAATGGTTGAAATAGGGCCAGTCGATACCCCGTGTTGTCACGTGTAGCTCGTCGCCAATCCAGCGCCCGACCGAATTG
>JBFJXA010000131.1:0-5994 GCA_041623375.1 Gammaproteobacteria bacterium | reverse complement strand
CTGACTCGCGCCCATCTCGGCGACGAGATGGCGCAGGCCTTCGTCGGAGAACACCATGGTGTCGGCGAAGATCTGCGTGCGCAGATAATCGCGCACGGGCCGCTCGTTGTTGCAACCCTCGGCACCGGCGTTGCAGGCCTGCTCCGTGCGCCCGATATACGACGGCAGGTAGCCGCCACCGTGCGCCCCGACGATCTTGAGGTTCGGGTGCCGGTCGAGCGTGTTCTCGTAAATCATGCGCGTGAGCAGGAACGTCGTCTCGAGCGGATTGCCGATCGTGTTGCCGAGATCGCCCGGATATTCGAGCCCCTCCGGCGTGACGATATTTCGCGCGCCGGCCGGATGCGTGAAGACCGGGACGTCGAGCTCCTCGCACTTGGACCAGAACACGTCGTACTCGGGTCCCGCCGGCGCGACGCCGTTGACGTGGCCGGCGATCGAAGCGCCGCGAAAGCCGAGCTCGTTGACGGCGTAGTCGAGCTGATCGGCCGCGAGATCCGGGAACTGTAGCGCCGGCGAGGTCAGCGCGACGAAGCGACTCGGATAACGCGCGACCCAGTCAGCGAAACCCTCGTCCTGCACGCGGATGATGTCGCGCGCGAGGCTCCGGTCGTCCGTGCGGTACCACCAGTATTGATTCGCGCTGATGACCGAGACGTCGATACCCCATTCGTCCATCATCGTGAGTCGCCACGGCTCGAGAATGCGCGGTCCGCCGATGTTCCGCTCGACGGGCGTACCGCGAATCACCTCTTCGACGGCCTTGATGGACGCGTGCGCGTGTATATCGACGGTCTTGACGCGCTTACCTCCAACGCGGACGACTTTTCGGCCCTGCGCCCAAACCGGCGGCTTGACCACGAGCATGCCCGCCGCCATGCCGACGGCACTCAAAAAAACTCTACGACTCGGCATTCCTAGCTCCCTCTCTTCTCTGAAATTGGGGTCTGACCCCAGCATTTTCCGGCTTAACAGCACCATAATTAATTTATGATCAATAACTTATCGAAGAAAACTAACCATAGATAGCGAATTGGGGTCTGACCCCAATTCTGGCTAACGTCCGTGGCAGTTTCCGCAGACGCCTGTCTGTGCGACCTTGTGCTCACGATTATCCAGCGGAGCAAACGGCACCTG
Source organism: Gammaproteobacteria bacterium (assembly GCA_041623375.1). GTDB lineage: Bacteria > Pseudomonadota > Gammaproteobacteria > Steroidobacterales > Rariloculaceae > JAHEEM01. Next base: position 4,857 of record JBFJXA010000131.1, on the reverse strand, counting down.
CGCCGAGTGGCACATCGTGCAGTCGTAGCCGCGCTCGAGAACGAGCTCGTGCGAGATCTGGAAATGCCAGTAACCGTCGCGTTCGGTCGCAAGCATCGCCCGCAGATTCTCGGCCGTCAGCGTTGCCCGCCACGTCGCAGCATCGGGCAGCGGCTCATCGGCCGGGCGTGCCGCGATGTTCAGCCGTTCGTTGCTGGCCTTGTGCGCCGCTGCAATCGTCATGCCCGCCACGCGCCCGGTCACGAGCGCCGGTCCCAGGAACATGCCGTCCATGCCGTGCGTGCCGTTGATCCCGACGCTACCTGTAAGCTCACCGACGGCATAGAGCCCCGGCACGGGCTCACCGGCGCTGTCGAGCGCGCGTGCGTCCAAATCGACCGCGACGCCGCCCATGCTCTTACGCGGCATCGGAAAGAACTGAATGGCATAGTACGGCGGCGTATCGATTTTCGGCGGCGCATCGGCTTTCGATGAAAAACGGCCGAAGTCTGTGTCCGTACCTGACTCGATGAGCGCGTTGAAGCGCGCAACGCTGGCCTGCACGGCCTCACTCGGCAAGCCGGCTGCGCGCGCGAGCGCGGTCAGCGTGTCGGCCTTGATCGTCGCTTCCGGATCATCGAGCACCATGTGCTCGTCGCTGAGATTCTTGATCCACTCGCGCCCGCGCATCGAGAATGCGCCCCGGGATTCGTCATCGAAGATCGCCCAATACGTGTCCGGATCCTGATCGAGCATGTCGGCGAGAATCTTTTTGTCGAAGCCATCCTCGTTCGTGAATCGTTGCCCTTGCGCGTTGACCCACACCGAGTCGCCATTGGCCGCCGTGATCGCGAGCGTGCGCTCGGGATCGCGCGGGTCGATCATGCCGTTCGTATAGATGTAGTGGCGGTTCATCCACTTGAGCGCCGCGCCGGCATCTTCGGCAAGGTCGAGACCCTCGCCGCGCGCGTGGATCGACGCACCGATGAGCAAGCGGTCGGGACGCGGCAGATCCGTGCGCCAGTTCGCGAGCACACGCTCGAGGTTGCCGGCGAATCCGCCGGTTGCGAGCACGACATGGCGACCCGTGAGGCTGCGTTCGGCGCCGCTGCGCAGATTGCGCGTGACAACACCGGCAACCTGGTCATCCTCGACAATGAGGCTATCAACTTTCTCGTTCCACTCGAAATCGATATTCGGCATCGTCAGCGCCTCACGGAACAGCGCGCGCACGACATCGACGGCACCGCGCGGCGTGAAGTGAAAGCGCGGCACGGAATTCTCCCAGCCGCCGGCAACGCGGATGAACTCGACATTCATCTCACCGAGCCAGTCATAAATCAGCTCGCGTGAGTTCTCGGCGTAAAATCGCGTCCATGCAGGATCGCCGTCCTCGGTCCACTTGAGCCAGTCTGCAATCGCAAGCTCCGCCGAATCCTCGTGCCCGAGGCGTGCCTGCAACGGCGTATTGACAATCGCAAACCCGCCGGCCATGACGGAATGCCCGCCCATGACCGAGTTCATGTCGAGCACGAGCACGCTGACGCCCGCGCGGCCCATGTCGACGGCTGCCGCGAGACCCGACGGCCCGGCACCCACGACGATCGCCTCGGCAGCGAGCGGCGCCTGCGCCACGGCTCGATTTCCTGCAAGAGCGAGCGCGAGAAATACAGCCGTGACGGCCGCAATCGTTTGTCTGTATCGCATGGTCCGCCTCCTCAGGCGCGCTCGATATACGAGCTGTTGATCTGCGCGACGGAGGTCACGCCGCATTCCTTCATGACGCGCTCGAACTCCGTGCGCAGAATCTCGAGCACGCGCTCGACTCCGGCCTGGCCGAAGGAGCCGAGACCCCAGACGTATGGCCGACCGACGCACACGGCATTCGCGCCGAGCGCGAGCGCCTTGAAGATGTCCGTTCCACGGCGAAAACCGCCGTCGATAATCACGGGTATGCGCCCGTCAACGGCCGCAACGATCTCCGGCAGGCTCTCGATCGTCGAGCGGCCGCTCGCCTCGGAACGCCCGCCGTGATTCGAGACGATGATGCCGTCGACGCCGTGCTGCAGGCAGAGCGCTGCGTCCTCTGCCGTGACGATACCCTTGAGCATCACGCGCATCGACGTCGCGCTCTTGAGGCGGCCGACGAAATCCCAGGTCAGCCCCGAGGCCTGCAAGCTCTCGATACCGTCGAGGTTGATGCCGCGGTACATCGCCCGGTCGCGCAGCCGCACCGCCGGTGGTCCGAACGTGTGACAGGCGTTGCAGTCGGTCGTATCCGAACGCCGGAAACGCGCGAGCGTCTCCATGTTGCGCGGCGCGGCACGATCGACCGTGACCGCAACGACCGGGCAGCCGGCCTGCTCGGCGCGCTTGGCGAGCGCTTCGGCAACATGCCAGTAGTTCGAGGGATAGAGCTGAAACCAGATCGGCGCGCCACGCGCAGCCGTGACGTCTTCAACGGTTTGACTCGTCGCCGTTGAGAGGATTTGCGTATGCCCGCCCGTGCGTGCCGCGCGTGCTGAGGCGACCTCGCCCTCGACATGATATTTGCCCTGTCCGCCGACCGGCGCGAGCATGATCGGGCTGTCCATACGTTGGCCGAAGATTTCGGTCGAGGTATCAATATTGCGAATGTCGATGAGCCGGCGTACGCGCAGACGGAACTTCTGAAAACCTTCGCGATTCGCGCGCAGCGTTTCTTCATCGTCCGTGCCAGAAGCGGTATAGCCGTAGTGCACGGGCAGCATGCGCTGTTTTGCAACGGGCTCGAACGCGAAAACGTTGAGTGCCTCCTCGGCCGCGCGAATGAGATCGGCGGGCATCTCCTGAGCCGATGCGAGCGTGCTCGCGAAATAAGGTACTAATCCGGTTCCCGCAAGCACGGGCGTGCTTGCCAGGAAACGCAGGAATTGACGCCGGCTCTCAGCCGACCCGTCGTTGGCTGACATCGTGACCCCCGCAGTCGTTATGGTTCGATCGACCGCCCGATTGTACTCCGAGCGCAAATTGGGGTCAGACCCTAATTGCAGCTAGCTGATCGGTGCCGTGGCCACGCGCAAGTACTTGATATCACTACCTTGGCGAGCGCCGCCCCGGGGACCGGCGAGAAATGAGGGTCAGACCCCCGCTTGGGGACTTGGGGTCTGACCCCGATAGTTGGAGCATGTTACGCGGGGCGGGCCTAGCCGACGCTTTCGAGGATCTTGTTGAGCATCGCGCTCGGGCGCATCGCGGCAGACGTCAGCTTCGGATCGGGGTGATAGTAGCCACCGATATCGACGGGCTTGCCCTGGGCCGCGTTGAGCTCGCTGACGATCTCGATCTCCGCCTCCATGAGCTTGTCTGCGAGCGGGCTGAACAGGTCCTTGAGCGACTCATCCTCGTCCTGTGCCGCCATGGCCTGCGCCCAATACAAGGCCAGATAGAAATGGCTGCCGCGATTGTCGAGCTCGTTGACTTTGCGCGAGGGCGACTTGTTGCTCTCGAGGAACCGGCCGTTGGCTGCATCGAGCGCCTTGGCGACGACCGCGGCCTTCGCGTTACCCGTCTTGCGCGCGAGATCCTCGATGGAAACAGCCAAGGCGAGAAACTCGCCGAGCGAGTCCCAGCGCAAGTGCCCTTCCTTGACGAACTGCTGCACGTGCTTGGGCGCGGAACCGCCTGCGCCGGTCTCGTAGAGCCCGCCGCCGGCGAGCAGCGGCACGATCGAGAGCATCTTCGCGCTCGTGCCGAGCTCGAGAATCGGGAAAAGATCGGTCAGATAGTCACGCAGCACGTTGCCCGTAACCGAAATCGAGTCCTGACCGGCACGTACGCGCTCGAGTGTCGCGCGCATGGCCTCGACAGGCGCGAGGATGCGGATGTCGAGACCGCTCGTATCGTGATCTTTGAGGTACCGCTCGACCTTCTCGATGAGCTGCGCGTCGTGACCGCGATTCTCGTCGAGCCAGAAGATGGCGGTGGCGCCCGTGAGCCGCGCGCGCTCGACGCCGAGCCTGACCCAGTCCTGGATCGGCAGATCTTTCGTCTGGCACATGCGCCAGATGTCGCCCTGCTCGACGGTGTGCTCGAGCAGGACGTTGCCGTCCTGGTCGGTAACGCGCACGGTGCCGTCAGCCGGAATCTCGAACGTTTTATCGTGCGAGCCGTACTCCTCGGCTTTCTGAGCCATGAGACCCACGTTGGCCACGTTGCCCATCGTCGTGACGTCGAACGCACCGAGCTTTTTACAGTTATCGATGACCTCCTGATAGATCCCTGCGTAGCAGCGATCGGGGATCATCGCCTTCATGTCCGCAAGCTTACCGTCCGGCCCCCACATCTGCCCGGACGTGCGAATCGCAGCGGGCATCGATGCATCGATGATGACGTTGCTCGGCACGTGCAGGTTCGTGATACCGCGGTCGGAATCGACCATCGCGAGCGGCGGCCGCGTCTCGTAGACGGCCTGAATATCGGCCTCGATCTCGGCCCGCTTCTCGGCCGGCAGCTCACCGATCTTCGCGTAAACGTCACCGATACCGTTGTCGGGATCGACACCGAGCTCATCGAGCGTGTCCGCGTGCTTGTCGAAGACATCCTTGTAGAAGACGCGCACGGCGTGACCGAAGATGATCGGGTCGGAGACCTTCATCATCGTGGCCTTGACGTGCAGTGACAACAGCACACCTTCCTTACTCGCCGCCTCGGTCTCGCGCTCGAAAAACGCACGCAGCGCATTGCAGCTCATGACCGCTGCATCGATGACCTCGCCCTCGAGCACGGGCACGGCCGCGCGCAGCACGATCGTTGCGCCATCGCCGTCGATGTGCTCGATCTTGAGATTGCCGGGTTTCGTAATCGTTGCCGACCGCTCGCTCGAGAAGAAGTCGCCGT
>JBFJXA010000130.1:0-6005 GCA_041623375.1 Gammaproteobacteria bacterium | reverse complement strand
TCGCAGCTCGTCGCCGAGCTGGGCGAGCTCGTCATGCAGGTGGCCGTCGCAATACAGGCGCGCTTCTGCATCCAGCGAGGAACCGATCGCATCCTCGACGCGCAGCCGCTCGAGCTCCCTGGAGACGGCCTGACGGCCTTTCAGCAGCGCCTTCCAGTCCACGCCGTCGCCGTCACCGACATCGGGAAAACCGTACCAGGTTGCGAGAAACACCGAAGCCTCGCGGTCGCCCGGCAGCTCGCGCCAGATCTCCTCGGCCGTGAAGCTCAGAATCGGCGCGAGCCAACGCACCATCGCCTCGGCAATATGCGCCATGGCAGTCTGCGCGGAGCGGCGCGCCAGGCTTCCCGCCGGCGTCGTGTAAAGCCGATCCTTGATGACGTCGAGATAGAAGCCGCCGAGATCCAGAACGCAGAAGTTGTGCACCTTGTGGAAGATGTGGTGGAACTCGTACGCGTCGTAGGCTGCGACGACCTCGCCCTGGAGCGCGGCGGCTCTCGATAGCGCCCAGCGGTCCAGCGAGATCATCTCGGCCGGCGCCAGGGAGTGCGCTGCGGCATTGAAACCGTGCAGGTTACCGAGCAGGAAGCGCTGCGTATTGCGCATGCGGCGGTAGGCGTCGGATACGCGCTTCAGAATTTCCTGCGAAGCGCTCATCTCGGCGCGATAATCCGTCGCAGCGACCCAGAGCCTGAGGATGTCCGCGCCGAGAGACTTGTAGATCTTCTGCGGCTCGACGACGTTACCGAGCGACTTCGACATCTTGCGGCCGCGCTCGTCGACCGTGAAGCCGTGCGTGAGCACGCTCTTGTAGGGCGCGTCCCCCGTGATACCTACCGACGTCAGCAGGCTCGACTGAAACCAGCCGCGATGCTGGTCGGAGCCTTCGAGATAGAGATCGGCCGGGATGTCGACATCGTCGCGCAGCGCTCCGACGACGCGGTGACTGAGCCCCGAGTCGAGCCAGACATCCATGACGTCCGTGATTTTCTCGTAGTCGGACGCGGCATCGTCAAGCAGCTCGGCCGGATCGAGATCGAACCACGCATCGATGCCGTCCCGTGCGACGCGCTCGGCAACGCGGCGGATCAGCGCGGGCGAGTCCGGGTGCATCTCCTGCGTTTCCCTGTGGACGAACAGCGTAATCGGCACGCCCCAGCTTCGCTGCCGGGAGATACACCAGTCCGGCCGGTTCTCGACCATGCCGCGGATACGCTCCTCGCCCCATGCCGGCGTCCAGACAACCTCGCCGATCGATGCGAGCGCTTGCGCTCGCAGCTTTCCCCGCTCCATGCCGATGAACCACTGCGGCGTCGCGCGAAAAATGACTGGCGTCTTGTGCCGCCAGCAATGCGGGTAGCTGTGCTCGACCACCTCGCGCCTGATCAGCGCACCGCGCTCGGCAAGCAGGTCGACAATTCGCTCGTTGGCGCGATCGATGTGCTCGCCCGCCAACAGTGGCGTACTCGACAGATACTTGCCGTCACCTCCGACCGGGCAGTCGAGCGGCAGATCGTAGTGCACGCCGGTCGCGAAGTCGTCGTGGCCGTGGCCGGGCGCCGTGTGGACGGCGCCAGTGCCGGCATCCGTCGTCACGTGCTCGCCGAGGACGATGGGCACGACGCGATCGTAAAAGGGATGATCGAGCTCCAGCCCCTCGAATACCTCGCCGTTCGCGTTTGCCACCGTATCCCAGGTTCCGGCGCCGTAGCGCAGAGCAACGTCATCGAGCATCGAAGACGCGACGAGCAGGTACTCCTCGCCGTCACCGAGGTCCGCTCCAACCAGCGAGTAATCGAGCGCGCCGTTCAATGCGACGGCGCGATTGCCGGGAAGCGTCCACGGCGTCGTTGTCCAGATCGGAACCGAGACTCGCGCATCCGCAGCGATGCTCGCACCGAGGCGCTCACCGAATGCTGCGACATCCCGGACACCGAAGCGCACGTCTATCGCGCCCGAGCGCTTCTCCTGGTATTCGACTTCCGCCTCGGCCAGCGCCGATCGGCAGTCCATGCACCAGTGAACGGGCTTGTAGCCGCGGTAGACGAGCCCGTTTTCGACGAGCTGCGCAAACGCTCGGAGTTGCTCTGCCTCGTAGGCGGGCGCCATCGTGAGGTAGGGCGCGTCCCAGTCCCCCAGCACGCCCAGCCGCTTGAAATCGGCTCGCTGGCGATCGATCTGGGTGGCCGCGAACTCGCGGCAGGCTTTGCGGAACGCCCGCGCATCGAGCTTCTCGCCGACCTTGCCCCTGCGACGCTCGACCTGATGCTCGATCGGGAGCCCGTGGCAGTCCCATCCCGGCACGTACGCGGCATCGTAGCCCGCGAGGCCGCGCGACTTCACGATCACGTCCTTGAGAACCTTGTTGACGACGTGGCCGAGGTGAATCTCACCGTTCGCGTACGGGGGGCCGTCGTGGAGCACGAACGCCGGCCGGCCGGCGGCAGCTTTGCGAATCTGCCCGTAGACATCCTCGGCATCCCACCATGCCAGCAGGTCGGGTTCCCGTTGGGCGAGATTCGCCTTCATCGGGAACGCCGTTTTCGGCAGATTCAGCGTGTCCTTATAGTCGGCCATTACCGCGACGCGTCACAAAAGGGGTGGATTAGGCCGCTAATGCGGCGCGCGCGTCAACTGCGTCACGATGCATCTGCTCGACCATGGAATCGATGTTCGAGAATTTCCGCTCTTCGCGTAGCCGCGCCACGAAATGAACGGTGATGTAATCGCCGTAGATATCGCGATCGAAGTCGAAAACATGGACCTCGAGCAACGGTTTGACCCCACCGACGGTCGGGCGCGTGCCGACGCTCGCCACACCGTCCAGAAGCTCGCCATCGATACCGCTCACGCGTGCCGCGAAAATACCGTCGACGGGCGTCAATCGGCGGTTCAGATTCACGTTTGCGGTAGGGTACCCGAGTTTCCGCCCCAGCCCGAGACCGCGGATTACCTTCCCCGACATTGCGTAGTCGCGACCGAGCATGCCCCGCGCGCGACCGAGGTCGCCCGCCTGCAGCGCCGCGCGAATCGCCGTGCTGCTCGCGCGCTCGCCGTCGACGTAAACGGCAGGGACGGCCGACACGCCGAACCCGCTCGACTCGCCGGCTGCCTTCAGATCGTCGATCGTGCCGAGACGTTTGGCAGCGAACCGGAAATCGTGTCCCACGACGACGAGGCGAGTCCCGAGGCCCTCCACGAGCAGCTCGTGGATAAACCGGTCGGGCGTCAGCTTCCGAATGCTTTCGAAGCGCGGACAGTACAGTTCGTCGATTCCGCTCGCCGCGAGAAGGTCGTATCGTTCACGAAAGCGCGTCAGGCGCGCGGGCGGATTCGCCGGCGAGAAGAACTCTTTCGGCATCGGCTCGAACGACAGCACCAGCGTCGAGAGTCCCGCCACGGCAGCCTGGCGTTTGAGCTGGCGCAGGATCTCCTGGTGCCCAAGGTGCAGCCCGTCGTACGCGCCGACGGTCACGGCGCGCGGGACGCCATCGCTCCGCCGCAGCGAGTCGAGGTCACGATAGAGCCGCATGGTGCTCCGCCCTACCCTCTAGTGCGCCGCTTCGGGCGAACGCGCGCGCAGGCTCGCCGGGCGAAGGCCGACGACGAGACACGCGGCGGCATACACGATGATGCCGCCGAGCACGCATACCGCCAGTGCGCCGAGACGTTCGAGGCCCGCCATCTCGAGCCAGTCTCCGGCGCGATTCCGGGCCCAGACGACGGCGCCGCCCATCGCCGCCGTCGCGACGACCACCTGAATCGCATACGCGCCCCAGCCCTCGCCCGGTCGGTAGACGGCGGCGCGGTGTAGCCCACGATAGAGCAGAACGGCATTGAACAACGACGAGCACGTCGTCGCGAGCGCAAGGCCGACGTGCGGCGCGTAGAACTCCGACCGGACCATTGCAACGACGAACAGCACGTTGAGCGCCATGTTGAGAACGACGGCCATGACGCCGATACGCACCGGCGAGCGCGTGTCCTGGCGCGAGAAATAGCCCGTCGCGAGCACTTTTACGAGAATGAATCCGAGCAAACCCGCAGCGTATGCGATTAACGAGGCCGTAGCCATCGTGACGTCGTTCGCCGTAAACGCGCCACCGTAAAACAGCGTCGTCAACAGCGGCCGCGCAAGAACGATCAATCCGACCGTGGCCGGCACCGCGATGAGCAGAACCAGCCGTAGCGCCCAGTCGAGCGACGCTGCGAACTGCCCGGGCGAGGCCTTCGCGTGATGTTCCGAAAGATGCGGCAGCATGACAGTCGCAACCGCAATCCCGAACACGCCGAGCGGAAATTCCATCAGGCGATCGGAATAGTAGAGCCAACTGATGCTTCCGGCGGCAAGGAAGGATGCGATCAGCGTATCGAACAGCAGATTGATCTGGGCCACGGACGAGCCGAACATGACCGGGAGCATCAGCTTCAGGATGCGTTTCACGCCATCGTGCGCCCATCCCCATCTCGGCAGCGGCAACATCCCGAGCTTCAACAGAAACGGAAGCTGGAACAGCAGCTGCACGGCGCCCGCGACGAAGACGCCGAGCGCGAGACCCATCGCCGGTTGCCCCATCCGGGGCGCGACCCATGCCGCGAAACCGATCAGCACGAGATTCAGGAGCACCGGCGTGAACGCCGGCACGGCGAAGCGGCCGAAGGTATTCAGAATCCCCCCGGCGAGCGCCGTCAGCGAAATAAAAAACAGGTACGGGAACGTGAATCGCAGCATGTCCGTCGCGACCGCGTGGCGACCGTCGTCGCCCAGGAAGCCCGGCGCGAACACCATGATCAGGACCGGTGCCGCGAGAACGCCGATGGTTGTGATCAGAAACACGACCACGCCGAGCGTGCCGGTGACTCGGTCGAGCAGCTCCTGCGTTTCGGCAGCGGATCGGTTCGCGCGGTACTCGGAGATGACCGGCACGAATGCCTGGGAGAATGCGCCTTCCGCGAAAAACCGCCTCAGCAGATTTGGAATTTTGAACGCGACGAAAAACGCGTCCATGACGATGCCGGCACCGAACCAGCGTGCGAACCCGATATCCCTCGCGAGCCCGCTGATTCGCGAGAGGATCGTCATGGCGCTCACGATCGAGGTCGACTTGAGCAGCCTTCCCTCGCCAACGTCCGTGTTCTTGTCGTCCGCACTCATCGTCTGACCGGGTCTTTCAGGGCCGCCGCAAGCTGGCTTCTCGGCCGCTTTCAGCTTGACTTGCGCCGGGCCGCTCCCAATAATACCGCCCTTTTCCTGCCCCCGGCCCGCTTTCTGGGCCGACGCGAGAACGAACTTGGCGAACATTCAATCAGCAAAGAAGCGCGCTCGACAGAACGTGAAACGCCGCAGCCACAATATGGCGATGCGGTCACGGCTGCGCACCGCGCTGCGGAAAGTGCTGACCGCGATAAAAGCGGGCGACCAGACCGCAGCCAGGGCCGTTTATCAGCAGGCCGCGCCCGAGATCGACCGGATGGTCACCAAAGGTATTCTGAGAAAAAATCGCGCGGCGCGGTACAAGAGCCGGCTGAACGCCAAAGTAAAAGCGATGCCTCAATAACCAGAGTCGAGCCCGGCCGCCGGCGCGTGGTCCGGGCTCTCTCCGGCATCCACGATCGACTCCAGATAGCTCATGACATCTCGCGCGAGCTGCTGCGTGCCTGCGCCCGTTGCCGCGCTGATGCCATAGGCCGGGCCTTCCCACCCGAGCTCCGTGATCAGCTCGTCGAGCTTTCGCTCCCGGACGTCGGCAGGATGCAGATCGAGCTTGTTGAGCACCAGCCAGCGAGGCTTTGCAGCGAGCTCGGCTGAATAGCGCGCCAGCTCTCCGGCCAGCGCGCGAACGGCGTCCGCGGGCTCGGGACTGCCTTCCTGCCGATTGACATCGACGACATGCAGCAGCAACCGCGTGCGCTGCAGATGCCTGAGAAACTGCGAACCGAGCCCGGCGCCTTCTGCCGCCCCTTCTATCAGTCCCGGGATATCGGCCATGACGAAGCTGCGCTCT
>JBFJXA010000129.1:0-6064 GCA_041623375.1 Gammaproteobacteria bacterium | reverse complement strand
TGCTCCCGGCCCGAGTTCTCAGCCTGCCCTAGCATTTCCGATGAGCGCATCTCGTCTTCTGGATCGGGTCGCAATCTCGCTGTCCGCGATCTGCATCGTGCACTGTCTCGCAGTGCCCCTCGTCGTCGCCGTCTTGCCGATCGCAGTGCTGGGTTTCGGCGGCGAGTCTCACTTTCACGAAGCGATACTGTGGCTCGTCGTGCCCGTCAGCGTCGTCGGCCTGATCATGGGCTTGCGCGAACACCATCGGACGAAAATCGCCGTGGTCGGAATGATCGGCATGGCGGTTATCGCGTACGCGTCGATCTACGGTCACGGACAGTGGCCGTTCTCGATCGAGATGGTCGTCAGTCTCGTAGGCAGCCTTTTGCTTGCCGGCGCGCACTGGGCGAACTTCGTCGTCGTGCGCAAGGTGCACGTCCACCATACGCACCACCACCACGGCTGAAGCGGGCCGCCGGCAAGCGCTCGCCTATCTCATAGATCGACTCGGGCGTGTACCTGCGGCCGGGTCAGTTCTGCTCCGCTCGCGCGAGGCGGTCGCGCGCGTCTGCGATGAGCTCGTCCATGAGCCGGACGATCTCGCCGGGCCGAACCCACGGATGGGGCTCGCCGGGTTTACGCTCGGCCAGTAATTCGGCGCGCTCGAACAGCGTCGGCGCACCGTATGGGGTGATGTCGTAATGGTTGACGATCTGAACGTCGATCTCCGAGCCGGCCATCCGCTTGATTCGCTCGCAGTCGGCGATGAATTCCCGAATGATGTTGGGGTCGTCGAGCCGCAGTGCCGTGCCGCCATGGAAGTAAGCGTTGTAGCGTACGCCGTTGTCATAGACCGGAAATCTCATCGACGTCGTGCCCGCCGTATGACCCGGCGTGATCTCGAACTCGATCGCCAGATCGCCGAGCGTGAGCGTATCGCCTTCCTCGATAACGATGTCTCTGGGTGGCGCCCAGTCGCCGAGATCCCGCTCGATGAGCTCCCAGTCCGCTTCGGCGGCACCCCATTGCACGTCCAGCACATCCTTGAGCGCAACGGCGCCTCGATAGTGATCGCGATGTCCTTGGAGAATCAGCACGTAACGGATGTCGCGCGGACGTAAACCGACTTTACGAATATTTCCGAGCAGATATTCGAGATAGCCCGGCAAATCCCACATCGTGTCGATGAGAATGTGGCCCTCGTCCGTCGTTATGACATAGCTCGCAACCTCTCCCTGGCCGACGAAATAGAGATTGTCGAAGACCCGAAACGGCTCGCGAGCCATCGTCGACAGATCGTTGCGGGCCGTAACCCGGCTCGGCGTCGGTTGCGCGTTCGCCGCGCCCAATCCGATCGCAAGCCACACGCTTACGACGCTCATCCACACTCCATGTTTGCGCATATCGTTTATTCTCCCGTCAACGTTTCTCGTGTCTCTCTGATCAACTCGTCGTTCTCGCCCCAGCGATAGCGAATTCGGCGGCCTTGATCGTCGATGAATCTCAAGCCTTGCTGGAACATGCCGGGCGGCGGCGTTCCCTGCGCCACGGTCGCTTCGACGATGTACAGGCGATCGTCGTGCAGATAGAGGCCGGCATAGGTCCTCGAGCCGTCAGAGTTCGTTATCTGCAGCTGATGCCCCGGTACTCGATCGATGTGATGCCAGGCATCGAACGTCACGGTGCCGCCGCGCTCGCGGAACTGGGTCGCCGCGTAGGCGACTGAGGCGATCTTGTCGATCCGCCAGTAATTGTAGTTCTGCGGAGAATCCGCTTCCGTCGTGTTGCTGCGCGCCCAATGGATCGCCTCGGCATCGCTATAGTCGATCACGGTGACGGCGAAGTAGTTGCGGTCGGTCTCGACCGAATAGACGCGTCCCGGGAACTCGGCGCCGTACTCGGAGTCCCAGCGGATCTCACGGACAGCCGGCTCGCCCGGAAACATCGTCGCGAACCGGTCCTCCATGCTGACGTAGCTCTGCCAGGCTTGCGCGTGAGCGGGCGGTGCCGCCAAGCCAACGGCGATCGTCAACGCCTGAGCGAGAACGGCTATTCGAACGCTGCGAGATCGATGAGTGGCTAATCCCATTCTTTTTCCTCACCCCCGGGGGGCGTCACGAACCCGAGCAGGCAGCCGTTGGAGCCGTCGCGAAGTTGATGGCAACGCACGCTGATCCTATCGCCGGCCTGCACGCTATCGGGGCGCCAGCCATCACGGGTCAGCGCGGCCGGGCTGCCACCCTCGAGCGCCCAGACGACCGGCTCGCCGGCGTCCTCCTCGACCTCGAGGTAAATCCAGGTGTGCGGATTCAGCCACAGAAGCTCACTGACCCGGCCCTGAAGCTCGATGTAATTGTTGACGTCGTAATTGCCGTGGGAATGGTGCGCAGCAGCCGGTACCGCAAGCGCTGCGATGATCGCAACCGCAAGCCCGCGCACCCTGGCGATCACTGTCATGGCCCCCCCCGTAAACGACGCCTCGAATCGCACCGATTCTAGCAGACGTGCGTTCCGCCAGGCACGCGCCCCGGGAGCTGCTGTGAGGCGCGACACATCGTCACGTGAGGTGCGGTTTGATGGCTCGCGCGGCGCTGAGTCGGGGGTCGGGTCAGCTCGTCATCGAGACGATATGGCCGTTCTCGATGTGCATCTCACGATTGAAATGCGCGCCGTTGATCGCCAGATGCGTCGCGCAGACGAGCTGAGTGCCGCGCTCGATAATCTGGTTGAGCTCGCGCGTGACGAGATCGAGGTTGCCCGCGTCGAGCCCCTCCCATGGCTCGTCGAGCAGCAGGACCTTCGGCGTGAGCACGACGGCCCGCGCGATCAGGACGCGCCGAAACTGGCCGTACGATAGTGCCTTGACGTTTCTGTCCGCGAACGGTTCGAGCTCGAATTGCTCCAGCAGCTCGTCGACGAGCTCGTTTTCAGCGCGGCTCAGTCTTCGCGTCTGGCCGATGCTCGACTCAAAGCCCGATGCAATGCACTCGCGCACGTTGGTCGGATACCAGTAGCCGGCCTGCAGCTCAGGAGACACCCATGCGACCTGCTTGCGCAGCGACCAGACGTTGCCGGGGTCGTCGATGCCCGGAAACCGTATCGAGCCGCCCTTGGCAGGCCGTAACTGGCCGTGCAGCAGCCGAAGGAAGGTGCTCTTGCCCGCGCCGTTGGGCCCGGTGAGCTGCCAGTGCTCCCCTGCGTACAGCGTCCAGTTGATGTCCGCGAGTGCGCGACGATGGTCGAGCCAGACGTTGGCGTGCTCGACCTCGATCATCGGCTCGCCGCCGGCCGCGAGCCGCTCCGCCGAGTCGGTGTCGATGCTCGGTACGATCGCGCCGGCGACGCCGGGCAGGGGCCCAATGGGTGCCTTCGCAGTAGCAGGTATTGGTCCGGACTCGACGACGCGCCCATCCTTGAGGCGCAGCATACGGTTCAGTGAGCGAGGCAGATTCGCGGCTTGATGATAAGAGCAAATCACGGTCGTATGCTCGCTGATCTGATCGATCGTCTCGACGAGCGCCTGGCGCGAGCCCGCATCCAGACCGGCAACCGGCTCGTCGAGAATGAGAATCGCGGGCTTGAACGCGAGGCCGCGCGCGATGAGCACGCGGCGTTGCTCGCCGCGCGATAGCTCCAGAAACGGCCGATCCGCAAGGTGCAGGAGCTTGAGCTGCCGCAGCAGGCCGCGCGCGCGGATCCGGTCCGGCGCATCCGGCAGGCGTCGCGGCACGTCGGTTCGCGCAAGGCCCGAGAGCACGACGTCGGCTGCATCGAAGTTCCAGCCCAGGCGTGTGTAGCGATCCTGCAGCTCGTGTCCGACGAGCGTGATTTTACCGAGCGCGAGGACCGCATCGGTCTGCAGCTCGCCGTCGAAATCGTAGCGCCGCGTTCCCGGTCCGGGCGCAGGCCAGAGCGAGCCGGCCAGCAGACGCAGAAAGCTCGTCTTGCCGCTGCCGTTGGCGCCGATGATTGCCCAGTGCTCGCCGGGTCGGAGCTCCCAGTTGAGATCGTGCAGCACGGTATTACCCGCCAGCGCGACATCGACGCTGTGCAGGATGATCATGGGTCGCTCGCCAGACGTTGTCGGGGCGGGCATGCCCCGGGTCGAGTCAGTCATCGCGCGTATTATACGGGTAGCTGACGCGCGACCATGGCAGCACGTAATCGACGCCGTCGGCGCTGCCGCGCCGCGCCGTGACACGATAGACGCGTTGGAGATTCTCGTCCGTTAATACCTCGCTCGGGGTGCCGTTGGCGATGACCGCACCCTCGTGCATGAGCACGACCCGATCCATGAAGCGCATCGCGAGCGCCAGATCGTGCAGCACGGCGAGCACACCCGCGCCGCCGTGAGCTGTCGCGCGCAGGATCTCCATGACGTCGAGCTGATGAAACGGATCGAGTCCGGCGATCGGCTCGTCGGCGAGCAGCAGCGGCGCCTCGACCGCCAGCGCGCGTGCGAGCAGGACTCTCGTGCGCTCACCACCCGAGAGCACGGTTGCGCTGCGGTTCGCGAGCTCACTCGCGCCGACCGCTACCATGGCGCGCTCGACGGCATCGCGGTCAGCAGGGCGGGCCGGCCCGAAGCCTCGCGCGTGCGGGTACCGCCCGAGCGCGACGACGGCTCGGGACGGCAGCGGCCACTCGACGTGGCGCTCCTGCGGGAGGTAGGCGAGCGCTCGGGCCCGCTGCCGGGCGCTCAACGTGGCCACCGCTCTGCCATCGAGGCGGACTTCGCCGGTAGCATAGGCCTGGTTGCCGACGATCGCGCGCAGCAACGTCGATTTGCCCGCACCGTTCGGTCCGATCAGGCCGACGAGCTCGCCTGGCTCGAGCGTGACAGAGGCATCCTCGATGATCGTGCGTTGTTGGGCACGCACGGTGATGCGCTCGGCCGTAAGGATCATCGCCTGGCCGCCGTCAAGCGCCGTACGCAGGGCGACTGCGAAGCACGAGGTAGAAAAAAAACGGCACGCCGACGAGCGCGGTCACGACACCGAGCCTGAGCTCGCTCTGCGTGCCGATGAGGCGGACGAGCACATCCGCACCGAGCAGCAAGGCCGCGCCGCCGAGTGCGCTGGCAGGCAATAGACGGCTCGGCTGGAAGCCGACGAGTGGCCGTAGCAGATGCGGCACGACGAGACCGACAAAACCGATAACGCCACTCACGGCAGTCGCCGCGCCGACACAGCAGGCAGCGCCGATCGTCACGAGCAGGCGCAACCGACGCATGTCGACGCCCAGGCTCGCGGCCGTCTCCGTGCCGAGACTCAGCGCATCGAGGGGTCGAGCAGTCAACGCCAGCAGCACCCAGCCGCCGACGACGAACGGTGTGACGAGCCAGACGTGCGTCATGCTTCGATCCGTGATCGAGCCGAGTAACCAGAACACGATCTCGAGCGAGGCGAATGGGTTCGGTGATATGGATAGCGCCAGCGAAGTCAGCGCACCACACAGACTCGAGATCGCGACGCCGGCCAAAATCAATGTAAGCGCGCTGCCTGCGCGCGCAAGTACCTGCAGTGCGAGCACGGCGATTACGGAACCGGCGATTGCCAGCAGCGGCAGGGCGATCGGATACCGCAACGCAAGCCCGGTATAGATCGCGATGACGGCACCCAGCGCCGACGCGCTCGAGATTCCGATGATGCCTGGCTCGGCGAGAGGATTGCGCAGATAGCCCTGCAGGCAGGCGCCGGCGAGCGCGAGGCTTGCGCCGATGAGGCCGCCGAGCAGCGCTCGCGGCAGCCTGAGCTCCCAGAGTATCAGCGACACAGCCTCCGTGCCGTTCCTATTCTGCAGGGCGTTACGCAGCTCGCTGAGGCCGATGTCCGACGGCCCGACCGCCAGAGAAGCGACGAAGGTCACGACCACGAGGCACGCCAGAATCGCAAGCAGCCCGCCGTAGGCGCGATGGCTCATCGTCCCGCACGCCCGCGCTGCTCGAGCGCATCGCGGGCATTGCGCAGCCGCTCGAGCGCATCGAGGCTGTGGGGGGTGCCGCAAAGCCAGGCGCTGTCCGGAATCTCCACGCGCTCGGCAAAACGCATGACTGCGCTCAACGCCGGATGGCGGCGCAGCT
>JBFJXA010000128.1:0-6078 GCA_041623375.1 Gammaproteobacteria bacterium | reverse complement strand
GTGCCCTGCCCGTCGCGAGTAGCGTTGGCGAGCCGTGATGTCTCGAGGCGCACGTTGATCACGGCATCGAAGCCGCGGGCTCGCGCTCGCTCACTCATGCGCAACACGGCCTCGCGCCGGGCACGATCGAGCAGCGGCTCGTAGGTCTTGACGCGACCACCGATGAGTCCGCGAAGCCCTGCGATGATGCGCTTGAAATAGTCGAGCGACACGACGATGCTCCCGCTCACGAGCTCCGCGGATCCGACGCGCCAATCTTCGGGCACCGATTCGAAGGACAGCACCGGAAAACCGTGCATCTCGTCTTCGCGGGACAGTATGTCGGCGAAGTGACGGCGCTCGAGCGCGCTGCCGACGAGATAGGCGACCACGATCGTCAACAGCGGCAGGCCGATGTTCAAAGCCATATTCAGCTCGGCAGGCATGGCGCTCCGCCTACGCCACTTTTACGGCGGTTCCGTACGCGAACAGCTCAGCGGCGCCCTGGGCGATAGAGCTGGTCGCGAAGCGCACGTTGACGACCGCGTTCGCGCCCATCGAGCGCGCCTGCTCGACCATCCGCTCGGTTGCCTCGTTGCGCGAGTCCTGCAGCAGCTCCGTGTATCCGGCGAGCTCTCCGCCGACGATATTCTTCAGGCCCGCCATGATGTCGCGGCCGAGGTGCTTGGCCCGTACCGTGTTGCCGGTCACGACACCGTAGAACTCGACGATCTGCCTGCCGGGAACCGTCTCGGTATTGCTGAGGATGATCGACATCTGCATTCCTTATATTCGGATCGAGAAGGGCGAAGCGGATACTACCACTCCGCCCGCGGATATCAGCGCGGATTCAGGATCGCGTCCTGCTCGACTGCCGTCGCCAGGTCATATACCAGCTTGTCTTCGCGAGCGCCGTTGAGATTCGAGAGCACCACGACCGTGAGATCCAGCGCCGGAAAATATCGGGTCCAGGACGAGCCGCCGCCCGAATGCCCGACGCTCCATCGATCATCGCGGGTCGTGCGAAACGAGCCCCAACCTAAGCCGTAGTAGCTCGGCTCACCGCCATCGAGGATAATCTCCCGCCACATCTCGTCGCGGCTGGGGAGCGACAGCAGCTCTCCCGTCGTAACGGCGCGGTAGAATCTCATGACGTCTCGCGCGCTCGCGTTCAATCCCGCGGCCGTGTAGATCGCGGCGGGATAGTTGAGGTAGTTGTACTCGAGCTTGCCGTCGACCCAGACGTAGTCCATAGCATTGCGGCCCGGAATGATGCGATCGCTGCCGCCGAAACGCGCGCTCGTCATGCCGAGCGGTTCGAAGATCTCTCGGCGCGCGAGCGCCTCGTAGTCGAGGCCGGTGACCGCTTCGAAGATCGCTTGCAGCACCTCGAACCCCACGATGCTGTAGGCCCAGCCCGTGCCCGGCTCGAATTTGAGCGGGCGCGAGAACGCAAACTCCAGCCGGCTCCGCCGCGTGCCCTCCTCCGCCGACGCCATCGGCAGGCCGCGGCCGGGATTGTCGCTCAGCGCGTCGACGAGCCCGTGGGAGTGGCTCAGCAGATGCCGCGGCGTGACCGCGGCGTACCGATCCGGCGCCGAGTCGATGTAGTTCGTGATCGGCGCGTCCAGATCGAGCAGGCCCTGTTCGACGAGCCGCATGGCGACCGCGCCGGCGAAGATCTTGGACACGCTCGCGAGCGGGAACACCGAGTCGTCGCTCGTCGCCAGGCCGAGCTCGACGCTGTCCATACCGTAGGCGCGATGCCAGAGCGTCTCGTCGCCGCGCTCGATCATCGCGACCATGCCGGGAATGCCTTTCTCGGCCAAGCTGGCTTCGAGGATCGCGTCGAATCGACGCTCCAGCGTCAGCGCGTCGGAATCGAATTCGACGGCAATCGAGGTGTGGCGTACCGTCTGCATGAGCTCACCGTCCAGGTAAAGCTCGACGGTCGTCGGAAACAGGATGCCGTCCAGAGTCTCGAAATCGCTGAAAGCTTCGACGATGTCGCCGCCCGCCACCGAGTAGATGCGTCGCACAGGCCGTAAGGTCTCTGCATCGACGAGCAGTCGATACTCACCCGCGTCACGCGGCCGAACCCGGATCGTGTAGTAACCTCGACCGTCGTCGTCGCCCGCCTCGAGCCAGACTTCTCCGAGGCCGTGCCAGGCAAAGCGCGCATAGACGACCCACCATTCGCGCCAGTAGGATTGCCGGACGCGGTCGCGCAGCTCTTCGCCCGCCGGCTCGAGGCTTCCCGGCAAGCGGGCGGCAGTGACTTGCATCCCCTCGTATCTATAGCGCTCCGTCTCTTTGCCACGCTCGTAGTCGATGGTCATCGTGTGCGGGAACTTAGCGACACGCACGATTCCAATCTCGCTCGGTGAGCCCGCCGTCACCGACGTCGATTCGATGCGAACCTCGCGCAAGCGGGCAAAATTCTCGAAACCGCCCATGGCGTCGATCGAGCGCTCCAGAATCGAGCTCGCCGTCGGCGCCTGGGCCGCAGCGCCGGCGCAGCTCGCGAGCACGCAAAGCACGGCGGCGGCAAGTCTGAGTGGTATCGGCATGGCGCTCTCGTCAGTGAGGCGACAGATTGACGGAACCGACGCCGTGTCAGGCGGCCGCGGTGTCCGGTGAGAGCGCCGCGGTCCTCTCGATGTGGCCGACGACCAGGTCCGCGAGCCGGGGCACGAGTAGATCCGGCATATCGTGACCCATGCCCTCGATGACGACCAACTCCGCTCCCTGAATCGCGTCTGCGGTGTCGCGACCGCAGGCCACGGGCACCAACGGATCGGCGTCGCCGTGGACAACGAGCGTCGGCACCTCGAGCGATCTCAACTCTCGCACGCGGCTCGGTGCGGCCAGGATCGCGAGCGTCTGCCGCAGGATTCCGGTCGCCGGCATGCCGCGCGCGAAGATCCGCTCGAGGAAACTCTCGATCTCGGCCTCGGTGTGGGGAAAGTCCGGGCTCCCGATCAGCGGCCAGAGTTTGCGGTGATAGGCGCGGCGCTCGGCATCGGAGCCGTTCGTCGGCCGCTGCAACATCAATCGCCTGACTTCGGATCTCGGGCCGGGAAGACGGCGATTTCCGGTGGTCGACATGAGTGAGATCAGGCTCGCGACCCGATCCGGGGCGTGTATCGCGAGCAGCTGGGCGATCATGCCGCCCATCGACGCTCCGACGACGTGCGCTCGCCGAATGCGGAGCGCGGCCAGCAGCGCTTCGGCGTCCGCCATCATGTCCTTAAGCTGATACGGCGCTTTGACCGGCAGGCGGCACGCATGCTTTACCACCTGCATGAACAGGCCCGGCGTCGGCAGATCGTCCAGCAGCGTCGAGTGGCCGATGTCGCGATTGTCGAACGTCAGCACGCGGAATCCCGCGGCCACCAATAGCTCTATGAATCGTGGCGGCCACGCGGTCAACGGCAGGCCCAGGCCCTGCACCAGTAGGAGCACGGGCGCATCGTCGGCGCCGTAAAGCTCATAAGCAATCTCGATCCCGTTCGCATTGATCGCCGGCATTGTTCGATCCTCAGGCGGCCGCTTTCGTCTTGCGGCGCTCGTTGATGTGGAAATCTTCGTAGCGGACCCTGGCAAGCTGTCGCCCGAACGCGAGCCCGCTCTTGGGATACAGCGTCGAGATTCTGCCGTTCGCGCTGATGTACCAACTCTTGCAACCGGAAAGCCAGACGGTCTCGCGGAGACCTGCATCCACCTCGCGATTGTAGGCGTCCTGCGCCGTACGCTTCACCGCAATCAGGCGATCGGCGCCGGCCGCGTCGATGAGCGTCATGATGTAACCGATCTCCTGTTCGATCATGTACACGACCGACGTCGTGCCGACACCGGTGTTCGGCCCGGTCACCATGTAATAGTTCGGGAAGCCTGCGAGGCAGGCACCGTTGTAGGCGTTCGCGCCCTCCCCCCAGGCTTCGTCGAGCGTCACGCCATGCTCACCGATGATCCTAATCGAGCGGATGTGCGTGTCGATATCGAAGCCCGTCGCATAGACGATCACGTCGGCCTGATGCAACTCGCCGTCGCGCGTGAGGATCCCGTCAGGCTCGATCCGATCGATGCCCGCAGTCACGAGCGAAACGTTGTCGCGGTTCAACGCGTCGAAGAAGTCGTCGGACAGCAAGATTCGTTTGCAGCCCATCGCATAATCCGGCGTCAGCTTGTCGTGCAGCGCGGGATCGCGCACCGCGTCACGCATGTGCCGAAGCACTTTGCGCGCCGCCGTACGGCCCCGCCAGGAGTTCCGCTTGATGATCGGGAACAGCAGCAACTCCATGCGCATCCGAATGAACCAGCGATAAAGCCGGGCAAACCAGGGCCAGCGCGCGAAGCGCCGCTTCTCCCGCTCGGTATACGGTCGATCGTTTCTCGGTACGATGTAATTCGGCGTGCGTTGGAACACGACGACGCGCGCCGCGACTTTCGCCAGCTCGGGAATCGCCTGAATCGCGCTTGCGGCGCTGCCGATGACGGCAATGTTCTTGCCGCTCATGTCGACCGAGTGATCCCATTGTGCCGTGTGCATCGAAACTCCGGCGAACGTCTGCCGGCCGTTGAAATCGGGTATCGACGGCAAATGCAGTCCGCCGCAGCCGTTGATGACGTGCCTTGCGAGCACGCGGCGGCCGTCCTCGAAGCTCGCCCGCCACATCCCGTGCTCCTCGTCGAGCCTGAGCTCGATCACCTTTGCGCCGCGGACGATGTACGGCGCAAGCTGATACTTGTCGACGCAGCTTTCGATGTAATCCTTGATCTCCGCCTGCGGCGAGTAGAGCCGCGACCAGCGGGGATTCGGATTGAACGAGAAGCAATAGAAATGCGAAGGCACGTCGCAGGCGGCGCCGGGGTAGGTGTTCTCATACCAGGTGCCGCCGATGCCGTGCGATTTCTCGACGATGCGAAACCCGGTGATGCCCTTCTCCAGGAGCTTGATGCCTGCGCAGAGCCCCGAGAACCCGGCGCCAATGACGAGGATATCCAAGGTTTCCGGCAACTGGGTGGCGTCGTTCAATACTGTCCTTCGGCCTGCGGCGAGCGACGAATTCTAGCGAAGTTGCACGACCGTGAACAACGCCCCTCGCTCGTGCTAGTCGTCCGATGCGCCTCGATCAGCCCGTTTCAGCTTCTTGATGAGCCGCGCGGTAGAAAGGCCAAGCAGAATCACGGCAACGCCGAGCAGCCAGAAGACGGCGGCCTGTCGATTGAGAAACGATTCCCCGAGGAAAACGACTGCTACGGCGTACGGCAGCTCGGTGATCGCAAGAGCGCTCACATAGAGCGCGAATCGGTAGTGCAGGATGCCGAGCACGTAACCCGGAATCTCCGACGGCACGACTGCCTGAAATCCGAGGACGTGCACGAAGCGAGCCCGCTCGCTCAGCTGCTTTTCCCAGCCGGCAATCTTGTCTTCGCCGATCAGCATCGCGGCCATGCCGCGTCCGAGATAACGCCCGATACAAAACGAGGCGATGCCGCCGAGCAGCCAACCGAGCCACAGGAGCGCCAGGCTCCCGGCTTTGCCCCACGCATAGATCGCCACCGGTACGAACACGGCGCTGGAAAAGAACGCCACCATCGCCGACAGCATCGACAGCAGCACGAACGCGAGCATGCCCAGAACGGGCGCTTCGGCGATTGCCGCTTCGATCCAGACGATGAGGTCTTCGATTCGATCGTGCAGGCTGTCGGAAGCCGCAACCAGGCCGACGACGAAGATCATCGTGCCGATGATCAAAACATGGCGCTGCAGCAGATCGCGTGCGGTCATGCTCGCACAGCGCCAGACTAGCCGCTCATCAACTCGTACGGCCCGCCTTTCGCGAGCGCCGCCCGATACGCGGGCCGCGCACGCATGCGCTCTAAGAACGCGGCGAGGTTCGGATAGCCGTTTCGCAGGTCGGTGCGAACTTCGGCCGCCTCGAGCGCAAAGCTCATCTGAATATCCGCGGCCGTCAATTCGTCGCCGCAGAACCAGACGGTTTCGGCGAGCGCAGTCTCCATGAACTCCAGACAGTTTTTGACGTTCGCATCCAGATAGCCGCTGCGTACCTTCGCCACGATGCCTCTGGCGAT
>JBFJXA010000127.1:0-6092 GCA_041623375.1 Gammaproteobacteria bacterium | reverse complement strand
TACTCCATGTGTGTGATTGGATCACCGGCCAGCGAATCGGCGCCGCAGTTTAGTGTCAGGAGCTGTGGCTCGTGCGACTCGAGATAGGCCTCGACCTCGGCCCAGGCATCGAGAAACTGCGCGTCGCCGGCGCCCGGCGGCATCGGGATATTGAGCTTCATACCCGCTGCCGGCCCACGGCCGGTCTCGCTGCGACTGCCCGTGCCCGGATAGAGAAAACGGCCGTCTTCGTGAATATCGGCGAACAGCACGCGCGGATCTTCCTCGAACCCGTAGAAGACGCCATCGCCGTGGTGGGCGTCGATATCGACATACGCGACGCGCTCGAGACCGTAGTTGCGCATTGCCGCCTCGATCGCGACGCCGGCATCGTTGAACACACAGAAGCCTGCGGCACCGCCGCGAGCGGCGTGGTGTAATCCGCCGATCGGCACGAACGCCTTGCGGTGCGGGCCGTCCATGACAGCCGCCAAGGCATCCAGCGTACCGCCAACGACGTGAGCAGCCGCCTCGTAGACACCCGGATAGGCGGGCGTATCACCGTGATCGAGTGCGCCGTAGCCCTGCTGCGAAAGCGCGCGGACGAGATCGACGTACTCGCTCGTGTGGAAATACTCGATCTCTTCCCGATCGGCGAGTCGCGCGCGCTGCTTGACGACGGCACCGAATCGCGGCGATTGCTCGAGCTCGGCCATGAACACATCGTGCCGATCCGGGCCGAACGGATGACCGTCGGGAAAACCATAGGCAGCGACTTCCTCGCCGCAGATCACGATCACCTGTTCTGCCATTGCAACCTCTCGCTCGACTCGATTCTAAAGTGCCGATCCACGGGAAGCCTAGACCGGTTGGCAAGGCCGCACGCGTTCATCGATAATCGCGCCTCCTCGACGACGACCCGAAAGCATGGCGCAATACATCTATACCACGAACCGCCTCTCGAAGGTGGTGGCGCCGAAGCGCCACATCCTGCGCGATATCAGCCTGAGCTTCTTTCCGGGCGCCAAGATCGGCGTGCTCGGCCTCAACGGCGCCGGCAAGTCCACGCTGCTGCGCATCATGGCCGGCGTCGATAAGAACTTCGATGGCGAGGCGCGACCCCAGCCCGGCATCAAGATCGGCTATCTGCCGCAGGAACCCGAGCTCGACGACGACAAGGACGTACGCGGCAACGTCGAGGCAGGGGTCAGCGAGACAGCGGAGCTGGTCGCACGCTTCAACGAGATCAGCGACCGCTTCTCGGAGCCCATGGATGACGAGCAGATGAACGATCTGCTGGCCGAGCAGGGCAAGCTCCAGGACGCGATCGACGCGGCGGGCGGCTGGGAGCTCGACCGCAAGCTCGAGATCGCGGCCGACGCGCTGCGCTTGCCGCCGTGGGATGCGCCGGTCGCCACGCTCTCCGGCGGCGAGCGCCGCCGAGTCGCACTCTGCCGATTGCTGCTGTCGGAACCCGACATGCTGCTGCTGGATGAGCCGACGAATCATCTCGATGCCGAATCCGTCGCCTGGATCGAGCGCTTCCTCGCTGAGTATCCGGGCACGGTCATGGCCGTCACGCACGATCGCTATTTCCTCGACAACGTCGCCGGCTGGATCCTCGAGCTCGATCGCGGCTACGGCATCCCGTGGGAGGGAAACTACAGCTCCTGGCTCGAGCAAAAGGAGCAGCGGCTGGAGATCGAGGAGAAAAAGGAGGCGGCCCGACAGCGCGCGATAAAGACAGAGCTCGAATGGGTGCGCTCCAATCCAAAGGCGCGCCAAGCCAAGGCCAAGGCGCGCCTGCAGCGCTTCGATGAGCTGAACTCGAAGGAGTTTCAAACGCGCAACGAGACTAACGAGATTTATATTCCGCCCGGACCGCGGCTCGGCGACCTCGTCGTCGAGGCCGACGGCATCAGCAAGTCGTTCGGCGACCGCTTGCTGTTCGAGAACCTGTCCTTCAGTCTGCCGCCCGGCGGCATTGTCGGCGTCATCGGCCCGAACGGCGCCGGTAAGACGACGCTATTCCTTATGCTCGTCGGTCAGGAGCAGCCCGACGCGGGCACGATACGCGTGGGCGACTCGGTTCAACTTGCCTACGTCGACCAGTCGCGCGACACGCTGGATGCGGAGAAAACCGTATGGGAGGAGGTGTCCGACGGGCAGGATATCCTCAGAGTCGGCACTTATGAGACGCCATCGCGCGGGTATCTCGGCCGTTTCAATTTCCGTGGCTCCGAGCAGCAAAAGAAAGTCGGGCTGCTCTCGGGCGGCGAGCGCAACCGCGTGCACCTCGCAAAGCTTCTGCGCTCGGGCGGCAACTTGTTGTTGCTCGACGAGCCAACGAACGACCTCGACGTCGAGACGCTCAGAGCACTCGAGGACGCGCTGCTGAGCTTCCCGGGCTCGGCCGTCGTCATCTCACACGACCGCTGGTTCCTGGACCGGATCGCAACGCATATGCTCGCCTTCGAAGGTGACAGCGAAGTCGTTTTCTTCCAGGGTAACTACGCCGACTACATCGAGGACCTCAAGCGGCGCAAGGGCCAGGAGGCCGACCAACCGCACCGGATACGCTACAAGCGCCTCTCCGCCTAGACGCCACCACCGCCGTTTGCAACGCCGGCCGCGCCCCGGTCCGGGTTCACGTAGCACGAAAGCATTTTCACGTAACTCCCGGAAGCGGTAGACTTCATTGAGAAGGAGTCCGTGTGGCGATTTATGTTAAAACAGATAATACCTTCGAGCAGGCGGAACCCATTTCGCGCGAGTGCCCTCACTGCGGCGCACACGCCCAGCTGATACCGATTGCGACACCGTCGTTCGAGGCCATCCGCAGCGCGGGACCGCGCCAGGTCGGTATCGCGTTTCGCTGCGCCGCCTGCAACGAGCCGCGCTTCGGCCGCGCGGCCGTGCGCTCGATCGATACCGTGAGCGTGGAGCTGTCCTCGAACATCATCGAGGTCGAGCGGTCCCAGCAGCGTTTTCCGTACAGCTACCTGCCCCCTGCCGTCGAACGGCTGTTCCGCGAGGCGCTGCAGTGCTACAACGCCGACTGTCACAACGCGTTCGCCTCGATGTGCAGGCGCACGGTGCAAGCGGCGATTGCCGATCTCGGCAGCAACGCACGCCTGGAATGGTTCGAGCTCTACAAGGACGTCGTAAGCATCGGCGAAATCGACGAGACGACCGCACAGGTGCTCGAGACCGTGCTCTTCGGCACGGACGCCGCAATTCCCGAGATCGGCGCCGACCACGCCGCGGTGCTCGTCGAAATGATCAAGGACATGGCCTATCAGTGCTTCGTGCGCACGGCCAAGCTGCGCGCGGCGATGCGCATGCGCCGCTACTTCGCCGAAGAGGCCAGCAGCAAGATCACCTCACTCGAGCGTCACCGCGCCGAGAAGGCGTAGCGCTGTAACAGCCCCGCGAGCATCGTTTGGAGCTTCTAGGCTACTAGGCGGATACAGGGCGCGGGTCGTGTAGTCCACGTCGAGAGATCGTTTCCCAGGCTACGACCGCTCTCGGGTGAATTCGAGACCTCGATCTTAGTCACGTCGATGCAGTTCGCTACGAGCCGAAACGGCCGAGAGCCGACGTTGAGCGCTGACAGTTAGCTAGTTTTCTCTAGACTCGAACAATCTCTTCCTTCATGGAATATAAGATTCCTAGAACTTCGGTTCTGGATTCGGTGTCGATACCATTCTTGTCCAAAGCAGCAAGAATATCGTCGATAACCGCAACAAACTCTTGCTCGTTGATATTCATACCCTTATGGGTCTCCAACATACTTCGACCCGTATATTTCTCTGGGCCGCCACTGCCCATCCCGAAGAACTCCACGGCCAAACGATGCATCTTCTCGTAGTCGCGGTTCTCAAATCTGTTCTTCACCAAGGGATTGGCCAAATGAATATCCAACGTATCCGTTACGATTGCCGACAGTCCGTCAGCACCCCCCAGTCTCTCGTACAACGATTTCGACACTCTCACCTCCTCACAGAATTAGAGAACTTTCAAAAGCCGACACTATGACTTTCTTTGCGTAGGTACTCAGACATTCCAACAGATACTCACCACTTTTCGTAACGCCAGCAATGTCCGCTTTCGGCCAGCTTAAGCCGTCCACTCAATCCTGCAAATATATCACCGAGATATCTGCTTTTGAGCCGACTTTCTGCGTTAACGGATGTTAACCGTGCTAACTCGGACGCTTCGTCTGCTCCAAAACACGTGTGACGTTGCCCTTTCGGCCAACGCAGCGATGACTGCGCACTGAGCGGTCCCGTCAGAAGAGACGATCAACCGATTGCGTCGACCCAGTCGCGGGCGTTCTCGAACAAACGCATCCACGGCGAGTCCTCGCCCCAATCGGCCGGATGCCATGACAGCTGTACCGTGCGATGGACGCGCTCAGGATGCGGCATCATGATCGTGACGCGCCCGTCCTCGTTCGTAAGACCCGCGATGCCTCGAGGCGAGCCGTTCGGGTTCGCGGGATATCGCTCGGCCGCCTCACCGCGGTGATCGATGTAGCGGAGCCCGACGAGGCCGCTCTCCGCCGCGAGCAGCGCCTGCTCGGAAGGAAACTGCGCGCACCCCTCACCGTGAGACGTCGCGATCGGCAGCCAGCTACCGGCCATGCCGGAAAGTAGCACCGAAGGGCTCTGCTCGATGCGCACGAGCGACAGCCGTGCCTCGAACTGATCGGAGCGATTACGCACGAAACGCGGCCAATGCGCCGTTCCCGGAATCAAGGTCTTGAGCGCCGCGAGCATCTGACAGCCGTTACACACGCCGAGCGCGAAGGCGTCCTCGCGCGCGAAAAACGCCTCGAACTGCGCGCGCAGGCCGTCGTTGTAGAGGATCGACTTCGCCCAACCCTCCCCGGCGCCGAGCACGTCACCGTAAGAGAAGCCGCCGCAGGCGACCAGTCCGCGAAAGCCCGTTAACGTCGTCCGCGCTTCGATGAGATCGGTCATGTGCACGTCGAAGGCGGCGAATCCCGCTCTATCGAACGCGGCGGCCATCTCGCGTTGGCTGTTGACGCCTTGCTCGCGCAGTATCGCTACGCGCGGCCGCTCGTCGCGGCGCCGTCGAGGCGCACGCCGTTCCTCGAAACTCAAGCGCACCGTCAGACCGGTGTCGTCGTCATCGAGGATCGCATCGTAGGCTTCCTGCGCGCACTCCGGGTTATCGCGCAGCGCTTGCATTCTGTAGGTGAGCTCCGACCACCATCGATGAAGCCGCGCGAGGGGCGCCGTGTACAGCACCTCGTCGCGATGGCGAATTTCGATATCGCGCGCAACGCCGGGTCGTGCGACGACGATGCCCGCGCCGAAATCATGTTCCTCGAGAATCTGCTGCACCCGCGCGAGGTTGTCTGTCTCGATCTGCACGACTGCCCCGGGCTCCTCGTTAAAGAGAAACGCGACAACATCGTCGACCTCGTCAGGGAGCGTTACGTCGAGACCGACTCGAGCGGCAAAGCCCATCTCCGCCAGCGTTGCGAGCAACCCACCGTCGGAACGATCGTGATAGGCCAGCACGAGGCCCTCGGCACGCATCGCGCGCACGGCCGCGAAAAATGCCTTGAGTCGCCGAGCGTCGTCGAGATCTGCGGCATCGCCGCCGAATTCGGCAAACGTCTGGGCGAGCGCGGAGCCGCCGAGACGCATGCGTCCCGTCGAGATATCGAGCAGCACGAGAACGGTCTCGCCCGCATCCGTGCGCAGCTCGGGCGTCAGCGTCCTGCGTACGTCCGCGACCGGCGCGAACGCCGACACGATCAGCGAGACGGGCGCGGTTACGGCCTGCCGGTCGGCGCCCACTTCCCATTCGGTCCGCATCGACAGCGAGTCCTTGCCGACCGGCACCGCAATACCGAGCGCCGGGCACAATTCCTCGCCTACGGCACGCACCATCTCGAACAGCACACGGTCGTCGTTGCCATGACCGGCGGCAGCCATCCAGTTGGCCGAGAGGCGAATATCGCCGAGCGTCTCGATGTCCGCCGCCGCGATGTTCGTCACGGCCTCGGCAATCGCGAGCCGCGCCGAGGCCGGACCCGAGAACGTCGCTACGGGCGTGCGCTCGCCCATGGCCATCGC
>JBFJXA010000126.1:0-6161 GCA_041623375.1 Gammaproteobacteria bacterium | reverse complement strand
TCGTAGCTGTTCAGCCCGTTCTCGGTGCCGAACCACATGCGCCCATCGGAATCCTGCAGGATGCTGAGTACGTTACTCTGGGACAGCCCATCGTCGAGCGTGATGTGCTCGAAGCGCATCGGGTGATAGCTTTGTGCGGCGGCCGTTCCCGTGACCCCAAGGAGCAGCGAAGCGACGATGGCGAGGAATCCCAGGGCGCCGGGTGGGCGGGCTCGAGATACCGATGCCTCGAAATCCTGTCTAAGCTGAACCCCACAGCTCGTTCTTATCATTGGTGCCCTCTGATGCGTTCCTCGCGTACGCAGCATTAGGCAGGAAAAGCAATGGACAGGTGCGGACGGAACTCATCCTGCGCTCAACAAAAAGTGTGACGCAGTTCTCATAATTGCCGGTTAAATCAACGCAGTTGCTCGAATTTGTGGTCGCAAGCCTTGAGAAATTGCAAAACCTCGTCCCCCGATAGGGCTTTTGAGACGATAAATCCCTGAAATTCCTCGCAACCCAGCGCCTTGAGCGCGTCGTACTGCTCCGGGGTCTCCACCCCCTCGGCAATGACCTTGAGGCTCAGCCCGCGGCCCAGAGCAATCATTGCAGAGACGATCGCCGCATCGCTGGTGTTGTGCCCGATGTCATGTACGTAGCTCTGATCGATCTTGATGACGTCGACAGGTAGCTCCCGCAAATAAGCGATCGCCGAGTCACCCGTGCCGAAGTCATCGACGGACAGCCGAACTCCGAGCTTCTTCAAAGCATGGAGCTCGTTGATCACGTCGAAATTTCCGGACAAGACGCCGCGCTCGCTGAGCTCGAGCTCCAGCGCCGCAGGATCGAACTCGTATTTCTGCAGCAGCCGCTCGACCGTGTCCACGAGAGCCCCACTCGTAAGCTGCACTTTCGAGATGTTGACACAAATTCGGCCAGGCGCCTGGTTGATCGATCTCCACTGCGCAAACTGCTGGCAGGCCCGATCGAGGACGAAGTCACCGACGCGGATCATCAAGCCAGATTCCTCAGCAACGGGTGCAAACTCTTCCGGTTCGATCGGCTGTCCGTTGCGATTCCACCGCAGGAGGGCTTCGGCACCGGTAACGTGGCCCGCTGTCATGTCGAAGATGGGTTGGTACGCGAGCTCGAGATCGCCGTCATCGAGTGCCTCGTGCAGCATGTGCTCTATCTTGAGCTTACGGGCGGCTGCTGTGTCGGTTTTCGTGCAGTAAAAACGAAAGCCACCGCCATGACTGCGCGCGTCGTACATCGCGTTTTCCGCACGTTGGAGTAATTGATCGTTTTCGTCACCGTCCTGCGGGTAGATGGCCGCACCGATACAGGCCGATAGATAGACGGTCTGGCCGGCTATCTGCACGGGCCGCGAGAGCCGATAAATCAACTGCCGTTGCACGGCGGCGAGCTCGTTGTCCGAGGCGGAGCACGTAAACATGATCGCGAAGGATTCGCGACCGATCGTCGCGGCCACTGCCGTGCGTAATCCGCGCGAGTGCTCCTGCGCCGAGCTGACGTGCGCCAGACAATCGCCCAGAGTCTTGCCGATCTCGGCCAGGACCATTTCGGCGCGCTCCTGTCCCATCGCCTCGACGATCAGACGGAAACGATTGAACCCGATCGCGCAGATAGCAATCCTGCTATTTTCTCTGTCGCAGGCCTCGATCGTCCTGCCGAGCAGATCGAGGAATTTTTTGCGCGTAGGTAGGCCGGTTACGGGCTCGGTCGATTCATGAGCCCTGAGCCTGCGGCGTGCCTCGTCTGCAACTTCCAATGCGCTCGCCAGCGCCTCTTCGGCGCGACTGCGATCCGACTCGAGGCCGATCGTTCGTGCCGCACGACGCGCACGTTGTGCGATCAGGCGCCATTCGTAGGGCTTGCGTGCAACGTCGTGGACGTTTGCATCGAGAGCCGCCGCGACGCCCTTTCCGGCACACATCGCGATTATCGGTACGTCTTTACCCGTGGCCGTGTGTAGCGAATGCGCGAAAGCAGCGATATCGTGATCACGCAGTATGCCGAGCTCGACGATCGCTACGTCAATCGGGGTCGTCTCAGCGTACTCGAGCGCCGCGTCGGAATCGTCATGGAGCCCGACGGCCAGCCCCGCCTGCGACAGCCAGCGAGGCCCCCACTTCTTCGAGTGGCCGTTTCGACAGATCAGCAATGCTGTTGGCCGAGCCGGTGCTTCGTCTGGATCTTCCGATACTGGAGCGATTGGTAGGGAAAGCTTCTCGAGCGCCTGAGTCAGATTCGTCTCATCGTCGGCGACCGGCTCTGTGCGTCGATGCGACACGTGACTCATGGCCCGAGCTCCACGTTCGGGAACCCTGGAATCCAAGGGCTTCGCGGGAATGGCGGCCTCACGCCGACTCCTCGGGTTCAGACGCGGCAGCGGCTATAACGTCGGACCACTGTTTCGCGAGCTGGCCCTCGATATCCGTTGCCGCAGCCGGCTCGCAGAAGAGAAAGCCCTGGAAAAAGTCGCAGCCGAGCGCGATGAGCATGCCGAGCTGTTGCATCGTTTCTACACCCTCGGCGATGACTGCACGATCCAACACATGAGCCATGACCGTCATCGCCGCACATGCCTGGCGATCGTGGTCACTGTCGGGCGCATTGCCGACGAAGCTATTGTCGATCTTGATGGCGTCGCTCGGACTGTGTGAAAAATGCGCCAGCGAGCAGGCACCCGTGCCGAAATCGTCGATTACGATTCTGAAGCCGCCTTCACGCAATGAATTGCACATCGCGTAATTTTTCATCGCATCGCGAAACAATAAATACTCCGTGATCTCCAGATCAATGGCGGCCGGAGCTATCGCATGTCGCTCGACCGCATCGTGAAGACGTTTTGCAAACGCCGGCCGAGAAAACTGCTGCAATGAAAGATTGAGGGACAGGCGTAGATCCGAATGCCCCGCCTCGTGCCACTTTTTGAGCTGCTTCAGGCTCGTATCGACCACCCAGTCGCCGATCGGAACGATCAGGCCGGTATGCTCTGCGAGCCGGACGATCTTGTGTATCGGCTGGGATCCGAACATTACCTGCGGCCAACGCAACAGGACCTCGAGACCCGCCACGTTGCCTGTTCGAGCGTCGACGATCGGCAGATAGTGCAAACTGAATTCCTCGCGATCCAGGGCGCCTTTGAGCTCGAGCTCGAGATCCTTACGCTGCAACGCTCTGAGCCGGACCGTTCCGGAATAAAATTTACAGGGCTCACTCTGACGGTTCCTGGCATCCTCCATCGCCGACAGCGCGTTCTCAAGCAGCACGTCGGCGTCGTTACCGTCCTGCGGAGCAAGCGCGATACCAGCGTGGACGGACAGTTTGATCTCGCGCTCACCGAGCCTGACCGGAGCCTCCAACGACTCGATGAGACGAATGGCGACGCTCTCGGCATCCGCGCCACTCTCGATGCTCGGCAACAACACGCCGTACTGCCGAAAATCGATGCGCGCAGCGACAGAGTATCTTTCGAAGTCGCGTTCCTCCGACCGATTGGCGTTACGCAGCTCCAGCCCGAGCCGTGTCGCGAGCTCCTTGAGAACGATCTCCTGATCTTTCCCGCTCAGAAGATTGTCCCCGCCGTCGCCGTGCTCGATGCTCATGCAGATCACCGCAGCTCGACCTTCTTTGAGGTGCGGAATATCCATGAAGCGCCTGAGCTCTTCGAGCAGATATTCACGATTCGGCAGGGTTGTCGCCCTGTCGATATAGGCGAGCTCGCGGACACGCGAGTAAGCTGTCCTGGAAGCGGAAACGTCGAGCAGTATGACGAAAGCGCTATCGAGCCCGTGTGGTACGAATATCAGCTCGTGGAGGTTCTCCGTGGCCCCTGGCTGCATCTCGAGACGCTGAATCCGTCGATTGCGTATCGACGCCTTGAGGCAGCTCTTAATCTGCGCACAGGCGTCCGCGGACCAAATCGCCTCGATCGATTCCGGGATGTCGTTGGCATCGAAACTGTCTGGCAGACGGCCAGCGCCCTGCAGCACACCGTTGATCGCGCCGTCCTGAGCGACCAGAAGAGCGAGCGGAACGAAGATACTCCCCGCATGATTCGCGGCCGAATCGTGCGGGGAGTCGCTGTCGCCGTGCTGGGCGAGCAGACTCGTGCCGATCGGTCCCAGGCTGTCGGCAAGGTCGGGGGGGGTCTCCGCAAGCGCGCCCCGGGGCCCTGTGCGGCGCTCGGGCATAAGCTGTTTCCAAGGCTAGATTTCGCAACGGCCTCAAAGCATACGCGATGGCAACCCTACGGGCGCTGCCACGTCGCTCGAACTGAGACGCCCGTCAAACTTTGGCTGGAAAATAGCTTCGTGGCTTCCCGCCGCGAGCGTATATCAGCAGGTGGCGGTGCTCACGGTTGATTACCGTTCCCGCGAACGGACGGCGCCACGCACGAGTGGATAGCACAGGGCGCCGAGCGACAGCAACAGCATCGTCAATGCGATCGGCCGCTCCACGAATACGAGCCACGATCCGTCCGAGATGATCAACGAGCGGCGCAGGTTCTCCTCGAGTATCGGACCGAGGATCAGGCCAAAAGCAAGCGGCGCGACGGGGATCTCGAGCCGCGTCATGACGTAACCGATAATGCCGAATGCGAGCATGATGTAGACGTCGACGACGTTGTTGCGAATCGCGAAAGAGCCAACGACGCAGAGCAACGCAATTATCATGAGTAACACGTGGCTCGGCGTGCGCATGAGGCGCACGAAATAGCGAATCAGAAACGTGCCGAATACAACCGTTAGCACGAGAGCGAAAAACAGCGCCACGTAGACGCCGGCGACGAAATCCGGGCGTTCCGCGAACAGCAGCGGGCCGGGACGCAGGCCGTGGATCAGCAGCGCGCCCATGAGCACGGCCGTCATCGTGTCCCCCGGTATGCCGAGCGTCATGAGCGGCACGAGCGCGCCGCCGACACAGGCATTGTTCGCTGCCTCCGGACCGGCGAGGCCTTCCGGAACGCCCGTGCCGAACTCGGCCGAGCGCTTCGACAGGCGTTGTTCCTGGGCGTAGGACACTGCGACGGCGATCGCCGATCCCGCCGCCGGGATCGCGCCGATGATCGCGCCGAGTGCCGAGCCGCGCAGCACGGTCTTCCAGAGGCGCCGCAGCTTGCCAAAGGACGGAATGAGTGTGCCGAGGACCGGCGTCTTCACCCTGCGGCCGACGTCCTCGAGCCCTCGCAATACTTCGGCGAGTCCGAAGAGTCCGACCGTGAGCGGCACGAGCTCGATGCCCGACTGCAGGGCCGTTGTGCCGAAATCGAAACGCGACACGTCGGTGACGACGTCGAAACCGACCATGCCGCAGAGTAGCCCGAGCGCGCCGCTCAGAATACCGCGGAACGTCGATCCGGGCGTCGAGTACGCGAGCATCGTCAAGCCGAAGACAGTGGCCATTGCGAATTCCGGGCTGCGAAACTGCATTGCTGCGCTCGCGACGATCGGCGCAACGAGCATGAGAATGATCAGACCGACGATGCCGCCCATCGTCGAGGAAAACAGCGACAGCGTCAGTGCTTCGCTGGCCTGGCCCTTGCGTGTCATCGCATAGCCTTCGAGCTGAGTGACGATGGCGCCCGGCGTGCCGGGAATGTTGATCAGAATCGCTGATATCGACCCACCGTATACGCTCGCCGAAAAGACGGCCATGAGAAACATCATCGCTGCGACGGGGCTCATCGCGTACGTGACGGGCAGCAGTATGGCCAGAGCCATCGTCGAGCTAATGCCGGGCAGACAGCCCATCGTAATTCCGAGCACGACGCCGAGGGCGCTCATGCCGAGCAGGTAGGGATCCGTCATGATGCCCGACGCGGCGGCGAGAAAATCTGTAATCACGGCTCCGTCGCTCGAGCCGAACTAGCCAACCGGCACGCCGATCAGTTGCACAAAGATCACATAGATCAGGCCGACACCGATCACGGTCCCGGCGCCGGCCTGCAGCAGCGGTGACGTGGGTCCGTACTCGCGGCTTCTGTAGCCGAGAAACGTCATCCACGCAGCCGCGAGGATAGCGCTCGCGGGCACGTAGCCGAGCACGCCGATCGCAGGCACGTAAATTGCGAGCGAGGCGACGAAGACTGCGGGCACGAGCGTGCCGCGCCGGAGCCTGTCCCAGTAGCCGGGCTCAGCGGGCCCGGACAG
>JBFJXA010000125.1:0-6260 GCA_041623375.1 Gammaproteobacteria bacterium | reverse complement strand
GGCGGCTCAGCGCGGTGAGGAGTTCCTGCTGCAGGGCGGCGACTGCGCCGAAAGCTTCGCCGACTGCGCTTCGGACGTCATCGTTCAGAAGCTCAAGATTCTGCTGCAGATGTCGCTCGTGCTCGTCATGGGACTCAAAAAGCCCGTCATTCGAGTCGGCCGCATGGCAGGCCAGTATGCCAAGCCGCGCAGCGCGGACATGGAGATCCGTGACGGCGTCTGCCTGCCGAGCTATCGAGGCGATCTCGTCAACAGTCTGCCGTTCACGGCCGAGGATCGCGAGCCCGATCCGGCGCTCTTGCTACGCGGCTACGAGCGCGCATCGCTGACGCTGAATTTCGTCCGCTCGCTCGTCGACGGCGGTTTTGCAGATCTGCACCATCCGGAGAACTGGGACCTCAAGTTCGTCGGCGACTCGCCCATGGCAGAGGAGTATCACCGGATCGTAGAGTCGGTCTCCGACTCGCTGGAGTTCTTCGAATCCGTCACGGGCGATGCCATGCATACGCATCGTGTGGAGTTTTATTCCTCTCACGAAGGCCTGCATCTGCCGTACGAGCAGGCGCAGACGCGTTTTCTGCCGCATCGCAAGCGCTGGTACGACCTGACGACCCATTACCCGTGGATCGGCATGCGCACGATCGAGCTCGACGGCGCGCACATCGAGTTCTTCCGCGGTATCAGCAATCCGATCGGTGTGAAAATCGGCACGGGTGTCAGCGATCAGCAGCTGCAGGCGTTGATTCACGCGCTCAATCCGCAGAACGAGCCCGGCAGGCTCACGCTGATCACGCGCTTTGGCGCCAAGAATATCGACGAGCACCTGCCGCGTGTGATCCAGACGGTGCGCGCGACGGGATCACGCGTGCTCTGGGTCTGCGACCCGATGCACGGCAATACCGAGTCGACGGCCGAGGGCTACAAAACTCGGCGCTTCGACAACATCCTCTCCGAGCTCAAGGCCGCATTCCGCATTCATAAAGAAGCCGGCAGCTATCTCGGCGGCGTGCACCTCGAGCTCACGGGTGACAACGTCACCGAATGTGTCGGCGGGGCCAGGGGCCTGACCGAGGCCGATCTCGCTCGTGCCTACAAGACCCAGGTCGATCCGCGCCTGAACTACGATCAGGCCATGGAGATCGCCATGCTCATCGCCGGGCACGTCCGCGCGAACGGTTAGCGGGGATATCTCAGCAGGGCCGCCGTGCCACATCGGATGGCACATTACGACCCCGATTGCCGGCGTTGTCCGCGCCTGGCCGGTTTTCTGGCCGACCTTAGAACCGAGCATCCGGCGTACTGGAACAAACCCGTCCCGGCCTTCGGCGATCCCGCCGCCCGGCTGCTGATCGTCGGCCTCGCACCCGGGCGTCACGGCGCGAACGCGACGGGCAGGCCGTTCACAGGCGACTTTGCCGGTATCTTGTTGTACCGGACGCTGCATGCACTCGGGCTTGCCAGCGCGCCGGCGTCGTTACGGCGCGACGACGATCTGCAGCTGTTGGGCTGTCGCATCACGAACGCCGTAAAATGTTTGCCACCACAGAACAAGCCGACGACGCCCGAAGTGAACACGTGTAACCGCTTTCTAACTCGTGAGCTCGACGCATTGCCTGTCGGCGCGGTCGTGCTCGCGCTCGGCACCGTGGCGCACCGTGCGGTGCTCAAGGCCCTCGCGCGCAAGCAAGCCGATTTTCGATTTGCGCACGGCGCCTGCCACCGGCTCGATTCCGATCGCTGGCTCGTCGATTCCTACCACTGCAGCCGTTACAACACGCAAACAGGCCGTCTGACGCCCGAGATGTTCGCCCGCGCGGTCGCCGAGGCCAAGCGTCTGGCGTTCTCGTCACAATGAATGCAGACGCGGGCAACGCTGATCGTGCCGGCGGCTTCCAGGTCGAAGCGCTCATCAAGCACCTGACACATCGTCCGGGCACGTACGAGATGCTCGACGCCGAAGGTCGCGTCATTTATGTCGGTAAGGCCAAAGATTTGCGCCGCCGTGTCTCGAGCTACTTTCAGGGCCGCGCGCAAAACGCCAAGACGATGGCCCTCGTGAACCTCGCGGCCGACGTGCGCGTTACCGTGACGCGCACCGAGGTCGAAGCGCTCATGCTCGAGTACAACCTCATCAAGCAGCACAGCCCGCGTTTCAACGTGCTGCTGCGTGATGACAAGAGCTACCCGTACATCCACGTCAGCACGGATCAGGCGTTTCCGCGGCTGTCGTTTTATCGCGGCGCGCGCAAGCGAACGGGCACGATGTTCGGTCCGTATCCGAGCGCGGCGGCCGTGCGCGAGACGCTCGGACAGCTACAGAAGCTGTTTCAGCTCAGGCTCTGCGAAGACAGCTACTTCGCCAACCGCAGCCGGCCGTGCCTGCAGTATCAAATCAAGCGCTGCAGCGCACCATGCGTCGGCGCGATCTCAGAGGCCGAGTACGCGCGGGATCTCGATTCGGCGCTGTTGTTTTTGCGCGGCCGTAATCAGCTCGTCACGAAGCGCCTCGCCGAGCGTATGGACGAGGCTGCGGCAGATCTGGACTACGAGCGGGCGGCACAATTCCGCGATCAGCTCGCACGATTGAAGGCGATGGAGTCGGAGCAGCTCGTCGCAAAAGGCGGCGGCGACTTCGACGTCATCGGCATCGTGGACGAGCAGGGACTGGCTTGCGTTGCCGTCATGTTTTTCCGTGGCGGGCGCATGCTCGGCAGCCGAAACTATTTTCCGCGCGTGCAGGGCGAGGCCGAGCCCGGCGAGGTCGCAAGAGCGTTCCTGCTGCAGTACTACACGGCTCGGGAGGCGCCCAAAGAGATTCTCGTCAGCGAGCCCGTTGCCGAGTCTGCGGCGATCGCCGCCCTGCTCGAGGAACGGGTCGGTCGGCGCGTTGCGATACGTCACAGGGTTCGCGGCGACCGCGCGCGCTGGATCAAGATGGCGCTATCCAATGCCAGCCACGCGGCGAAACTGCGCCAGAAGGCCAGCGCAACGTTGGCACGCCGATACGAAGCGCTGGCCGACGTGCTCGGGCTCGATGAGGTGCCGAGCCGGCTCGAATGCTTCGATATCAGCCACACGGGCGGCGATCAGGCGAGCGCATCGTGCGTCGTGTTCGGTCCCGACGGACCATTGAAATCTGACTACCGGCGTTTCAATATCACGGGGTTAGCCTCGGGAGACGACTACGGGGCCATCGCGCAAGCCCTGCAACGCCGCTATGCGCGCTTGCGCAAGGGTGAGGCGCCGATGCCGGATCTCGTGTTCATCGACGGTGGGCGAGGGCAGCTCAACGCCGCGGCGACCGCGTTTGCGGAATATCAGCTCGAAGGAGTGACGTTGATTGCAGTAGCCAAGGGCAGGGCACGCCGCGCGGGCATGGAGCGCCTGTACCTGCTCGACCGCAAAACGCCGATTCGCTTGAAACCGGATTCGCCGGCGCTGCGTCTGATCCAGCAGATCCGCGACGAAGCCCATCGGTTCGCGCTCGTGAGTCATCGCGCCAGACGCAAGCGCAAGCAAATCAGCTCCCCGCTCGAAGGCATCAGAGGGCTCGGCCCGAAACGCCGGCGAGCGCTGTTACGTGAGTTCGGTGGGTTACAAGCCGTCGAGCGTGCCGGCGTCGAGGAGCTGGCCCGCGTCAAGGGAATCTCTGCGCAGCTCGCCGAATCTATCTACGACCATTTGCATGCGGACTGACGCATGGTATTCAACTTACCCAATACGCTGACGTCATTTCGAATCATCGCGGTGCCGCTCGTCGTCGTCGTGTTCTATCTGCCGGTCGACTGGGCCAGGCCTGCTGCGGGTGTGCTGTTCGGTCTCGCGGGCGTGACCGACTGGTTCGATGGCTACCTCGCGCGCCGATTCAATCAGATGTCGAACTTCGGCGCCTTCCTGGATCCCGTTGCCGACAAGCTCATCGTTTCGACCGCACTCGTGATCCTCGTGCAGAGCAACCCAACGCTGCTCAACACACTCGTCGCGGCGGTCATCATCGGCAGGGAGATCACGGTCTCGGCGTTGCGTGAATGGATGTCCGAGCTCGGTGCGCGGGCGCATGTTTCGGTATCGTTCTTCGCGAAGTGGAAGACGACGCTGCAGATGTTCGGGATCGGCTTCATGTTGTATGAGCAGCCGTTTTATGGAATATCGATCTACGCGACCGGTAGTGTGCTGTTAATCGTGGCGGCCGGCTTGACGCTCTGGTCGATGCTCGATTACCTGAAGGCCGCCTGGCCGATCATGAGAGGACAAGATCAATAGGAGCTCATCCATGCTGGATTCTCGATACCTATGCATAACGCTCGCGCTCGTCGTAGCGGCCTGCTCGCCGCCCGGATCGGAAAGCGTGCAGCAGGGTGGCGGTGCTGCGGCCGTGCCCGAGGAAATCGCATCGGTGGCTCTGGCCGCGATGCCCGACGTGACCATCCTGGGGGGCGAACTCAATCCCGGCAACGGCGAGTTCGAGATCGTCGGCACGTTGCCGAACGGCGATGAGGTCGAGTTCGACATGGTGCAGTCGAACGGTCAGTGGGCCGTGCTCGAGATCCAGCGCGATATCAGCTGGGCGTCGGTACCGGGGCCCGTGCGCGCCGTCATGGACGCCCAGCCGAACCCATTCGTACCGGCTCGTGTCATCGAGAGCACTCAGGGAGCAGACGGCTCCATCGTCTACGAGCTGTTCCGTGCGACCGCGGACGGTAGCCCGGCGCCGCGACTCGCCCTCGAAATTCGCTGGTACGAAGGCAACGCGGCTGTGCTGCCGTGAGGCGCACCGCAGGCGACCCGTCGCCGATTGCGCGCGGCCGTTAGCTGCACAGATCCAGGCGCTCACGGCAGAGCCGATACTCGGTCAGCAGCGCCACGCGCAGGCAGGCTTGCGCCCACGGGTCGCGGCTGCGCGCCATGGCGTAGGCATACAGGGCATCCCTGGCGGCGTCGTCATCGAGCTCTGCGAGCCAGACGGACGTCGCGAGCCGGCAGGCGAAGCCGCGTTCGACCTCGGTCGGCGAGCTGGCGCGTTCGAAGGCGTTTAGCTCGAGCTGCGCCGTGGAATCTTTTTTTGCCGTAGACCTCTGCATTTCGAGCCCGATCATGGCCGCTCGAAATGGCAGAA
The DNA here is from genome assembly GCA_041623375.1 of Gammaproteobacteria bacterium. GTDB lineage: Bacteria > Pseudomonadota > Gammaproteobacteria > Steroidobacterales > Rariloculaceae > JAHEEM01. The sequence continues at coordinate 1,144 of JBFJXA010000125.1, read as the reverse complement.
CGCTGACGGAATGCTGACGAATTATTGCAACGCAGCGCGGTTCTGAGATATCCCGGCGCTGAGCAATGGCTGCCGGCCGTGGCCGGCTCTTGAGAACGAGTCTTCTCGGCTGACCACGCAGACGAGAAAGCCTTGTCTGTGCTGGATTCCAGCCGCAAACTCGCACGACGTGTTTCATCCAAAGAGGCTAGTGATTGACCGTGATGCCGAACAAGAGCCAACGATGCTTCATCGTATCGTTCTTACTGCTAATTGCCGCGAATCTCGGCGCACAGGCGCCAATGCCAGAATGGATACAAGCGGGTCGCCTGCATGCCTCCAATGCAGAGGCCGACGACCAGCTCGGCGTCGGCGGTGCGCTCATGGGGCCGACGTTGGCGCTAAGCCGGGACGGCAGCACGCTCGCGGTCGCGGCGCCGCACGAGGACGGTGGCGCTAGCGGCGTCGACGGCGATCAGTCCGACAACTCCGTGTACGGTGCCGGTGCCGTCTACGTATTCACGCGAGACGACGAGTCGTGGATCCAGCAGGCGTATCTCAAGGCATCCAATCCCTCGTTGCTCGATGCATTCGGCTTTGCTGTCGCGCTCAGCGGTAACGGCGACACGCTAGCCGTGTCCGCCAACTACGAGGACAGCGGCGCATCGGGCATCGACGGCAATCAGGCGGACGACTCGGCAGAGGAGGCCGGCGCGGTCTATGTGTTCGCGCGCGAAGCGGGGCGCTGGTCTCAGCAGGCGTATTTGAAGCCGTCCAACACGGATGCCGGCGATCGATTCGGTTTCTCGGTTGCGTTGAGCGACGACGGCTCGACGCTGGCCGTCGGCGCGATCGGTGAGGATAGCGCCGCGACGGCCATCGACGGCGAGCAACGCGACAACTCGGCCGCGGATGCAGGGGCGGTCTATATTTTCGGCCAACGCGATGGCGTGTGGGCTCAGCAGGCTTACCTCAAAGCGTCGAATACCGAAGCCGGCGACATGTACGGTTTTTGCGTCGCGTTGAGCGCCGACGGTGACACGCTCGGGGTCTGCGGATTCGACGAGGACAGCTCGGCAGAGGGCATCAATGGGGATCAGACGGATAACCGCGCTCGAGGCTCGGGTGCCGTCTACGTGCTCGAGCGCGATGGGGCAACCTGGCG
>JBFJXA010000124.1:0-6311 GCA_041623375.1 Gammaproteobacteria bacterium | reverse complement strand
GCGCCTTTGCGCCCACCGGCGCCCGGCATGTTTCTCGGGATCAGATTGACGTCGTTCGGCAGGTACTTCTGCATGTAGGGCAGAACGCCTCGGACGTAACTGTCAAAGCCGCCGCCGGCGGCATAAGGAATGATGACCTCGATGTCGTCTTCCGGGAAATCGGCGCGCGCCGAGGTCATTGCGAGGAGCGCGAGCCCCAGCGCCAGCATCGATCGCATTGTTCTGATTGCCGTCACGCCAGTAGAGCTTAGGGTTTCGCGGGGTGGTGTCAACAAGTTGTCGGCTCCGTGCGCTGCCTATTTCAGCCAGGGCTGGAGCGCCGGAAACGCGGTGCCGAGGATGTTCTGCGGCCAAGGAATCGCAAGCACCTGATCGAACAGCAGCGTGCTGAACGCCGTGATACCGGCGGCGAGCAACAGCGCGCTGCGGATCGACTCACGGCCCCAGAAGCGCACGAACGCCGCCACGAACAGCAGCATCGCAGGGAGCATTCCGGCCAGATGCGCGAGCGCGAGGTAGGCGAGGCACCAACCGAAGAACCCACCCGCCCGAATCAACACGCTGCGCAGGTCGAGCGAGCGCACACCTTCGATAATCGGAGCGTCGGTCGGCGCGACGCGAGCGTCGCTCGCGGCCGGCTGAACGCGGACAAACAAGTCGTTGGCAAGACTGGTCACCCCGCAGGTCAACGCAATGAGCGTCACGGTCAACGGCACGATTCGCGCCTCGAAATTCCACCCGAGCAGCACGTCGAGAGCGGCTACGAGCGCGACGATGACGACAGACGTAAAGGCCGCCGACGCCGTCAGCCGCGGGCGCCCAAGACGCGGTGGCTGTGCCGATGTCAGGGCCGAGTGCAGATTCTTGACGAGCGGCCCGACGAGGCCGACGACTGCGAGCGTCACGAACAGGATCACGAGCGGGCGCGTGAGCCAGGCCCAGTCGTAACGGCCGACAGATATGAATAAGTACCGCTCGACGATCTCGCCGAGCACGACGCCGAGTATGAGCGGCGGACGCGGCCAGCCCTGACGCTTCATGATCCACCCGAACACGCCGAACCCGAGCAGCACGTAGAGATCGCCCCACTGCCGAGAACCCTGGAACGCGCCAATGAAGATCACGGCCAGCACGACGGGCAGCAACAAGCCGATTCGAATCGACGCTACGCGCGCGAGCTGGTTGCTGAACGCGAGACAGAGCCCGGCGCCGATGATGTTGGCCAGCGCGATGCTCCAGACGATCGAGTACGTCACGTCGAGGTTCTCGGTCAGCATGCGCGGGCCCGGTACGAGTCCGTGCATCATGAATGCGCCGAGCAGGATGGCCATCGACGCGCTGCCTGGAACGCCGAACGCGATCGTCGGCACGAGCGAGCCGCCTTCTTTGGCGTTATTCGAGCTCTCCGAAGCGATGACGCCGCGAATGTCGCCGTGCCCGAAGCGCTCGGTGTTCTTCTCGGTTTTCAGCGCGTGCCCGTAAGCAAGCCAGTCGATGACGGCCGCGCCCATTCCGGGGACCGCGCCGAGCGCTGCGCCGAGCCAGCTACAGCGCAGCACGAGCCACCACTGCTCCAGGGCGTCGCGCACGCCGGCGAGCTGACCCGAGCGTGTGTCGGCGCGTGTGCCGCCGCCGATGCTGCGCCGTGCAATTGCAAGATCCGCGAGCTCCGGCAGCGCGAACAGCCCGAGCGTGACGGGCACGAGCGGCAGCCCCTCCCAGAGATACAGCGTGCCGAAGGTCCAGCGTAAGGTTCCCGTTTGCGGATCCGAGCCGACCATTGCAACGAGCAGCCCGAGGCCTGCGGCGACCATGCCTTTGAGCGGCGCCTTGCCGCTCAGGATCGCGACCATCGAGAGACCGAAGACGCAGATCGCGAGCAGCTCGGGCGAGCCCAGATAGAGGATCACGGGTCGCAGCACCGGAATGCTGATTGCGAGCAGCACCGCACCCGCAATGCCGCCGAGCAACGATGCCGTGTAAGCGGCACCGAACGCGCGGCCCGCCTGCCCCGCCTTTGCGAGCGGGTGACCGTCGAGGATCGTCGCGGCGGATCCCGTCGTGCCCGGTACGCCGAACAAAACGGCCGGGATCGTGTCCGACGTCGTCGTCACGGCACCCATGCCTATGAGGAACGCGAACGCCGAGTAAGCGTCGAGCTCGAATGTGAACGGCAGCAGCAGCGCGAGACCGACGATGCCGCCGAGACCCGGAATCACGCCGATGGTCAATCCGACCAGGACGCCCGCGCCGAGAATCATGAGGCGCGAAGGCTCGAGCAAAATGGCCAGTGCGGCCACGGCCGCTTCGAACGCGCCGGCTTCCATCAGGACGCTAAGCGTTCAGCCGCCGTCCGAATCCCTGATAGCGCTCGCAGCCAGCTCGATGGCCGCGTCCGAAGCGCCGTAGATCCGCGCGAGCAAGGCATCGACGTCTTCTCCCGATACCGGGTTGACCTCGAGCTGGAGCTGCCCGGCATCGCTGAGGAACTCGGGATCGCGCGCGACCGAATCGAGCGCGCGTCGGAGCGCTTGGAGGCGCTCCGCCGGGATTCCAGGTGGCGCGAGGTAGGGTCTGCCCATGACCTGGCGCGAAAAGATGATCTCCATCGCCTCGAGCTCGTTCTCGCTGTCGGCGAAGTCGGTAATGATCGGATAGCCGCTGAGATCCGGATGCTTGGCAAGCGCGAGTTGCGTGAGAATTGTTATCCGGCCCTGCTCGAGCCAGTCGCCGCGCGTTGAGGACAGGCTCGAGTAGGACCAACCGCAACGCCCGTCGACTTCGCCGCGCTCCATCGCGAGCAGCACGTCGTTGCCGCCCGGGTAACCCGAGATCAACCGGATATCCGCGCCGAGCAGGTTCCTGACGACGATCGGAAAGATCACAGTGTCCGATCCCGACCCCGTTCCACCGACGATGAGCTCCTGCGTTTGCAGATCCTGCATCGTCTTCACGCCGGATTCGTGCCAGGCCACGCAAAGACTGACCTCGTTGTTGAGGCTGCCGAGCCAGGAGAACTTGCGCGCGTCGAACTGCGTGCCGACGCCCGACAGCAGCGGCTCCATTGCGATGCCGCGGCCGAACGTGCCGATGACCGTGCCGTCCTTCGGTGCGACGTTGTAGAGAAAGTTGGCCATGCGCAAACTGCCCGCGCCGGGCATGTTCTGCGGAACGACGGTCGGGTTGCCGGGAATGTGCTTGCCGAGGTGACGAGAGAGCAGACGTGCATAGGTGTCGTAGCCCCCACCCGCGCTGTAGCCGATGAGCAGCCGGACTTGCTTGCCGGCATAGAAATCGGAGACCTCGTCCGCCGCCGCAGAGGCGCCGGTGGTCAACAGCGCGAGCAGTAGGATTCGGACCGCCAGAGCGGGTGTTCTTGTTGTTGTCATAGCCGGGCTCCCCCTCCTGGTCGGGTGATATTATCACCGCCTCCCCGATCAGGGGCGTTCCCGAGGAGCAAGAAATGTGTGGCGATCTGGAATCTGACGAGACCTTGCTGGAAGAGTTCTACGCTCGATTCGTCGAAAATGCGCGAGCTTTCGTCGCGGGCGACGCGCGAGGTAGCGGCACCGAGGACAGCAACCCGCTATATCGCTATCTCGATGAACTGTTCCGCGAGATGCTGACGACGGCGGCAGACCCCGATGCTGCGCCGGCGGACACGAGCGGCTACGAACGCCTCTGCATGGAGCCGCTCGTCTTCGCGCGCATTGCCGGCTTCATGGCTGCCCACCAGCCGCTCGAGGACGACCCCATGCGGCGTTTGATGGAAGCTGTCATGACGGGCTATTCGGAAGGCGAAGACGCGCTGGAGCGCTCCGCGCATCGCCACGCGCACGCGCACGGCCATGCGCATGGGAACGGGCACGGGCATACGCATTGATCCTATACAAGTCTCTGTTTTATATTGCTTTTCACCGAATTACTGTATAAAATAACAGGTCTCATTCCATGACAGGGAGACGTCATGAAACCGGCGGACCTGGCTCGCATCGACGAGCTCGATAACGAGATCCTCAACCTCTCCACCCGCATCAACTCGGCCACTTACGAGCTGCTCGTCATGATCCGCGAGTTCGACGAGCGCGCGGGCTGGCTCCAATGGAGCCTCGACAGCTGCGCCGAATGGCTGGCCTGGCGCTGCGATCTCAGCCTGACCACGGCTCGGGAAAAAGTTCGCGTGGCGCATGCGCTCAAGACCCTGCCTCGAATCGCCGGAGCTTTCCGAACCGGTGAGCTGTCCTACGCCAAGGTTCGGGCCCTGACGCGCGTCGCCGAGCGAGATAACGAACAGGCATTGCTCGCTTTCGCCTTGCGCACCACGGCCGCCGTGGTAGCCGAGCGTTGCCGCGAGCTGCGCTGCGGAACCGAGACGTCACTCGATGGCGCAGCCAGGGCGTTTGCGAGCCGTTCCCTGCGCATCCGACGGGATCCGCGGCGCGGCCTCATGACGATCACGGTCGAGCTGCCGATGGATGCCGGCGAAGTCGTCGAAAAGGCGCTCGAGAAAGCGCGCGATGACGAGGCTTCGGACATACCGGACTTCGCAGCAACATCGTGGTCAGCGAAGCAAGCCGATGCGCTCGTGAACCTCGCCACGGGCTTCCTCTCGGGAGACAGCGGCCAGACTCGCAGCGCGGACACGCACCTCGTCACGGTGCACGTGGACCAATCTGCCCTCGCGGGCGGCCAAGGACGCGCGGGCCTGCCGATCGAAACCGTCAAACGACTGTGTTGCGACAGCCAGGCCGTCGTGATTACCGAGGATGCGCACGGCGAGCCGCTCGGTATCGGCCGCAAGTCCCGGATCGTACCCCCAGCCATTGCCAGAGCCGTGCGTGCCCGCGACCACGATCGATGCACGTTTCCGGGCTGTAATAACTCACGCTTCCTGCAATGCCACCATGTCGAGCACTGGTCGCACGGCGGCGAGACCTCGCTCGATAATCTCATGCTGCTGTGCACGCGACATCACTCGCTCGTGCATGAGGGCGGGTTCAAGATCGAGAAGGACTATCGAGACAAGTGGTTCTTCGTGAAGCCTGATGGTGTTGCAGTACCCGATTCCGGCTACGCCGAGCGTGCGTATCGAAATCCTCCCGCGGGAGGATTGGCAAGTGCTCCGAAGAACTCGATCGCGGAACGCCCGCCGCCCGAGTATGTGATCGAGCGGCTGCACTGACGCAGTCGCAGATCCGAAAAACAAACGGTGCGTAACGGCGAAACGTGGGCCGAAAGCGGACGCGCGGGTGCTATATTCTCAGAGTCGAGTGAACTGGCTTTAGATGGCCGAAAGCGAACATTGAAGGAAATGGGTAGAGCTGGTGCCTGTGCATGTTGAGTATCTTTTCGGACGCCGCATCCGGAGCTCTCCTGTACAGTGCCATCTTCGTAGTCAGCGCCATTTTGGGGATTCTTGTAGGCGGTTATTTCTCGAGACGAAAATCGATTGAACTCGGCGAGTCGATGAAGGCAGACCGCCCGGCAAGGAGCGGACTAAGGACGTGGATAGTTCTTCTCTGGTATCCGTCAGCCTGTTTAGTAGCCGGCTTCCTAAGCCAAGGAGTAGTTGGCGGAAATGGATTACTGATGATCGTCCTACCAATCGCGGTGGTCGCTCAGCTGATTCACACAGGTGTCCTAGCTTCCCGAACACGGACCCGACCCTTGTTTGCCATTACTGTTGCAGGCGTATTGGGATGGGTCGGGCTTGTCTCGGCAAATGCCGGGTTTCTGTTGATATTTGCGGCGGCGAAATAGGTTACGGGGTCAGTCTGCTGTTGGCCGATTGTCCCCGTTAAAGGCAGCATTAACGTTGCCAGATTGAACGTCTCGAAGTCGCTCAAAAGTGGTCATAACCTCGGGCAGCGGAGAATCGAGCAAGCGCAGTTCAGCCTGCGTTCAGCCCGGTTTCGTTACTATACGTTACTCTGGGAGGCGTAGAATATCGGTGTAATGATGTCTGATCGAAGCGCTCATATCGGCTCTCCGTGGCTGCTAATGTCTTTCGCCGCGTTATTGTTTGCGTGGAGCACTGCTCCGAGCGCATCGGAAATCTACAAGTGGGTCGATGAAGACGGTGTCGTCCACTACAGCGACACCAGACCGACAAACGATGCTCCGGTCACAACGATAGAGCTCAGACAATTGAATCCCGAAGACTACGACCCGGTTACGGATCCGTATTCGATCCTCAATCAGGCGAAGCGCACGAACGAGTCGTGGACGCGACGGGTCGCAGCGCAGGAACGCACAAGGTCTCGGTCATTCGACGACGAAGAAGAAGGGTTTTACGCAACTCAAGGCTATGC
>JBFJXA010000123.1:0-6441 GCA_041623375.1 Gammaproteobacteria bacterium | reverse complement strand
TGAGCGAAACGTGTTCGGCCGGCCGATCGGTCAGAATCAGGGTGTTCAGTTCCCGATCGCCGAAGCCCACGTGCAGACCGAGGCGGCTGCGCTCATGGTCGAGAAAGCCGCAACCTGCTTCGACGCCGAGCAACCGTGCGGTGCCGAGGCGAACATGGCCAAGTTGCTCGCATCGGAGGCATCCTGGCACGCCGGGGATGTTTGCATGCAGACGTTCGGCGGCTTCGGATTTGCCGCGGAGTATGATATCGAGCGCAAATTTCGCGAGGCGAGGCTCTACCGTACGGCACCTGTGTCGACAAATCTGATTTTGTCGCATATCGGCACGCACGTTCTCGGCATGCCGAAGTCATTCTAGGCCTGATTCGATGGAGAACCTGCTCAACGGCACGCTCGTCGTTTCGATCGAGCAGGCCGTCGCCGCACCGTACTGTACGTCGCGCCTCGCTGACAGCGGTGCCGAGGTCATCAAGATCGAACGCGAGAATGGCGATTTTGCGCGCGGGTACGACGATGTCGTTCACGGTGAAAGTGCATACTTCGTCTGGCTCAACCGCGGCAAGAAGTCCGTCGTTCTGGATCTCAAGCTCGAGACGGACAGACACTGCGTGCATCGCATGCTCGAGCAGGCGGACGTGTTCGTGCAAAACCTCGCGCCAGGTGCAGCCGTACGTCTCGGTTTCGCATCGAGCGACTTGCGTAAGCGATTCCCGCGGCTCATTACCTGCGATATCTCGGGATACGGAAACACTGGAGCGTACGCCGAGATGAAAGCCTACGACCTCATCGTGCAATGCGAGACGGGGCTCGCCTCGATTACGGGCTCGCCCGAAGGGCCCGGGCGCGTCGGAGTTTCCGTCTGCGATATTGCTTGTGGCATGTACGCGCACACGGCAATCGTCGAAGCACTGCTGAGGCGTGAACGGACCGGAATCGGCAGCGCGCTGGAGGTGTCATTGTTCTCTGCGCTTGCCGACTGGATGACCGTGCCACTGTTGCACCAGGAGTACGGTGGTGCCGCGCCACAGCGCGTCGGCCTCAACCACCCTTCGATTGCACCGTACGGCGTCTATCCGACCGGCGACGGCCGCGAGCTCATCGTCGCGATCCAGAACGAGCGAGAATGGCGGCGTCTGTGCACGGACGTGCTCGAGCAGGCGGCGCTCGCCGACGACGAGCGGTTCTCGAACAATTCCCGGCGTTGCAGGCACAGGACGACACTCGACACCGTGATCCGCGCAAAATTCGGTCAGCTTTCGTCGTCCGAGATCAGCCGTCGCCTGCGCGACGCGCGAATTGCGTTCGGGGCCGTAAACTCCGTTGCAGATTTCTCTGCGCATCCGCAGCTCCGGCGTATGACCGTTGCGAGCCCTACGGGCGATGTCGAACTCGTTGCACCACCGGTGGCCGTCGATGACGAGCGCCCACAGTCCGGACAGGTGCCCGCGCTCGGTGCGCACACCGCGGAGATCCGCCGCCGCTTCGGGAGCCCGGCATGAGCGAGGTCGATCTGGATTTGCTGCGCACATGGGAGGGTCGAGAGGAGCGCCGCGAGGACACGATCTCGCTCGCACCCGTGCAGATGCTCGCGGCCACGCTGGACCGTGATCCCACCGCATTTTCCGACGGCGAAATCCTGCCACCGCTTTATCATTGGCTGTTTTTTCCGTCGCTGACGATGTCGGCCGATCTCGCTCGCGACGGCCATGAACGACTTGGCGAGTTCATGCCGCCCGTGCCGTTCCCGCGTCGCATGTTCGCAGGCGCGCGAATGGAGTACCGCGGGGTACTGCGTATTGGCCAGCGTGTCGAGCGTATCGCACGCATCGAGTCGGTGCGTTTCACCGAGGGGCGCTCGGGTCCGCTCGTCTTCGTGACGGTCGCCTACGAGCTCAGGGACGCCGAAGGTCTCAAGATCGTCGAGGAGCAGGACATCGCGTATCGGCCCGCGACCGGATCGAAGACGAACACACCGGAACGCGACAATGCGCCACGTTCGGCGGATTTCTCGCGCGAGATCGTGCCCGATGAGCGGTTACTGTTTCGCTTCTCGGCGCTGACGTTCAACGCCCATCGGATTCACTACGACCTGCCTTATGCGCAGGGCGAAGGGTATCCAGCGCTCGTCATTCACGGACCGCTGACCGCCGTGCTGCTGGCCGACCTCGTGATCCATGAGACCGGCCGTGCAGCACTCGAGCGCTTCTCGTTTCGTGCGCGGAGCGCGTTCTTTCTCGGTGAGCGCATGACACTATGCGGCAAATACGACGCTCGGTCCGTCGAGCTCGCGGCCGTGGCCGAGAGCGGTGTCGTCGGATTGACGGCGAATGCCGGGCTCTGAAGCCCGCGGCGAGCCAGGCGTCTGAAGCCCGGCTCGGGCTGTTCCCCGTCAGAGGCGAATCCCGGCGCTCGAGCGTAGCGCTCAGAAGTAAAGGTGCAACTCGGCAAACAGCTGCTCGCGATTGCTCAAGGGATCTTCCGGGACGCCGTTGTAGGTACGAAAACCCAGCCGCGTCTGCACGAGCTGAAGCGGCGTATATTCCCAAACGAGGCTATAGCGTTCACGCTCGTCCTCACTCACGCCGTTGGATGGATCGACGAAATCGTAGCTGACTTTGAGGTTGTGAGCTTTGCGTATTCTCCAGTTGGCCTCGAGCAGGCTGGCATAGATTTTTTCGTCAGGTTGCCCGGGCGTTTCGTCGGTAATGAAATCCATCTCGGCCAGCCATGTGATCGGTCCGGTCTTGTAGCCTCCGAACACCGCGACCATCGATCGATCACCGAGATTATCCTTGTTCTGATTGAAGCTCGCGCCGACTCGCCAATTTGATCGAACGTGCGTTGCCGATAGGCTGTATTGTCGCCGGCCGGATTCGCTGCCGGCGCCGGCTGTGCCGTTTGTGACGGCAATCTGTGCCGACCAGGTCGGCAGCTCGAGGCCGACCTCTACGCCATCGTCCGGAGTGGCAAAATTGATTCCCGAGCGCTCCCTGACGAACGCGCTATCGTCGTGGAGACGCAGGCCGAATGGCAGAAAAAACTGACCCGCCTTGACCGTGTATCTGCTATCGGCGAGCTCGAGGAACGCATACGCTTCCCTGGTTCGCGCGCGGCCGGGCGAGATTTGCCGATCCACGTAGACGGACAAGAGGTCCGGGATCGCCTCGACCCTCAGATAAACCGTTCCCTGCGTGGTCTCGATATCGGAGCTCGTCGCCACTTCGGGGATGTCGGTATCCAGATAGCCGCCGCGAAAATTACCGCCGACGCCGAGCCAGGTATTGACATCGCCTGTCCAGCTGGCGCCGTCGCCCGGAAACGCAATCGTTTCTGAAAGCTGGTTACGCGCGTACAGCGTGCCGAAAACGTTGCGTTTGCCGCCGCCGGTCGGATTGACGTGACAGCTGCGGCAGTGCAGACCATTCTCGACGGCCAGATAGGGCTCGGCCCGTGCGAGCCCGGCATCGAGGCTCGCAGCCGCCAGTATTGCCAGTACGATGGGGATACGATTCCTGGTCCGCCGGGCTCTCGGGCACACGGGGCCGGCCTGTCCCTGTCCGTTCATGTCCACTATTCCTTGCTCGAGCGTTCGCTACATCGACGCACCGGCATCGATCCACTGCCGAATCACGTCGATCGTATTCTGGTCGAGAGGACTGCCGGGCGGCATCTGGTTCGTCGCAATCGGTTGCCCGTTCGCGTCGACGCCCTCGAGCTTGTGAATCAGGTAGCTATTGTCCGCATCCGAGGGGGTGACGCGCTCGAGAGTCGGTTCCTGGATGCTCGCAACGGATACGAGATTGGCGAAGCTGTCGCCTACAGACGTCAGGTCCATGCTGCCTGGGAGGTTTGCGCCACTGCCCGTGTGGCATCCGCTGCAAGTCATTGTGAACACGTTGTCCTGGATCGAGGTCAGCGTCGGCTGTATGCCGACGACGTTGAACTCGGCGATGAAATCGCCGCCCTCTGTGTCGTCACCGGACGGAAACGTTCCAGCAAACTCGCCATCGAGCGCGTTACCGTCGAGGTCGAGAATGACAGCCGGGCCGGTGCCGACGAGCGTGACACGATACCGATCGTCGATAGACTGTGTTGACGAGATATTGGCGACGGCCGATTGCGGGTTCGCCCCAGGGACCGTCACCGAATCCGGCACGATTGCGATCTCGTTGCCGTCACCGAACGTGCCATCCCCGCCGCTGCGTTCTACGAGAAACGTCGTTACGTCAATCGTGCTCGCGTTTACCTCGCGATCGAACATGACCATGACGGTCGTCGGCAGCATTGCCTGATCCGAATCCGGCAACGGAGACATCGAGCTCACGCGGATCGGTGCCGTGGGCGGCGGCGCAGGCGTCGGCAACGCGCCGTCGGAAATCCACTGGCGGATGACGTCAATGTCCGACTGCGGCAGCGCGGGCAGCCCGAGGGGCATCTGTCCGCCGGAGATCCCTGGCCCCCCTTCGAGTTTACGAATCAGGTAGCTGTCGTCCGGGTTGCCCGGCTCGACGCGCTGCAGCGCAGGCTGCTGGCTGCTGGGAACACCGACGAGCAGCCCGAAGCTGTTGGCCGCATCAAGCCGGAGGCCGCGTGGTGCCGTCGCGCCCGTGTGGCAGAATTCGCATTGCACCGAGAAAATGTTGGTTTGAATCGACTGAAACGACGCGGTCAGTACGGGACCGGTCCCAGCGCCACCTCCGCCGCCGCCACCTCCACCACCGCCGCTGCCGGAGCCGCAGGAAACCACGAGCAAAGATGACACGACGATCATCGCTAGACCGAGCGGGGCCGGCAACTGCGTGGAGGAAGTCATACTCGTACCCTCACGAGGTTTGTGTTTAGCTATGGGTTCGTGTAGATCTCCGAAAGGTTCAATGCACGTGCCAGGTCTTCGAATGACGAGCGTCGCCACTAACGTCCCTACGGTGCGAGTTGCCGATCACTGCCTTGACCGGCGGGAGGGTTGAGCGTGTCGAAGATCTCTCGTGGAAAACGGCGCAGTGTCGAAGACGTTGCAAATGAAACGGATCTATCGCTGATTGCAACCATCGCGAAAGGCGACCGGTCTGCCTTCAAGGCGCTCTACGACAGGTACTACGACCGTCTGCTCCGATTCATCTGCCGAATCACCGGGGAAGTCGAAGACGCTCAGGAAGGCGTCAACGACGTCATGCTGGTCGTTTGGCAGACGAGCTCACGGTTTCGCGGCGACTCGAAGGCCTCGACGTGGATACTCGGTATCGCGTATCGCAAGGCACTGCAAATCCTGGAAAAAAAACGGCGCTGGCTGAATCGCTTCAAGGCCGGCGAAATCTCGGATTGGAATGAACTTTCGAGCCCCGGGTCGGAACATACCGATGAGTCGGAGTTGCAGGATTGGCTGCAACAGGGTTTACGGCAGCTTTCCCCGGTACAGCGCGCCGTGGTCGAGCTGACGTACGTCTATGGTTGCTCTTACGAGGAGATTGCGACAATTCTGGACTGTCCGGTCAATACGGTAAAAACGCGGATGTTTCACGCGCGCGAGAAGCTGCGGCAGGCATTGCCGCCGTTGGGATGAGGGGCCTCGGAACGATGCTCGAGCCAGACAGCCACGAGACCGTCGTCGAGCTGCTCCCGTGGTTCGTGAACGGCACGCTCGGCGAGCAGGAAGCGGCGCTCGTCGAGGCGCACGTGCACGGTTGTGTGCAATGCTTTTCGCAGCTGCAGCAGGAACGCAAGCTGCAGCGCTTGTTGGGCGCGAACGCGGCTGAGCCGATCACGTCGGCAGATCACGGCTTCGAGCGCTTGCGTCCGCGACTCGATTCGGGCGTGAACGTGGCTGGCCACCGCGCGAGGCGGGCCTGGTCGCGCGTTGCAGGGTTCGCGCTGGCTGCCGGGCTCGCGGCTGTTGCCGTGACGGTCCTGGTCTGGCAGCGTTTCGATGACGCGCAGCTCAGCACTGCCGGGCAGTTTCAAACCCTGAGCGAGCCGGCAACGAACGTGGATCCGAGCGTCGACATCGTCTTCGCGCCGGAGCTGCTGGAGACCGAAATGCGCGCTTTGCTGCAGGCGAACGGTGCCGTCATCGTGAATGGCCCAACGGAGCTCGGCCGCTACACGATCAGCATCGAACGGTCGCCGGACGGCGGCGATCTCGAGGCGGTCGTCGAGGCGCTGCGCAGCGACCCGAGAGTCCGCTTCGTCGGTTCCTCGTTCATTGAGGCGGCAACACGGTGAAGCGTTGGCGCGCGCTCTGTTGCATACCTTTGCTGCTTGCGGCCGCGTGCACGAGTACGCCGCAGCGCGTCCCGGCCTCCGCAGAAGACGCCGCGGAGCGTCAAATCGTAATCGCCGTACGGCAGTCGCGCACGGAGGGCCTCGCGCTGCTGGGTGCGCCGGAGCTGCGTTATCAGCGCCGCCTCGGCTATCGGGCCGCGCCGGCCGTCGAGCGTGTGCTGC
>JBFJXA010000122.1:0-6554 GCA_041623375.1 Gammaproteobacteria bacterium | reverse complement strand
GCACCCGATGGCGTGATTTCATTCGACCGGCTTTCGTCGGTGTTTCTCTCGAACACCCATCATGAGGAAGATCATCCGAGCCATCTGCGTCTGGCCGATCCGGCCTTGCCCGTGCGCGAGACGCTGCCGAAATTCGCCGAGCCCGCTCAGCGTTACTGTCCTGCAGCCGTCTATGAGATCGTCACGAGCGAAGCAGGCGAGGCGCGCTTTCAGGTCAACGCGCAGAACTGTGTGCACTGCAAGACCTGCGATATCAAGGATCCTGCGCAGAACATCACGTGGGTGCCACCCGAGGGCGGCGGCGGACCCAGTTACTCGGCGATGTGACCGGAGTTGCTGACGAATCCACGTCGTAAACGCCCGGCGGACGGCCGGCTCGTTGCGGTTCGACCTTGTGCCCCGATATTGTGTTCTGCTAACGTCCCGGAGCATCGAAGCCCCAGCCTTTGCGGGGTTGGGCTTCAAAAAACAAAGGGTTAGCCGATGGACGCTATTCGGGGCTGGGAGCGGACCCTGGTGCGCTACGTGCCGATCGTTGCGGCAGCCGCGCTGCTGACGCAGACCGGTTGGACGCAGGAGCCGCGGGCCCTACTCGACACCACGGTTCTAGAGCAGGCGCAAAGCGACAGCGATGCAGCGCGGTCGCAGCTGCGAATCAGCCAGCTGGCGGACGAGACGACTGAGCTGTTGGGCGAGTATCGCCTCGTGCTTCAGCAACTCGATCGCGTGCGTATTTACAACGACAACCTCGCCGCGCTCGTGGCCGATCAGGAGGCCGAGGCGGCCGACATACGCCAGCAGCTCGATGACTTCACGGACACCGAGCAGGGCATCGTGCCGCTCATGTTCAGCATGATCAACGCGCTCGAGCAGTTCATCGAGCTCGACATGCCGTTTCAACTCGACGAGCGTGTCGACCGCGTGCGGCGGCTACGCGACAACATGAATTCTGCCGAGATTACGATCTCGGAGAAGTATCGGCAGATCATGGATGCCTACCTCGTCGAGACCGATTACGGCCGGACCGTAGAAGCCTACATCGACACGCTCGAGATCGAGGGTGCACCGACACAGGTCGACATCTTACGCGTCGGACGCGTAGTGCTTGCCTATCAAACGCCGGACAGGACGGCGACCGGTTATTACGATCTCGATACCCGTAGCTGGGAGCCGCTATCCGACGACTATCGCGCAGCCGTAACGCAGGGACTGAGAATCGCGCGCCGCCAGGCCGCGCCGGATCTATTACGGCTTCCCGTGCACGCGGCGGGAGGTCGTTAATGAACAGATTTTTTGCAGTCACTGCGCTGATACTTGCGGCCGGCGGCACCATGGCTCAGGAGGTGCCGTCGACGTTCGACGAGCTACTCGCAATCGTTCGGTCGGATGCCGCGGCACGCTCGCAGGAGAACACGGAGCGCGAACAGCGCTTTCTCGCCTCGCGAGACGCGCAGCAGTCTATGCTCGATGCCGTGCGCGCCGACCTTGCCGCTGAGAACGCGCGCAGCGACGATCTCAAGCAGCAGTTCGATTCGAATGAGCTGTTGCTCGGCGAGCTCACCGAGACGTTGCGCGTGCGTGTCGGCAACATGGGCGAGCTTTTCGGCGTCGTGCGCCAGGTCGCCGGCGATACGAAGGGCATCGTCGATACCTCGCTGGTCTCAGCGCAGCTTCCGGGTCGATCCGCCCAGGCGGACGAGCTCGCGCAGGCGCGTGGTTTACCGTCGATCCGGGAGCTCACGGACCTCTACGTGCTGTTGCTCGAGGAGATGGCCGAGAGCGGCAAGGTTGCGCGTTTCAGTGCCGAGGTCATCAGCGCCGAAGGGCTCGCGGCACAAGCCGAGGTCGTGCGCGTCGGCGTGTTCAATGTGATCTCGGGCGACGAGTTTCTGCGGTACGTTCCCGAGAACGCAAGCCTGCAGGTACTCGCACGCCAGCCCGCGGGCCGGTATCGGTCATTGGCGGCAGGGCTCGCAGCGGCGACCTCGGGAGTCGTGCCGATGGCGCTCGACCCGAGTCGTGGGGCGATCCTCGGTTTGTTGATTCAGGCGCCGAGCCTGGTCGAGCGTATTCAGCAGGGCGGTATTGTCGGCTACGTCATCATCGTCCTCGGCCTGCTCGGCGTGGTCGTCGCGCTGGAGCGTTTATTCAGCCTGTGGCGTGCATCGCGCGGCATTCATGCGCAGCTCAAGTCGAGCACGGCCGATGGCGATAATGCGCTCGGCCGAATCCTGTCGGTCTACGACAACAATCGATCGGTCGACAACGAAACGCTCGAGCGCAAGCTCGACGAGGCAATTCTTCGCGAAGCCCCGATCCTCGAGCGCTGGCAAGGCTGGATAAAGGTACTCGCGGCCGTTGCGCCGCTACTGGGCTTGCTCGGCACCGTGGTCGGCATGATTCGGACGTTCCAGGCGATTACGCTGTTCGGCACGGGCGACCCGAAGCTCATGGCCGGCGGCATCTCGCAGGCGCTCGTGACGACCGTGCTCGGTCTTTGCGTCGCGATACCGCTCGTCCTGCTGCACAGCCTCGTCGCGAGCCGCAGCCGGTCGCTCGTGGAGATCCTCGAGGAGCAGAGTGCTGGCATTATCGCGAGGCATGCGGATAAGCCGGCGCGTGAGGCCTGAGCACCGGGAGCGCAAGGTGATTTTCGCCGACGCTTTTGCCGCGATTCGTAGCTTCTTCGAGGCGGGTGGCGATGTGCTCTGGGCGATCTTCGCCGTCACGACACTGATGTGGACGTTCATCGTCGAGCGGTTGTGGTTTCTTGCGCGCATCTTTCCGCAGCGGCTACGGGCAACGTTGAAGACATGGCACGAGCTACGCGGACTGTCCCGATGGGAGCTGCGGTCCGTGCGCCGACAACTGATCTCCGAGGTCGCGCTGGACGCCCGTCGGTACCTGTTGCTCATCAAAACGCTCATGGCCGTGCTGCCGTTGCTCGGCTTGCTCGGTACCGTGACCGGGATGATCCAGGTGTTCGACGTTATGGCGTTTACGGGCACGGGTAACGCGCGACTCATGGCCGGTGGTGTATCGGCTGCAACGATACCGACGATGTCCGGTCTCGTCGCGGCACTATCGGGCCTGTATCTCGCAACGCACCTCGAGCAGCGTACGAATCATAAGATCAAGCAGTTGGAGGATCTGCTGGTCCATTGACCGGCAGCGAGCTCAGCGATGCGAAGGCGATTGCGCCGTGGCGACGACGAAGCCGAGATCAACATCACACCGATGCTCGACATCGTCTTCATCATGCTGATCTTCTTCATCGTCACGACTTCGTTCGTCAAGGAATTCGGTGTGGACGTCAACCGTCCCTCGAACGCACCCGTCGAGGAGCAGCGCCAGTCAGAGGTCATTGTCGTACGCATCGATCAGAACGATCAGATTTTCATCGAGGATCGACTCGTCGACGTCCGCGCCGTGCGCGCCAACATCGAAAGCGGTCTCGCCGTCCAACCCGAGGCTGCAGTCGTCGTCATCGCGGATCGGCTCGCCGATGCGGGCTTGCTCGTTCGCGTCGTCGACCAGGCGCGCGTAGCCGGCGCCGGCCAGGTGTCGCTCGCAGCGGCACGCTGAGGATGGATGTGACGAGAGCCATCTGCAGGTCTGAGAAAGGCTGGAGAGCGGCATAATGGCGGTCAGGCGACAGCGCGAAGAGGACGAAACCGAGATCAACATCACGCCGATGCTCGACATCGTGTTTATCATGCTGATCTTCTTCATCGTAACGACGTCGTTCGTCAAGGAGCCCGGCATCAGCCCGCAGCGTCCGACGGCGGACACGGCCGCGGAGAAAACCCGCGGCAACGTGCTGATTGCGATCTCACAAACCGGTCAGATCTGGATGGACAAGCGCTCGGTCGAGCTCAATCAGGTGCGCACGCTCGTCGAGGCGGCCCTGGCCGAGAACCCCGAGTCGAGCGCCGTGATCATCGCCGACGAGCAGGCGAATTCGGGCGTCCTGATCGATCTCATGGACCAGATTCGGCTCGGCGGAATTGGTAACATCTCGATAGCGGCGGAGCCGAGCGGTTAGGCGGGAGGTTGAGCCGATGCGATTCGTAATTTCAGCAGGAGCCGGCATCAGCGCGGCGTTGTTGCTCTTCTTGCTGATGCACACGCTGATCTCCGGTCAGCAGGAATTCGAAAGTGCCGAGCTCACAGGCGGCATGGTCGATTTTATCCGCGTGCGCGAAGAGGAAATCACGCAGCTCAAGGAACGAACGCCGCCGCAGGAACCCGAGCCGCCGGATGAGCCGCCGCCACCGCCGCAGTTGCACGTGACCGAGCGGCCGACGGAGGCGCCGGCAGCCGTGCTCGACATCGAGGTACCGATGATTGACGTGCCCGTATCGACCGGTGGCGGACCCTTCATCGGCCAGTGGTCGCCGGGTGACGCCGCTTCGGAGGGCGATGTCATTCCGATCGTGCGGATCGATCCGCAGTGGCCGCGCGAGGCGTTGATCGAAGGCACGGAAGGCTGGGTCGAGGTCGAGTTCACGATTCTGCCCGATGGCAGCGTCGCTGATGTCGAAGTCATCGCGTCCGAGCCGGCACGGCTGTTCGACCGCAATGCCGTCCGGGCGATCCTGCGCTGGAAATTCAAGCCGCGCATCGTCGAAGGCGAGGCCGTTTCCAGGCGAGCCACGCAGCGCATCGACTTCATCCTGAACCAATAGGGGATCAGGTTCGTCTCGTGAGGAATCGCGTGCGCTTCGGCTTTTCCTGGCTCGGGGCAGCGGCGCTCGGTGCCTCGCTGACGGTGGCAATCGCTCAAGGCGTTCAGGAGGCCGGCACGGCCGTGCGCGAAGAACGCTCGGTGACGATGGCGGAGAACGTTTACCGGCGTATTAACGCAGTTCACGAGCTGCTCAGCGAGGAGGACCTCGATGGTGCGCTCGAGCGGCTCGACACGTTGCTCGAAATGCGTCTCAGCGATTACGAGGAAGCGCTCGTCCATCAGGCCTACGGCTTCGTCTATGCGCAGCAGGGCGATTACGCTCGCGCGTTGGCGTCATTCGAGAGATGCCTCGAGATCGATGCGCTGCCGAATCTGGCCAATCAAGGCATGTTGTATTCGCTGGCCGGGCTCTACGCGAGCGAGGGTCAGTTTGAAAAGGCCATCGAGACCATGAGCACGTGGTTCAGCTATGCCGAGGAGCCCGTGCCTGCGGATGCCTACATGCTCGTCGGATCGAGCTACGCGCAGATCGAGCAGCTCGAAAACGCGCTGCCTTACGTGCAGGAAGCCAACGCGCGGGCCGAGATACCCAACGAGTCATGGCGAATGCTGGAGCTTTCGATCTACTTCGATCCAGCGTTCATGGATTACGCAAGCGCAGCGGCGCTTTTGCGCGAGATGGTCGTGCTCTGGCCCGACAGCGCCGGCTATTGGGAAATGCTCGCAAGCGCCTATCTCGAGCTCGAGGACGACGCGAGCGCGCTCGCCACGCTCATGGTCGCTTACAAGCAGGGCATGATCGAGGAAGAGTCGAAGCTGCTCAATCTCGTCCGATTGAACCTGTTTCTCAATTTGCCCTACGAGGCTGGGCAGATTCTCGAGACCGAGATGGCCGGCGGCCGAATCGAGGAGACGGCCGAGAATCTCGAGTTGCTCCTGTCTCTGTGGGAGAGTGCGCGCGAGTACGATCGAGCGATTGCCGTCATCGACAAGCTCGCGCCGCTCAGCAGTGACGGTGAATACTATGTGCGTAAGGCTCAGCTATTGGCCGAGCAATCCGATTGGGCCGAGGTCGTCGAGGCGACCGGACAGGCGCTCGAAGCCGGCAATCTCGAAGCCACCGGGCAGGTGCTCGTGCTCAAAGGCATGGCACACGCCGAGCTCGCTCAGTACGATCTCGCGCTCGCGGCGTTCGACGAAGCGCGTGACTTCGAGGACTCGGCGCGACGCAACGCCGATGCCTGGATCGAATACGTCAGGGACCGAAGCCAGGTTGCGCAGAACCGGCCCTGAGGCTGCGCTCGGCTAGGACGCGTCCAGGTCGGGTTCCCCGAGCCGCGCGAGAATGCTCGCGCGTGTCGCTCGAAGCAGGTCACGCGCCGAGTCGTGATGCGCCGGGTCGATAGGTTCGCCAATACTAATTCGCAACGGTCCCGGCGCCGGTAGCCAGATTTCCGCGGGCAGCTTCTCGCGCGCGCCGTAAATCACGATCGGCACGAGCGGCACCCGGCCCTGCCGGGCCGTGCGAAACGCGCCGGGCTTGAACGGCCGCAGGCCCGGCTTGGCCCTGAACGTGCCCTCGGGGAAGAACGCGAGGGCGTCGCCCGAACGCGCGGCCTTGAATAGCCGCCGGGCAGTTCGCTTCCTGTGTGCGTCGCTCGCGCGATCGACGAACTCCGAGCCGATTCTGTGCAGCAGAAATCCAGCAAACGGGAAGGCGGCCATCTCCCGTTTGATCACGAACGTGAAGTTCGGCGGCAACGCGGCTGTGAGAATGATGCCGTCGAGATAGCTCGCATGATTGGCGACGACCACGCAGGCGCCGACCGGCATATTGGCTGCTTCCGTGACACGAACCGGGCTT
>JBFJXA010000121.1:0-6557 GCA_041623375.1 Gammaproteobacteria bacterium | reverse complement strand
TTTCTTTCGGCGATCGGATCGCTGCTGCTCATCACGCCAACGCTCGCGCATCACTCGGTGGCCGCGTTCGATCGGACGACCCTGCACGAAATCGAAGGCACTCTGGTCGATGTTCGGTGGCGCAATCCACACGTGACCTTCGTCGTGCGCGTCTCGGACGCTAACGGCTCAGTTGAAGACTGGGAGATACAGGCGGGAGCCGTGTATCCGCATCAGCGGGCCGGCCTGTCCGGAGATATGTTCTCGGTTGGCGACGACGTTCGAGTCGCCGGTTGGCGCTCGACACAGACTCCGCGGCTCATGATTGTTTCGAACATGCTTCTTCCATATGGACTAGAGGCGCTGTTCTACGATGTGAGTCGGCCCCGCTGGACCGACAACGCAGTCGGCGGAGGTTGGAAAGGCGAGCTGGTCGAGAATAGCTCGCGAGGACTGTTCCGAATCTGGAGTGTTGCTGATTTTGGCGCGTATCAGGACGTGGCTCGCAATCTCGTCATTCGGCAAACTGCCGCTGCGCAGGCCATGACGCCGGACACATCCCCGCTCGATCCGTGCGTCGCCCAGGGGATGCCCGGCACGATGATGACGCCGCTACCGATCGAGTTCATCGACCGAGGTGATCAGATAGAGCTTCAGCTGGCAACCTTCGGCGTGCGCCGGACGATCCATCTGACGCCCCCGGAGAACCTCGCGGAAATTCCGTTATCGGATCTCGGATTCTCGGTAGGTCGCTGGGTAGGCAATACGTTGGAGGTGCGCACGACGCGCGTGGGCTGGCCGTATGTCGACGATGAAGGCAAACCTCAGTCGGAGAACGCCGAGATTCTCGAACGCTTCTCGATCATTGACGACGGGCGCCGTCTCGACTACAGGCAGACAGTTATGGATCCAGAAACGCTTATCGAGCCTTTTTCCACCGGTTTGGTTTACGCAGACATCGGCGAGACCGCGATAGAGCCCGTTAGCTGCGAATGACGACTCCAGGCCTTGCCGGCGACCCGGATCTCTAAAAGAAGATCGAGAAGCCCGCGCTCAGGCGATAATCGCCGGCCGTATCGTTGAGGCCCACACCGGCTTCGAAGTCGATCTGCCGCCTGTCGTCGAGCAACCACATCAAGCCACCATTGAGCCAGTGCGCGTCGTTGCCGCCCTCGGGTAGGTTCGCCTCCCATTCGACGAAGACGGTCTGACGGTCGTTGAGGGAATAGGGAAGCTGCAGCCCGTTGTCGAGCTGATACCGGTCGCCGGTATCGCGCACCATGACAGTCCCGACGAGCGGAACGCGGCCGTCGTAGGCCCAGACATAGGCGATGCCAGGATCCCATTCGTCGCTCGAGAAGTCGTTGTCGCCGATCGGCACCGACAACTGAAATAGAACGGCGCTACGCAAACGTTCACCGCTGCCCGCCGCGATCTTGATACCGACGTTGGCGTCGAGCAGTCCGCTCGTATCGCGGTTTCCGACTTCGCTGTTCGCCCAATTGAGCGAAGACACGAAAATCTCCATGTCGTCCGCCACGCCGTAGCGTATTTCAGCGAACGGCAAAGCCGTCGTGCGTGAATTGCTCCCCGGACGCGCGTAGGCGACGCCGGTCTCGAGCTGCCAGCGCCCGTCGGGGACGGTGCCGGTCGTGAACGAGAATCCCGGACGGTTGGCATCGATCGTCTGGGCCGATGCGATTTCGCAGGCGAAAGCCACGGCGAACGTGATGACGCCCGATGTTTTCACACTAGGTATTCGCAACATGGGCGCGAGTTTGGGCAAGGCGGACGGCTATCGCAAGCGTCCGCCGGCGTCTAACGGCGCCGGCGCCACGCAGCCGCAGCGGGCAAATTGGCTCGCGGCGCCGCTTCGAGCAGATCTCGGGCCGCCATCTGCTCGGCGCTCGTGAGCTCGGTCAGCCACTCGATTCGCCCGGCCACGGCGCTCGCGACAGGCACGCCGCCGCGATAAAGCACTCGGTGCCCGGCGACCGCGGCTACGCGCCCGCCCGGGGTCAATATTCCGGCCAGATTCAGCGGGTCGGCGGCCGCGAGCACGAGCCAGCCACTCGAATCGTGCTCACGACGGATACGCCGCAGCATCGGCAGTGCCTCATCGAGCGCGAACTGCTCGCCGCCGAGGCCCTCGACGAAATGTCCGCCGCGGATCTCGCCCCGCGCCTCCCAGGCCCGATAGCACCGTGCGAGCTCGCGCCAGCTCGGTACGTGCTGCTCGCGCTCGAGCACGCGCCGGCAGATAACGCCATAGCGCCTCAGCAAGCTGCGCGCGGCATGCTCGATTGCCTCGGTGCCGGCACGCTCAGCGCGAGTTGGCGCGACGAGCGCCCAGCGCCCCGCGGCGTCAAGATCCGGACCGCGCCGCCGTGCCCGACCGTGAAAGCCGCGCCGCCGGCTCAGCGGCGTCAGTAGCGCGCGCAGCCCGCGTATCGAATCCGACGTGACCCGTCCCGCGGCCGCAAGCTCCGCCAATGCCTCCTCCGCCTGCACACGCAGCAGGCCCGTGTTCTGCACGAGCTCGAGAAAGAACAGCGCGCCGGATTCTCTGAGCGCCGCATCGACGCGGGCCGCCGGGCCGGACAGCGGCGGGCTCTCGGGTGCCGGTCCCTGAATCTCGAGCCAATGCGCCAGCGATTGCCGCGGCAGCAACGCGACGGGTGAGGCCCGCGCGAGCCGGCGCGGTTGGGCGGCCTCGCTGCTGCGCACGCCCGGATGCAGCCAGACGAAAGATCCTGCTGCCGTAAGCTGATCGAGAAAATCGGGCGCGTAGTCTTCGAGACGCGCGGGCAGCAGCTCCTGCTCCCAGGCGATCGCAGGCGCTGTCATGCCCTGAAATTCGTTGAGCACGGCCTCAGCCGCCTCGACGCCGCTACGCCGGTGCGCACCCAAGCCCTGCCACTCGAACAAGAAGCGCTGATAGTCAGCAACGGCGACGGGCTCGATCTCGCTTCTCAGTCGCTTGAGCGTGTAGCGATGAATCCGCGCAAGCAAGCCACGCTCGCACCACTCGATATACTCGTCCTCGGCGGCTGCGGCGTTCTCGGTAAACCGCCCGCGCATGGCGACGCCCTCGACCTCGAGCGCGACGAGCGCCTGTAATACGTCTGGCGGCGCGAGGTCGAGCGCCGCTGCGAGCTCTCTCGCCGTGACGGGCCCGAGGCCGTCGAGACGACCGCGTGTGAGCGCCTTCAGGGCCGTCTCTGCGTCGGTAACCGTCGTCTCGAGCTCGACGAGCGGCTGCTCGACCGCGCCGTGCGCGTGCACGAGCGAGACCTCGGCAAGCCGCTCGGCCGCGACCCAGAGCAGCGCACCGGATTGTGTGCGAAAACGCGTCGCGCGGCCCGTCTCCACGAGCTCGTCGAGCCACGGGAGCCATGATCGCGAGGCATCGTTCTCGATGTGGCCGCGCTCGGCTTCCTGCGCCGTCACGACACCGAGGTTCACGAGCGCATCGTGCAATTCTTCGAGATCGCGCGGTGACGGCCAGGCTTCACGGCGCACCCGCGCAATCGCTTGCGCGTCGAGCCGGCCGAGCTCGGCCGCCTGATCGGCGTTCATGAAACGGCGCGCCTGCACGGCCAACGTGCGCCGTTCCTCGGCCGGGGCG
Source organism: Gammaproteobacteria bacterium (assembly GCA_041623375.1). GTDB lineage: Bacteria > Pseudomonadota > Gammaproteobacteria > Steroidobacterales > Rariloculaceae > JAHEEM01. Next base: position 2,950 of record JBFJXA010000121.1, on the reverse strand, counting down.
TCGTCGAGAAACGCGTACGGCTTCGCACAGAGCACTTCCTGGGCGAGTGGCGACGGGCTCGTGAGCTCGCGGCAGTGAATCTCGACGTCACGGGCCTCTATACGACGCAGCAGCGCCGTGAGCCCGTCGACGTCCATGACGTCGTGCAGACAATCGTGGATCGTCTGAGTAACGAGCGGGTGATCGGGTATCTCGCGCTCGCCGGCGAGATTCTCCGCGCACGCGAGCTGATCGGGAAATACCGTCGCCATGAGATCCTCGGCGTCGTTGCGCTGAAACGCGGCCGGCGCCTTGCGGCCGTTGCGAAAACGCCGCACGGCGAGCGCGATCGTCGTATTCCAGCGCCAGCGCCCCGGGAATACCGGTGCCGCCAACACCGCTTGCTCGACGACGTGCTCGACGGTCTTGCTCGACAGGTAGCCCGCAACGTCCTCGAGCGCGAAGCTGTGCACGGCACCGAGTGAAATGATGATCGCATCCTCGAGCGCGGCGGCCTGGAGCTCGAAGTTGAAGCGCCGGCAAAAACGCTTGCGCAACGCGAGGCCCCACGCCCGGTTCAATCGTGAGCCGAGCGGTGAATGGATCACGAGGTGCGCATCGCCGGTTGCGTCGAAAAAGCGTTCGAAAACGATGTGCTCGGCCGTTGGCAGACGGTCGAGGGCCGCGCGCGCGCTCGCGAGATACTCGACGAGCTGCTCGGCGACGGCAGAACTGTAGCCGTGCAATTCACGCAGCGTCTTTGCAACGTGCTCGGGTGAGTTTGCGGCGAGCTCGGCGTCGAGCCTGCCGCGCAAGGCCGACACGGCCGCAGACAGCTCGTCGCTGCGGCCCGGCGCCTCACCGAACCAGAACGGAATCGTCGGTGACTGACCGTGCGCGTCCTCGACGAAAACCTTGCCGGATGTGACCTTGAGGATGCGGTAAGACGTGTTGCCGAGTTGGAAGATGTCTCCGGGCAGGCTCTCAAACGCGAAGTCCTCGTTGAGCGTGCCGACGAAAAGATCGTCCGGCACGCGCACGACGTCGTAGTCGAATTGATCCGGTATGGCGCCGCCGTTCGTCACGGCCGTGAGACGGGCACTGCGTCGCGGGCGCAGCACACCGTTGACGCGATCGTGGTGCAGATACGCGCTGCGCCGCCCGCGTTGCGTGCTGAAGCCCTCGGCCAGCATTTTGATCACAGCGAGAAAATCGTCGCGTGACAGATCCGCGTATGGCGTCGCACGGCGAATGCTCGAGAACAGTTCCTCGACGTCGCGTTCCTGCATGCTGATCTCGGCGACGATCTGCTGAGCGAGCACGTCGAGCGGCCGGCGGCAGAGCTCCACGGCATCGAGCGCGCCGGTGCCGACCGTCTCGAGCAACGCAACCGACTCGACGAGCTCGTCGCGCGACAGCGGAAAAAGCCGCCCCTTGGGCAACCGCGCGATGCCGTGTCCCGAGCGTCCGACGCGCTGCAGAAATGTGCTGATCGCTCGCGGCGAACCGAGCTGGCACACGAGGTCGACGTCGCCGATATCGATGCCGAGCTCGAGCGAGGCCGTTGCGACGAGCGCTTTGAGCTTGCCGCCCTTGAGCGCCTCCTCTGCCGCGAGCCGGTGCTCCTTCGCTAGGCTGCCGTGATGCGACGTGACGTGGGCTTCGCCGCAACGCTCGGCCAGATGGCGTGCGACGCGCTCGGCCATACGGCGCGTGTTGACGAACACGAGCGTCGTTTTGTGCGCGGCGATGAGCTCGGCGAGACGGTCGTAGATTTCGATCCAGACCTCATTGGCCATGATGGCCTCGAGCGGCGAGGCCGGCAACTCGATCTCGAGATCTCGCGCGCGCCGATGACCGGCATCGACGATCGTGCAATCGGCACGTGCAATGCCCGTCAGAAAGCCCGCCACGACGTCGAGCGGCTTGATCGTCGCGGAAATGCCGATGCGAACGGGTGGACGCTCGCAGAGATCGTCGAGCCGCGCGAGCGATAGCGCCAAATGCGCCCCGCGCTTGTTCGCGGCGACGGCGTGGATCTCATCGACGATCACAGTGCCGACCGTGCGCAACATTTCGCGCCCGGACACCGACGTCAGCAGGATATAGAGCGACTCCGGCGTCGTCATGAGCATGTGCGGGGGGCGGTTACGCATGCGCGCTCGCTCGCTCTGCGGCGTATCGCCCGTGCGCAGCCACGCGCGGATAGGCGCGTCGGGACAGCCGGTCTCGAGCAGCGCGTCGCGTATCCCGGCCAGCGGCTGCTGCAGATTTTTCTGGATGTCGTTGGACAGCGCCTTGAGCGGCGAAACGTATAGCACGCGTGTTTCGTCCGTTAGTCCGGACTCGACCGATTCCGTTACCAACTGGTCGATGACTGCGAGAAATGCGGCCAGCGTCTTGCCGGAGCCTGTCGGCGCCGAGATCAGCGTGTTGGCGCCTGCCGCGATCGCGTCCCAGGCCTTACGTTGGACGTCGGTCGGGGCATCGAATTCCTGCGCGAACCAGGCCGAGACTGCCGGATGAAATTCTGCGCTGGCCATCAGGCCAGAATACGCAAAAACCACGCGTGACGTTAGCCCGAATCTACCGGCTTTTCACGATCGCCCCCGTATAATGTCGGCCGTCCGCGTAGACGAGCGCAATCATGAAGATGACCGGCAAGGAGTTCCTCGACTGGCCCAACAAGGCGATCACGCTATTGGGCATGTCGGGCGTGGGTAAAACCACGCTCGCGTACAAGCTGCCGACATCGAAGTGGTTTCACTACTCGGGCGATTACCGCATCGGAACGAAATACCTCGACGAACCGATCCTCGACAACATCAAACGTCAGGCCATGCAGGTCGAGTTCCTGCGCGACCTGCTTCGCAGCGACTCGATCTATATTGCCAGCAACATTACGGTGCACCACCTCGCTCCGGTCGCGAGCTTCCTCGGCAAAATCGGCCGCGCCGACCTCGACGGTCTC
>JBFJXA010000120.1:0-6589 GCA_041623375.1 Gammaproteobacteria bacterium | reverse complement strand
TCGCGTATCTGGTCGCTCGATCACCCGATCGAGATCCTCGAAGGCATGACGTTCGCGCTCGAGACGCAGCACGGCATCCCGCACGAATGGGGTGTGCGCATTGAGGAGATGCTCATCGTGCACAAGGACCGCACCGAGATCGTCTCGAACTTCCCTGTCGAGCAGATTACGGTCGTCGATCCGATTCCGGGCTACGCGGCGGAAGACTCCAGGCATCGCGCCTTGATGCACGCGAAGTAACGCGCAGTAGCCGCGCATGAACGAGCTCGTCGTTCCGCTGAGCGCAGCGGAGGCTGCCGATGCAGAGCGCTTCGGTCCGAAGGCCGCCAATCAGGCGGCCCTCGGCCACGCCGGCATCCCGATTCCAGGCGGCTATGGCGTGGACGCCGAGGCCTATCGTGCGCAGATGCGCACGCTCGGCTTGCTCGATGCTGCGCGCGGCGTATTCTCGTCTGAGGATTTCGCCGCTCGGCGGCACGCACTCGACGTCAGACTCGGCCTGCTCGATCAGCCCATCGATGAGCGAATCGCCGAACCGCTGCTCGAGGCCTGGCGCGCGCTCAAGGCTGAAGCGCCCGATACCTTGGGCGTCGTGCGCTCGTCCGCGCTCGTCGAGGATCGCTACGGATCGAGCTTCGCGGGCCAGTTCGAGAGCTTCTTAGGGCTCGAGAACGAGAACGAGTACCTCGTCGCCGTTCGTTCGTGCTGGTGTGCGCTTTGGTCGGCGCGTGCGCTGCGCTACATGGCGACGCACGATCTCGACCCGGCCGACACGGCCATGGCGCTCGCGGTCCAGCCGCTCGTCAACGCGCGCGTGTCGGGTGGCGGCTTGAGCCGCACGGCCGAAGGCGACATGCTGCTGAGCGCGACATGGGGTTTAGGATCGGCCATTGCCCAGGGCGAGGTTGTGCCAGATCGCTATGTCGTAAACCGCGACGGTAAGCTGCTCGACATGGCCACGGGCCGCAAGACACACAGCGTCAGCTGCGTACACGGCAACAGCCGAGTCGGTCGCGACGTAGCCGAGGCACCGTGCCTCGACGCCGAGCAGATCGCCGAGCTGTCCGACTACCTGGTTCGTGCCGAGGAGATCGTCGGTGGCGCTGCGGAGATCGAATGGGCGCTCGACGACACAGGCATCAAGCTCGTTCAGGCGCGCCCCCTGCACATGGAAGAGGCGCATGTGCCCGACGAGGTCTGGGAACAACGCCCGAAGCTTCGCGGTCATCCAGCCGGCGTCGGGTGGGGCACGGGCACGGCCCGCGTCGTCAATTGCGAGTGTGAAATCTCGCGCGTCGGTCCGGGCGACGTGCTCGTCACGCGGGTCGCAGGGCCCGCGTTGACGCATATCCTGCCGCAGGTCTCGGCGGTCGTGGCGGAACTCGGCGGTAGCACGTCGCACCTGGCCTCCCTGGCGCGCGAACGCGGTATCCCGATGGTGCTCGGCGTGCTCGATGCGACCAACACGATTCCCGAAGGCTCGAACGTCGCCGTCGATGGCGTTGCAGGCATCGTGCGCTGGATGCAATAGCTCGGGTCGATGGCTGTTGGGTCTGACCGGGATTTTCCGAGCGTCTAAGCGGTCTCGGCCAATATTCGGGAAAACTGCGGTCCGACCTCAGCATGAAGCCTGATCTGTCGTCAGCCGCGGGTAGTGTCACTGAACGAATGGAGCGCTGAAGCAATGTCCGATAAAGCCAAGGTCGTCCTGACGGACTACGTCTGGGAGAAGCTCGACGTCGAGAACGAGATACTCGGTGATCTCGCCGATGTCGTGCCGTTGCAGGTTACCGATCCAGCAGCGTTCTTTCCTGAAGCCGAAGATTGCGATGCATTGCTGAATACCTACGCCGGCCCGATCACGGCCGACGTCATGGCAAAGATGCCGCAATGCAAGATCATCGCTCGCTACGGCATCGGCGTCGACACGATCGACCTCGATGCTGCCACCGAAGCCGGCATCATCGTCACGAACAACCCGACGTACTGCATCGAGGAAGTTGCCGAGCATACGATGGCAATGCTGTTGACGGCAGCGCGAAAGGTTGCCTTTTATGACCGGCTCGTGCGTGACGGGCGCTGGGAAGTGCCGCCGGGCAAGCCGATGTTCCGCCTCGCCGGCAGCACGGTCGGTCTCGTCGGTTTCGGCAATATTGCCCGGCACGTTGCCAGGGCCGCGGCGGGATTCGACATGCGTGTGTTATTCGCAGACCCGTTCGTCGAAGCCGGTCAGTTCGATTCGCCCGGTGACAAGGTCGAGCTACCCGAGCTGCTTGCCGAATCGGACTACATCTGCATCCACGCGCCGCTGCTGCCGGCCACGCGCGGCATGATCGGCGCCGAGCAACTCGCACAGATGAAACAAACGGCGATCCTCGTCAATTGCTCACGCGGACCGATCATCGACACGAATGCGCTCATTGCAGCCCTCGATGCAAGGCAGATCGCAGGCTGCGCGCTCGACACGACCGACCCCGAGCCGCTGCCGGACGACAGCGCCTTACGCGGTCGCGACAACGTCATCATCAATCCTCACGCGGCCTGGTATAGCGAGCAGGCCATGGCCGGACTGCAGCGCGGCGCACCGAGCGAGGTCCGCCGCGTGCTCGAAGGCGAGTGGCCCGTCAACGTCGTCAACAAAGCAGTCAAAGGCAAAAGCCGCGCCGGTATCTGACCGAACACCCTTACGACCCGTGTTCTGAGCGCAGCACTACGAAGCACGCTCTGACACTCGTTATACTGTGCGCCGCACCCCCTACGGGGGTTTCGTTTCTACTGTGGGGAGGGCATCGGCGGTGAGAGAAATCATGTACGACCACAGCAGCATCTTAATAGTCAGTTTACTCTTTCTAACCCTCGTGGGCGCGACCGAGGCCGGTTACCGGATCGGTACCCGCTTCGTGAAAGAGACCCCCGCGGCGACGAGAAGCCAAATCAATACAATTCAGACGTCGTTGCTCGGCGTGCTGGCGTTACTGCTCGGCTTCACGTTCTCTCTGTCGCTGCAGCGCTATGACACGCGCAGCGAGGCGGTCGTCAACGAAGCGAATGCGATCGGCACGACGATACTTCGCGCAGACCTCCTCCCCGGCTCCGCTCGCTTAGAGACCGCGAATCTGCTTCGCGAATACGTCAATCTTCGAGTACGAGCCGGAGCAATCTCACTCGATGAGATCGACGAGCGCAATGCCGTCCTAGCGGAATCAGGTCGTGTCACCGATGCCCTGTGGACAGTTGCCGGGCGTTCGGCTGCTGAGAACCCGAATCCCGTCACGGTCGGCCTGTTCATTCAGGCGCTCAACGAGCTCATCGACGCCTACGGCAGCCGCGACGCCGCGTTGGACCGGCACGTACCGGAGCCCGTGCTGTTCTTGATGTTCGGAGCGTTTATCCTGACCGTTTTTCTCGTTGGGTATTCCGCCGGCGTCGCCGGACAAAGGGCCTCGTTCGCGAGCTACGTGCTCATGACGTTGATCGTTTGTCTGGTGTTTATCATTATCGACCTCGACCGGCCACGACGCGGAATCATCGAGGTCTCGCAACAAAGCATACTCGACCTACAAGCGACGGTGAATGGTGGGGTCGTCTCGAACTGAAGCTCGGCTCTTCCGGCGCTGCTGCTATACTGGTCGCATGAGTGCAGATAGAGAACACCCAGTAAGAAACGTCTTCGTTGTCCTCTGGCTGGCGCTGCTGCCTTTCAGCGCGTGGCCGCAGACGGACGACTTCTACGCCGGCCGCACGGTCACGATTCTCGTCGGCTCGAGTCCCGGCGGCATTACCGATACGTCGGCCCGCGAGATCGCACGCTTCCTCGAGCGGCATATTCCCGGTGAGCCGACGGTGATCGTCAAAAACATGCCGGGCGGCGGTAGCGTCACGATGACGAATTATGTCTATCGTTCGGCGCCAAAGGACGGAACGGTACTCGGCTATGCCCTGCCCGCAATCATCACGGCACAGCTTCTCGAGCCGCGACGTGCGAGATATGACGGTAGAGAGATCAACTGGATCGGCTCTGCGTTCAGAACGACGAACGTATTGTCGATTTCGAGCTCGGCACCCGTGCAGACGCTGGAGCAGCTCAGGCAGCAACCGCTTGCGATTGGCGTTACCGGGCGAGGCTCGCCGATCTACCAGCTCCCTGCGCTGTCCCGTTCGTTGCTCGGGCTGCAGCTTAGAATCATTGCCGGTTACGAAGGCGGCAACGACATTACGCTTGCGATGGAGCGTGGCGAGGTCCACGGCCAGGGCACCGCGTTGGAGTTCTGGGCAATGTCGCGCCCGCAGTGGCTCGAGTCCGGAGAGCTCAATCATCTGGTCTATATCGGAGCCGGCGATCCGCAGCGCCTGCCGGGCGTGCCGCACATGAAGGATCTCGTGTCGACCGACGAGGACATGCGGCTCGTGGAATTCTTCGAGACGAGCGCAACATTCGGCTTTCCGCTGTTCGCACCCCCATCCGTGCCGCAGGCGCGTATCGAGCTGCTCCGGCAGGCGTTCGCCGGTGTCGTCAACGATGTCGAGTTCGTCGAGTCCGTGCGCGAGACGATGAAAATGGAAATCAGCCCGACTCTCGGTGCGCCGCTGGCGCAACTCGTCCACGAGGCGATCGAGACGCCCGAGCCGATCGTCACCAGAGCCCGGGCCGTCCTCGACGCCGACTAGCGATATTCGCAGACCGTTGGCGGGCTCAGCCAGGCCGGCCAGATCACTCGTAGCACACGAGCCCGCAACCCGTAGCCCAGGCAGCTATGGGCTCGTAGAACAACACACGTGCATCGCGGCCCGCATTGATACCGGCAACGGTAACCCAGGTCCTGATTTCGTGCGTGCCGAGACCGCGCTTTTCGAGCTCACTGTCCGAGTAACTCTGTAGCGCCTCGCCATCGCCGACCTGCAGGCGCTCGAGGAATCGCCGGTCGAACTCCGTGTCGATCTGACCGTGCATGCGCTCTCCGGGCGCGTGACTCAGCCCCCCCGCCGCGACGACGGCGACGCGCCGCGGATCGGCCTCGAGCGCCTTGCCGATCACCGTGCCGAGCTCGTAACAACGCGAGAGCTGCGGCAGTGGATACGTCATGCAATTGACTATGAGCGGCACGACCGGAATCTTCCGGTCCGGATTCAAAAAGCTCAGCGGCACCATCGTGCCGTGATCGAGCTTTAGCTCGTTGGCATAATTGAGCTCGAAACCGGCTGCGTAACAGGCTTGCAGCAGCCGTTCGGCCAACTCGGGCTCCCCGGGCGTGACGCCCTGCTCGACCTTGAGCCACGGCTCGATTGGGCCGAAATAGCTCTGCGCGACACCGAGCGTGAAAGCGGGCATACAGTCGAGAAAGAAGTTGGCGAAGTGCTCGGAGCTGACGATCAGTATGGCCTCGGGCTCGGCTGCCTCGAGCATCGTTCGCAGCTCGCCGTACGCGCCGTAGAAACGTTCCTTGAGCTCGGCCGGTGGTGCCTCGGCCCAAGCGGTGATGCCCGGCGTATGACTGACCGAGCAGGCAAATGTTACAGACACGAATCATCTCCCTCGCGGATGGCGTTCAAATAATCCGGCTCGGAGACGCCGTGAATTATCGTGAAAGGACGAAGCAGTAACGGATGCACGCCCATTTCGTAGAGCGCGTAGATATCGAGCTTTGAGATCGCGCTCGCTTCCGCGTCCGACAATCCGAATTCATTGACGAAATCTTCCTTGTGCTCGAAATACCGCTCGCGCGACTGCGGGTCTCGATTGACGCTCTGAATGAGTTTCTGTACCTGGTAGATGCTCATCGTCCCTTCCTTAGTTTCGCGTCGGCGGCAGAGGCACGCCGAGCGTGCGCGCAGTGTCCGCCAATTGCGCCCATACCTTTGCGGGAATCGGAATGCCGTCCCGCCGGCGCTCTGACTCGCGCATTTCCGGCTCCCCGGGCAACATGACCTCCCCGTCAGCGTCCATCGCCGGGAGATTCTTGATCGACCGTGCGAGCGCAAGAACGAGTGCCTTGAAGTCCGTGACGCTGGAGAACGCCTCGATGTCGATCGCGACGGCGAGCCCGTTTTGCGCGTGCCCTTTCTGCACACCCGTCAATGCCGGCTCGAGCAGCGGATTTCCGACCAATATCCCCGTCAAGCATTCGAACAGCAAGGACAGCCCCGAGCCCTTGGGTCCGCCGAGCGGCAACGGAATCTCGGCCTTATCCGCGTCATCCGTGGGCTCACCCTGCCCGGTGAGCGCAACGATACCGGGCAGTGGCTGGCCGCTTGCCCGCGCGGCGCGGATCTTGCCGATTGGCAACGCGCTCGTCGACATGTCCAGTACGAGCATTCCATCCGGCCCGCCGGGGACTGCGATCGCGATCGGTGTCGTCGCCACACCCGCAGCGCGGGCACCGAAATAAGCCATGTTCGGTCGACTCGTCGCAACCGCAATTCCGGCCATGTTTTCCCGCGCAGCCATCGCGGCATAGTAACCCACGGCACCGGAGTGCGTCGTTCGGCGTACGACCGTCCAGCCAATCGCATCGCTACGCGCTCGTTGCACTGCATGTTGCATTGCGTAGCTCATCGCGACCGCGCCGGGACCCCGACCCGCATCGACGAC
>JBFJXA010000119.1:0-6654 GCA_041623375.1 Gammaproteobacteria bacterium | reverse complement strand
TGCGTCCGAGCTCGGACGAAGCAATGGCCGGCAGGCTGCAGGCCGAGCAAGGTCAGCGACTCGACCAGATTGCGCTCATCGAAGCCAGGGCGATCGTCGCCGAGGCGACCGAGCGCTGGGCGCGAGCGATCGAGTTCTACGAGTCGGCGTTGGAGATGGACGAGACGCTCGTATTTGCGCGAGAGGGGCTCGAAAGGGCGCGGCGCAGAGGCGATCTCGACTCGAAGTTGGCCTATCTTCTCCAAAACCCGAATCTGCTGTTCGACGATACCGTTCTGGCCGACGCGCAGGTGCTGCTCGGCGATGCGCAAAGCATCGCTGAGCCCGGGCCGCGTCTAACGGAGCAGAGTGCCGAGCTCGAACGGCTGCTTCGTTTGGCATCGACACCGATTGAGATAGAGTTGCAGTCCGACGGGCTCACCGAGGTCACGGTCTATAGAGTCGGCAAGCTCGGCACGTTCGCACAGACGACGCTCGAGCTCAGGCCCGGGACGTATACGGCCGTCGGCAGTCGTGACGGTTATCGTGACGTTCGAGAGACGTTTACGATCCTGCCCGGCCGGCCGCTCGAGCCGGTCCGTGTGGTATGCAGTGAGCCGATCTGATGACGAGCGACGAATGGATCGTGCACACGCGCGTCGGAGACGACGAGCGTCGGTTCGCGCAGGAAATGCTGCCGATCATCATCGGTACAGAGTCCCATGCCGACGTGCGTCTGCAAAACGTCACCGGGTCTTTGCAGATCGGTGAGCTGGACGGCACGTTCTTCGTTCAACCGGGCCGCGAGACTCGTAACGTCCGCATCGACGGCGAGCTCGTCAGAGGCTCGCGCCGCCTGCACGGCGGCGAGACGATAGCGCTCGATTCGGCACGGCTCGATTGCGAAATCGACGGCGGACGGCTGACGTTGACGATCGAGGGTCACGTCACCGGTGGCGATACGGCGCCGCCGGATCTCGACGAGCTCGCGCGGGAATCCGAGGACATCGGTGCGCTCGAGATCAAGCCGATCGCATTTCGCCCGCAGGGCGCCGCCGCCGCTGATGCGTCATCGCGGCGTACGCGGGCTGCGACGATCGGCGTCGGCAGCGCGTTCGCTGTGCTGGCCGTGCTCGGGTGGTTTGCATTTACGGCGAAATCGGTCGAGATCACGGTCACACCCACACCCACCGAGTTCAGTCTGCCCGATACACTGTTCAAGCTGCGCTTGACCGATCGTTATCTGCTGCGCTCGGGCCCGCACCGAGTCACCGCGACGCTTCCCGAGTACTATCCCCTCGATACGGAAATCGACGTCGGACGCTCGGCCGATCAGTCGTTCGAGCTCGAGCTCGTCAGACTGCCCGGGCTCATCACGTTGACGACGATCCCCGACGTCGGTGCCGAGGTACGCGTCGACGGTGAGCTGCTCGGTGTCACACCGATCACTGATGCCGAGATTCGACCGGGCGTCCATCGCCTCGAGTTCGTCGCCGAGCGCTATCTCTCGGAGGTTCGCGAGCTCGATGTCGTCGGCGGTGGCGAGCGGCAGAGCCTCGACGTTGCGCTGACACCGAACTGGGCGCCCGTCAGCGTTGCGAGCCGCCCGGCCGGGGCCGAGGTTCTGGTCGACGGCACGGTCGTGGGCACAACGCCGCTCGACGTGGAGGTCACGGCTGGACGGCGCGATATCGAGCTGCGGTTGCGCGGCTACAATGCCTGGCGTGACTCGATCACCGTGCTCGCCGATCAGCCGCAGGTGCTGCCACCCGTCGAGCTCACTCAGGCCGATGGGCGAGTCGAGCTCGTGACCGACCCCGAGGGCGCAGCGGTCAGCGTCAACGGTGAGTTTCGCGGCCAGACGCCGTTGACGTTGCGGCTCGACCCGGGCCGGGAGCACTCACTGAGTCTGACAAAACCGGGCTATGAGTCCGTTGCGCGCACGTTGTCTGTCGAGGCCGATAGCGGCCGCCGGCTGGAGCTCTCGCTCGTGGCACAAATCGGCGTCATCGACGTCGTCACGGAGCCGGTCGGCGCCCAGATTCTCGTCGACGGTGTCGCGGTCGGGACAGCGCCCCAGCAGTTGAGTCTGACGGCCTTGCCTCACGATCTGGAGCTCCGTCTCGACGGCTATGCCGTGCAAACCCGTTCGATAACCCCGCGTCCAGGCTTCCCGCAGGAGTGGCGTGTCGAGCTCGAGCGGCTCGATCCGCTCACGGGGTCTGGCTATCCACGCACGATACAGACGAGCCTGGGCCAGGAGCTCAGGCTCATCCTGCCGGGCGAGTTCACGATGGGCTCATCGCGGCGCGAGCAGGGGCGGCGAACGAACGAGGTGTTGCGACCGGTACAGCTCAGCGAAGGGTTCTATCTTGGTGTGACCGAAGTGACGAACGCTGAATTCAGGGCGTTTGCACCCGATCACGATTCGGGCGCATTTTCCGGCCAGAGTCTCAACGACGATGAGCAGCCGGTCGTGCGCGTGAGGTGGGACGACGTTGCGCAGTATCTCAACTGGCTCAGTATCCGGGACGGTTTTCAGCCCGTGTACGAGGAGACGAACGGTGTATGGGCTCCCGTGCGTCCGTTGCGCAACGGTTATCGGCTGCCGACCGAGGCCGAATGGGCCTGGGCGGCTCGCTTCGCCGAGCAGGAGCAGCCGCTCGTCTATCCCTGGGGGACGGAGTTCGATCCACCGGACCGTCACGGTAACTACGCCGATATCGCAGCGGCGGAGTTGTTGCCGACGGCGCTGGTCACGTACAACGATGATTTCGCCGTCTCTGCGCCGCCCGGTAGCTTCGAGCCTAACGCCGTGGGGATATACGACCTCGGTGGCAACGTAGCCGAGTGGGTCCAGGATTACTATGAGATCGGCAGCAGCGCCAGCACACAGGTGCTCGTCGACCCGCTCGGCCCCGAGGATGGGCGGGCCCACGTCATTCGCGGCTCGAGCTGGCGCAGCGCCACGCTGCCCGATCTGCGCCTCGCATCGCGCAATTACAGCACGGACGCCAGAGAAGACGTCGGTTTCCGGATTGCAAGAAATTTGGAATGATTACAGATTGTTACGGTCTAATAAACGATACTTCGGGACGGAGAATCAGCAGATGAGTACGAATCGCTTTTTGCTCGCGGCGCTGCTGTGGGGCACGCTCGCGCTGGCCGTCTCGGCCCAGGAAGCCCGCGAGGAAGCGCCGCCCGCCGAGAGCGAGGCGCCGCCGGCTGAGCCTGCGCCGCCGCCGGCGGACGAAAACCGGACACTCGAGGAGATCTTCATTCCGAGTGAGGAGATCGCCGCGGACGAGGAAGTGACGTTTCCGATCAACATTTAGCCCGGCCGGAGATCGATACGACGACCGACGAGCGGTGGAGCGATAGGAGCCTATGAAACGTACGTTTCCGACAGAATTTCTTTACCAGGTGTTCGCGTTGATCATTGCGGTCATCGTCGTGCACGCTGTCTACGTGACGGTCGTGCGCCCGCGCGCGACCGAGGTGCTCGCAGAGCAGACACTGCGTATTCAGGAAGAGGAAAACTACACGCCTGAGCGTTCCGTCTGGGTGCTGATTCGGGATTTCGAGCAGGAGGCGTGTTTCATCCTCATGCTGTGGGCTTTCTCGATCATGGGCTTCAAGGCAGCCAAAGCGCTCTCAGAGCGCGCGCTACTCCAGCGCGAGCTCATCCCCGTACCGGGCGGCGTGCGTATCTTGCCCGAGGACAGCCGCGAGTACGCGCGGACGATTCAGGCGTTGCCGGATGGCTTGCGCGACATGTTGCTGCCACGCGTGCTGCTCTCGTCGCTCGAGCGGTTCGGCTCGACACGCAACGTCCAGGACGTGTCGTCGGTCGCCAATACGCTGTGCGAGTCGGAAAGCGAGCGGCTGGAGTCCGAGCTCTCGATGATCCGCTATATCGCCTGGGCGATTCCGTCCGTAGGGTTTATCGGCACGGTTCGCGGCATCGGTGACGCGCTCGGACAGGCGCATCGGGCCGTAGACGGCGATATTGCCGGCGTTACGCAGAGTCTCGGTACCGCGTTCAACTCGACGTTCATCGCGTTGCTGATATCGATCGTCGTCATGTTTCTCGTGCATCAGCTGCAACTGCTGCAGGAGCGCCTCGTCTTCGATACACAAACGTATCTCGACCACAACCTGATTCGGCACATGCAGGCGCGGGATCGGTAGGAGGTTGGACGGGTAAGATGTCGACGATTGCCATTGACATTAACGATGCCGGAATCATCCTCGCGGACGCGGCGGGCATCGTCGCGGACGAGCCGGGCTACGCGTTCGTCGACGGGCAGGACATACTTACCGGCCGGGACGCCTATGCAAAGGCGCGGCTGCACCCGCGCCAGTGCAGCAATCGCTTCTGGGATAATCTGACGCTCGAGCCGGGCAGCGCGGGCCTCGATGGCGTCGGCAGTACGGCCGAGATCGCCTACGCGCAGCTCAAGGCGCTGTGGGGAGAGTTCGGCAGCGACAGTGAAGACGCTCTGTTGCTCGTTCCCGGCCACTACGGCCGTGATGAGCTCGGCGTCTTGCTCGGGCTGGCGCATGAGTGCGACATCCCCGTGCGTGCAATGGTGAGCTCGGCGGCAGCAGCAGCGGCGGCGCCGTATCCGGATCGTCAGCTCGTGCACGTTGACGCCGGGCTGCATCGGGTGTCGGCGACGCCACTGACGCAGGGCGAGGACGTTGCGGCCGCTGCCGAGCGCTCGCTCGGCAACACGGGGCTCGCCTCGATCATGGATTTACTGGCCAAACGCGTGGCGGAGCTCTTCGTGCTCGCAACGCGCTTCGATCCGTTTCACAGCGCAGCGAGCGAGCAACTCGTCTACGATCGCCTGCCGACATGGCTCGACGAGCTCGAGCAGCGTCCGGACTCCGTCGAGCTCAAGCTGCCGCGAGACGGCGAAGACCTCACGATAGAGGTCGAGCGCGCGCAGCTCATCGGTGTCATGGCGGGTTTCTACAAAGCCATCGTCCAGCTCATCGCCCAATGTCGCGAGCCCGGCACGGGGCTCGTCGTCCTGTTGTCCGATCGTCTCGCCAACATGCCCGGGATCGTCGGCGAGCTCGAGCGACTCGATGACGCGCTCGTCGTGACGTTACCGCCCGGGGAGGCTGCGCTCGGGGCCTTGAGTCAGGCTGAGGCACTCATCGGGGAGTCGGATAGCGTGCGACTGCTCAAGCGCATGCCGTGGCGGGCGCCGCCGGTCGAATCCGCACCCGCAAGGCGCCCGGCAAAGACGGACGCGCCGGCGCCGGCCCCGACGATAGCCGAGGATCCGGCCAGCCACATCGTGTATCGTGGCATCGCTTACCCCGTGGATTCGAACGGTATCGTCATCGGCAGAGAGCCCATACCGCAGCGGCGTACGATCGTGCTCAACGGCGGCCAGAGCGGCGTCTCCCGGGCGCACTGCGAGCTCGTCAGGCGCGACGGTGAGCTCAAGCTCGTCGACAAGAGCAGTTTCGGTACGTTCGTGAACGAGAAGCGAATCGACGGCGAGGTCGCCCTGCAGCCGGCGGACGTCATCCGCATCGGCTCGCCCGGTGAGCAGCTACAGGTCATCCGCATGGAGGCCGCGAATGGCACGTAAACGCCTCAACAATGTCTTCTCTCTCGCGTTTCTCGATGCAATGACCTGCGGATTCGGCGCGGTCATTCTGTTCTTCATGATCATCAACGCAAACATCGACCAGCGCCGGACCGTGATCCTCGACGACCTGTCGGCCGAGGTCGATCGCATGGAGCTCAAGGTGCTCACGGGGCGCAAGAATCTCGTTCAGCTCAAGCAGGACCTGGCCGAGCTCATCGAGCAGTGGGCCGTGCTGCGCGGCATGCGTCAGGAGATCGTCAGCGAAATCCAGCAAACCGAGTCCGAGTTCAGCGTCCTGACGGCCGACACGGAGTCGCAGACCGAGCTCATCGAGCAGCTGCGCTCCGATCTCGAGCAGCTCCAGGCCGAAACGGAGCGGCTGTCGGCCGCGAGCATCACACCGGCCGATGCCGGTAATCGCATTCGCAGCTTCGTCGGCGACGGTAATCGCCAGTATCTGACGGGCATGCGCATGGGCGGCGATCGCGTCGTCATTCTCGTCGATGCGTCCTCGAGCATGCTCGATCGGACGATCGTCAACATCATCCGGCGGCGCAACATGCCGTTGCAGCAGCAGATCGCTGCGCCCAAGTGGCAGCAGGCGGTCAATACGGTCGACTGGCTGACGACGCAATTTCAGCCCGGAACTCAATTTCAGATCTTCGCGTTCAACGACAAGGCCTGGTCGCTCATCGAAGGCAGCGATGGGCAGTGGCTCACGGTGCGCGACGGCGCCCAGCTCGAGGAAGCCGTGCAGGCGCTGCGCAGCATGGCGCCGAGCGGGCCGACGAGTCTGCATCAGGCGTTTGCAGCGATGCGCCCTCTCGATCCGAAGCCCGATAACATTTATCTGCTCCTCGACGGCCTGCCGACGATCGGCGAGGTGATCCCGGTCAGAGCCGGCGTGACCGGTCGCGAGCGAATGGGGCATTTCAATCGCGCGGTTCGCGACCTGCCGTTCAACGTGCCCGTTAACATCATCTTGTATGCAATGGAAGGCGATCCGCAAGCAGCGCCGGCCTATTGGTGGCTCGCGCTCAGGACCGGCGGATCCATGATGGCG
>JBFJXA010000118.1:0-6907 GCA_041623375.1 Gammaproteobacteria bacterium | reverse complement strand
TGGTCGGCGAGCCTGTCGCGAAGCGAGTCCGCCTCTGCGAACTTGCGTGCCTGGCGCAAGCTTTCGCGCTCGGCCATGAGCGTATCGATCTGCGCGTCGCTGAGCCCGGCGTTGCCCGCGCCGGCACGCATGAACCAGGCCTGCGGATCGTCCTGCAGCAGCCCGAGTAACGCCGCGCCCGAACGCAGCTGCCGTGCCTTGGCGATCCGATCACCGGCATCGGTCGTCCGATTGGCCTCGCGCGCGAGCGAGAATAGCTCAGCGAGCGCCCGCGGTGAGTTCAGATCGTCCTCGAGCGCCTCGACGACGCTGGCCGGCGGCTCGTCGTCGTCGACAGGCGGACCCTCAATGCCGGCCTCGCGCAACGCTCCATACATTCGATTGAGCTTCTGCTCCGCCTCGGTCAGCACCTCGCCCGTCCAATCGAGCGGCTGGCGATAGTGCGCCGTGAGCAGGCCGAGCCGCACGACCTCACCCGGCACCTCGGCGAGCAGATCCTTGACGAGCAATACGTTACCGATTGACTTCGACATCTTCTCACTATCGACGTGGATGAGCCCGTTGTGAACCCAGTAGCGTGCATATCTGCGGCCCGCGTGCGCACACGTGCTCTGCGCTACCTCGTTCTCGTGATGCGGAAAGACCAGATCCTGGCCCCCGCCGTGGATATCGATCGTCTCGCCGAGATGGGTCTCGGCCATCGCGGAGCATTCTATGTGCCAGCCCGGCCTGCCGCGGCCCCACGGGCTGTCCCAACCGACGATGTCCTGCGCAGACGGCTTCCAGAGCACGAAATCGGCCGGGTCTCTCTTATACGGCGCAACCTCGACGCGAGCGCCGGCGATGAGCTCGTCGCGATCGCGTCCCGAGAGCCGTCCATACGCCTCGAAGCTCTCCACGGCGAACAGCACGTGTCCGTCGGCTTCATACGCATTCCCCGAGGCTACGAGCTTCTCGATCATCGCCACGATCGGACCGAGGTTTTCGGTGACCCTGGGCTCGACGTCGGGCGGCAACACGCCCAGCGTTGCCATGTCCTCGTGGTACGCAGCGAGGTAGCGCGCCGTCAGCAGCCCGATCTCGACGCCCTCCTCCGCAGCCGCAGCGTTGATCTTGTCATCGACGTCGGTGACGTTACGCGCGTACGTGAGGTCATAGCTCCTGCGCAGCAGGCGCGCGAGGACATCGAAAACGACGGGCGGGCGCGCGTTGCCGATATGGGCAAAGTTGTAGACCGTCGGGCCGCAGACGTACATCGTCACCTTGCCAGGCTCGGCAGGCTCGAAGCGCTCGCGCGAGCGCGTCAGCGTATTGTGCAGATACAGGGCCATCGGCGAGGTGCATCCCTGCCGCTCGTGCGGCGTCGAAGCCGACTATGATACCAAGCCGAGCCGGAGCCCCGGCGGGCCGCGGGTGCCGTCCGGGTCGCTTATAATCGCGGTTTTGTGGACGGGAGCGCCAATCATGGCCACGGACTTCGCACCGCGCAGAAGCATCGAGCAGGTCGAGGAAGGCACCGAGCTTGCGCCCAAATTCGACGCTCAAGGGCTCATCCCGGCAGTCACGACCGATTTCGAGAGCGGTGAGCTGCTCATGCAGGGCTACATGAATGCCGAAGCCCTGCGCAAGACCATCGAGACCGGCGAGGCGCACTATTTCAGCCGCAGCCGCGGCGTCCTGTGGCACAAGGGCGCGACGAGCGGGCTCGTGCAGACGGTTCGGGAGCTGCTCATCGACGACGATCAGGACTGTGTGTGGCTGCGCGTCGACGTCGCCGGTGGGGCTAGCTGCCACGTCGGCTACCGCTCCTGCTTCTACCGGCGCGTGCCGATCGGGCCCGATGCGACCGACACGACGCTGCAGTTCACCGAGACGGAAAAAGTCTTCGATCCCGAGGCCGTCTACGGCGACGCGCCCAACCCGACGAAGCTCTAGCCGCAAGGCCTCTTCCGGCTCCTTCGACTCCGCCGAGCGCGGCAGCATCCATATAACTGGGGTCAGACCCCAATTGTTCAATTTTTGCGAAAAGCGAGCTGTGCTAGGGCCTTCAGCCCGATTAAATGGGGTCTGACCCCATTTAATTCGGGGTGTCAGGCACGTAGGCGCAGCGTGGGGACGTCCTGCGCGTCGATGAGGCCTCGCTCCGCGAGCCAGTCTCTGGCCGCGGCACCGTCACTCGCAAACCAGGCGGCTGCTGAGCCCTCCCGGAAGCTATAGCCCCAGCGATCGAGATCCGCGAGCAGCCTGGCTGCGCCCAGGCCCGGCAGACGCTTCGCGAGCAAGACCTGCAGGTAGCAGACGGCGCACTCCTCCGCGTCGTCGCCGCCAGCGTCGCGCCAGAGCGCTTTACGCCGCCTCGGCGTCATGCACACGTAGTGACACAGCTCATGCAATAACGAGTGCACCGGCGTATCGGCTCGTGCGAAGACGCAGCGACCGGCGATGCCGGCCTCGGGCGCGCCCCAGTAAGACGCCGGGATCTCAGCGCCGAGTGACAACGTGATGAGCTCGACGCCGTAGGCCGCGAGCAACGATTCGACGGCGTCTGAGCTTAGGTCGCGAAGCTCGACGACGCTCAAGTCGCCGGAACGCTCTGCCGGTCGGTCGCGATGCGCCGTACGACGCGCAGCGCGAGATCGCGCGCGAGGGCCTGACGCAACGCGTTTTCCTCGGCGCTCTTGCCGAGCACCTGTGTCTCATCCCAGGTGTAGCTGCGCGTGACGAGCAACGATTCGGGAGCGAGCAGCTCGCTACCGTCTGCCTCGAGTGAAAACGTGACTGTATAGAAGATCTCGTACTCACGCGGCACGTTGCGCGCAGATACCGACAATATCCGCTGCCCGTAGCTGTCCTCGATTATTCGCAGCACGGCGCTGGCGTCCTGGGGAGATTCGACGACGCTCGCACCGCGCTCGCGCAATGCGCGTCTGAGATTTTCGTAGAAATCCGAGTACGGGTCGTCGGTTTGCAAATACGTCTGCGCGGTTGCAGTGGGCAATTCGCCGTTGGTGCCCTGTAGATGAAAGCCGCAACCCGTGAGCATTCCGCCCACGACCACTATGGCGCCGAGGCGCAGCGAGTGCTTGATTCTGTTGCAGATTACAAAGATCATCCGTTCCAGCCACGCAGACCGCAATTCGCTCTGATCGTCGAGATCCAGGCAGATCCAGCCGCTTCCGAGGAACTATCGAACAATGTCAGGTTATCCGTTCAAGGAGATCGAGCTCAAGTGGCAACGATACTGGGACGAGAATAAGACATTCAAGACCCCGGACCCCGTCGACCGGTCCAAGCCTAAATACTACGTCCTGGACATGTTCCCGTATCCGAGCGGCGACGGGCTGCACGTGGGCCATCCGGAAGGCTATACGGCGTCCGACATCATCGCGCGCTACAAGCGGATGAACGGCTTCAACGTGCTGCATCCGATCGGTTGGGACGCCTTCGGCCTACCGGCCGAGCAATATGCGATCCGTACGGGCACACATCCGAAGATCACGACGGAGAAGAACATCGAGCGGTTCCGTGAGCAGCTCAAATCGCTCGGTTTCTCCTACGACTGGGATCGCGAGATCAACACGACGGATCCGGGTTACTACCGCTGGACACAATGGATTTTCAAGCAGTTCTTCGAGCGCGGCCTCGCGTACCAGCAGGAGCTGCCGGTCTGGTGGTGCCCGGAGCTCGGGACGACGCTCGCGAACGAGGAAGTCATCGACGGTAAATCGGAAGTCGGCGGTTTCCCATGCGTGCGACGCCCACTGCGCCAGTGGGTACTGCGCATCACGGAATACGCGGACGAGCTGCTCGCGGGCCTCGACGAGGTCGAATGGCCCGACAGCACGAAGGAAATGCAGCGAAACTGGATCGGGCGCAGCGAGGGCGCCGAGGTCGACTTCACGATCGTCGGCCACGATGCGGAGTCGATTCGAGTCTTCACGACACGGCCCGATACGTTGTTCGGCGCAACCTACATGGTGCTCGCGCCCGAGCATGCGCTCGTCGAGCAGATCACGACGGCCGAGCAACGTGAGGCCGTTACCGCATACTGCGAGGCCGCCGCACAGAAGAGCGAATTCGAGCGGGCGGAGCTGCAGAAAACGAAGACAGGCGTCTTCACTGGGGCCTATGCCGTAAACCCGGCCAATCAGGAAACCATTCCGATCTGGGTCGCCGACTACGTGCTCGCAAGTTATGGCACGGGCGCAATCATGGCCGTGCCGGGCGAGGATCAACGCGACTGGGATTTTGCCGCCGCCTTCGGTCTGCCGATTATCCGTACGGTACAACCCCCGGACGACTTCGACGGCGAGGCTTACGTCGGCGAGGGTCCTGCAATCAACAGCGGCTTTCTCGATGGCCTCGACACGGCAACTGCGAAGCGCGAGATGATTGCCTGGCTCGAGGAAACCGGGCGAGGCACGGCACGAGTAAACTACAAGCTGCGCGACTGGCTGTTTTCACGGCAACGGTATTGGGGCGAGCCGTTTCCGATCGTGTTCGTCGATGGCGAGGCAAAAAGTGTCTCCGACGGTGAATTGCCTGTCCTCCTTCCGGACGTCGAGGAGTTCAAGCCGAGTGGCACGCCCGAGGGCCCACTCGCCACGGCTGGCAATTGGCTGGACACGACGGACGCCGACACAGGCAAGCCGGCGCGCCGCGAGACGAACACGATGCCGCAATGGGCTGGCTCGTGCTGGTATTACCTGCGTTATCTCGATCCCGATAACACCGATAAGCTCGTCGATCCCGAGATCGAGAGCTACTGGATGCCCGTCGATCTCTACGTCGGCGGCGCCGAGCACGCCGTGCTGCATCTGCTTTATGCGCGCTTCTGGCACAAGTTGCTCCACGACATCGGCGTCGTCTCGACCCCGGAGCCATTCAAGCGGCTCGTCCACCAAGGTATCGTCCTCGGCGAGCTCGAGTTCACGAAGTATATCGACGCGAGCGGACGACCCGTCTCTGCCGAGCACGTCGCTGCCGGGCACGACACGCGCACGGACAGCCCCGTTGCGGCCGAGCGTGCCGCCGAGGAGGACATCGAGAAATCCGGCGAGCACTTCGTGCTCAAGGAGGACGCAACCGTGCGCGTAGACGCTCGTGCGTACAAGATGAGCAAGAGCCGCGGCAATGTCGTGAACCCGGACGAGGTCGTGCAGGCCTACGGCGCAGACGCGTTCAGGCTCTACGAGATGTTCATGGGCCCGCTCGAGCAAGTGAAGCCGTGGAATACGCGCGGCGTCGAAGGCACACACCGGTTCCTGAACCGCGTCTGGCGGCTCGTCGCGGCCGAGGACGGCCCGGGCTTGAGTGCGAAGCTCAGCGACGAGGCGCCTTCGAAGGAACAGCTCATCGCCCTGCATCAAACGCTGGCCAAAGTCACCGACGATATCGAGGGGTTGCGGTTCAACACCGCGATTGCCGCTCTCATGGAGTTCACCAACGCCGCAGTCAAATGGTCGTCGCTGCCACGAGAGATCGCCGAGCGACTCGTCGTCATACTCGCTCCGCTGGCACCGCATATCGCCGAGGAGCTGTGGGAGCGACTCGGTGCCGCGGAGTCGCTGGCTTATGCGCCGTGGCCGCAGGCAGATCCGGCCTACCTCGAGCGCGATACGCTCGAGGTACCCGTGCAGGTAAACGGCAAGGTCAGAGGGCGTATCGAGATTCCCGCAGCAGCGACAGAGGACGAAGTTCTCGACATCGCGCGCGCAGACAACAACGTCGCGCGACATCTCGGCGATCACGAGATCAAGCGCGCGATCTACGTGCCCAAGCGCATCGTGAACTTCGTCGTCGGCCGTTGAAACCGGCGGTGAGCGACGAGCCAGGTCTCAGGTAACAGTCAAGGGCCGCTTCAGGACCGTTGACGGCGGGACACGTAGGTTGCCAGCAATACCGACAGGGCCATCAGCACGACCGTGAAATTGCCCCAGCGCGCATACGGCGTGCTCCCCGTGAAACCCTGGACGGCGCCTTCGAGCAGGTGCGGCTCGAACTGTGGCGACCGTCCGACGATGCGCCCGCTCGGATCGATGATCGCCGAGATGCCTGTATTCGTCGCCCGCAGCATATAGCGGCCGACCTCCGCAGCACGGACTCGTGCGATATCGAGGTGCTGGTGTGGCGCAATCGAGTCGCCAAACCATGCGTCGTTGCTGACGTTGACGAGCATCGTTGCCTCCGGCATGTAATGTAGCTGCTCGGCGCCGAACAAATCCTCGTAGCAGATCGTCACAGCCAGGCTTTGACCTCCTACCGTCAGCGGCGGCTGGTCGGCCGGGCCGGGGGTGATATCGGTGTGCGGTAGCTCCAGGACGCGCATCCAATTGCGCACGAAATTCGGGACCGGAAAGTACTCGCCGTAGGGTACGAGGTGGCGCTTGACGTAAAACTCGCGAGAATCGCCGAGCGCGACTAGCGAATTCTGAATCGCTCCGGTCTCGGGATTCGCACGCAGGATTCCTGTCAGCACCGTGCTGCCGTGCGCGGATGCGACGGCACTGATGCGATCGAAGTAACCGACGACGCGATCGTAGAGAGCCGGAATCGCCACTTCGGGCCAGAGAATGATCGTCCTCCCCAGCGCTTCGGTCGTCAGCCCCTCGTAGAGCTCGAGCGTCGGCGCGAACTGACTCGGCAACCATTTTCGATCCTGCGACACGGCGCCCTGTGCAAGAGCGACCGTAACGATCTCGCTGTCGGGGCGTGTCCAACGGTGACCGGAGAGAAAAAATGCCGGCAGCCATATCGCGACGACGACAACGACCGTCATCAAGCGTGCGAGACGCGCGCCCTTGACGATCGTGACTGTCGCCCCGGCCGTCAGCAATACGCACCAGCTCATCAGGTAGATACCGCCCACGCCGGCATAGCCCATGAGCCAGCTGTCGGCCTGGCTGTA
>JBFJXA010000117.1:0-6952 GCA_041623375.1 Gammaproteobacteria bacterium | reverse complement strand
GGTTCTGATAGTGCAACACGGCCGCATTCTCGTTGAGTGCGACGATATTGAGATAGGGCAGCTCGGTTTCGCGTTGCGCACTCGCTTCGCAGTAGGCCTGGTGAATCGAAAATTCCGATGCGTCTTCGTCGTAAGCGCGCCGTGCTGCGATATGACCCCGCGCTGCGATTGCATTGGCTTCGGCTATGCACGCGATCTCGTAATCCGTTTTGCGAGCTCGACGGAAGTCGAGTGCTGCAAGCAGAGCCGGGTCGTTCCAGACGACTGCGTCGCTTAGTTCGCCTTCCGGCGTGCCGATCGCCGCGACCCGTCCCGACAGAGGACCGAGCGCAGCGGTACGGGCGGTCAGATCGTCGACGCAGTCGAGATCAAAGTGCTCGAGCCACGCGCCTGCGGGCGGCGCGGGCGGCACGTGCCAGAAACTTTTGTGCTGAAAGTAAACGAGGCGCGGACGCTTTGCGGGTTCGAAACGTATCGCCGAGTCCGGATGATGGCTCAGCGGTGTCCAAGCTCTAAAATAGGGCTCGGCGACGAACGGATAGGTCCTGTCGTCGCGAAAAACGGCCTGCTCGGCACCCGCGAGGATCACGACGCTGTCGAAGCCCGCCGTCTCGAGCGCCGCCTCGAAGCGCGCGGCCCATTCCCTCAGGTGCGCGGCAAACAGCTCGCCGAGCGCGTCGCTTTCGTTATCGTGGCTCAAAGGGTCTCCGTTGCGGCGAGGCGGTTAACAGCCCGTCCGATCTCGTGAATAATAGGGCGCCCGATACGCAGGTACCAAGCTCAGCGTGCCTGCGGATACTCCGAGACCGGCGTTCCGTGGGAGCCTTCATGGCCGTCGTCGAAGAAAAACGCACGGGACGCAACAGCATGGACAGACCTTTCGGACAATTTTTCGCAACGCGCTCGGTCGTCGCCGCAAAAAACGGCATGGCTGCGACGAGCCAACCGCTCGCAACGCAAACGGCCGTGGCGATTCTACGCCAGGGCGGTTCCGCGATGGACGCGGCCATCGGAGCAAACGCCGTCCTCGGCCTCGTCGAGCCGACGGGTTGCGGCATCGGTGGGGATCTGTTCGCAATCGTCTGGGACGCGCAGCGCAACGAGCTTCGCGGTCTCAACGGCAGCGGCCGCGCGCCGCAGAGCCTGACACTCGAGATGTTGCATGGTATGGGTCTCGAGCGAATACCGGCTCACGGACCCTTGTCCGTCAGCGTGCCGGGCGCCGTCGACGGCTGGTTTACGCTGCACGAGGCGTTCGGCCGCCTGTCCATGAGCGATGTGCTCGCGCCGGCGATTGCATACGCCGATCAGGGCTTTCCGGTGACGGAGATCATCGCGGGCTACTGGGCGCAGGATGCGGCCGAGTTCGAGGATTATCCCGGCTTCGCCGATCTCTACATGCCCGACGGGCGCGCGCCGCGCGCGGGTGAGACGTTCACGAATCCCGCTCTCGCCGAGACCTACCGCACGCTCGCAGACGAAGGTCGATCCGGTTTCTACGAAGGGCCCGTCGCACGCCTCATACACGAGTTCATGCAAGCGCACGGCGGTTATCTCAGCGAGGACGATCTCGCTGCGCACGACTCCGAATGGGTCGATCCCGTCTCGACGCGCTACCGCGGCTACGATGTCTGGGAGATTCCGCCGAGCAACCAGGGTATTGCCGTACTGCAGATGCTCAACGTCCTGGAGGCCTACGATTTGGCATCGTGGGGCGCGCAGCATCCCGACTATCTGCACACGCTCATCGAGGCCAAAAAGCTCGCGTTCGAGGACCGCGCGCGTTTCTATGCCGATCCCCGCTTCGTCGATGTTCCCGTGGAGCAACTGATTTCGAAGGCCTACGCGGAGCAGCGGCGCAGTCTCATCGACGCCGACAAGGCGTCGCTCGACGTCGGTCATGGGGATCCCGAGGTTCTCGGCGTCGGTGATACCTGTTATCTGACGACCGCCGATGCCGACGGCAACATGGTGTCGTTGATCCAGAGCAATTTTCGCGGCTTCGGCTCAGGGCTCGCGGTCCCGGGTCTCGGCTTCGGTTTCCAGGATCGCGGCGAGCTGTTCAGCCTCGATCCGGAGCATCCCAACGTTTATGCGCCCGGCAAGCGCCCGCTGCATACGATCATCCCTGCGTTCGTCACGAGGGACGGCGAGCCGCTCATGAGCTTCGGCGTCATGGGCGCCGACATGCAGCCGCAGGGCCACGTGCAAATACTCGTCAACATCATCGATTTCGGCATGAATATTCAGGAAGCCGGCGATGCGCCGCGCGCGCGCCACGAAGGCTCGAGCGACACGGGTGGCTACCGAATGCGTGACGGAGGTGTCGTGCTGCTGGAGTCGGACTACGGCGCTGACGTCGTCGCGGCGCTCGAGCGGCGCGGCCACAAGGTCGAGCGCGCGCGGGACGGATTCGGCGGCTATCAGGCCATACAATGGGATGCCGCGCAGAAGACCTTTCTCGGCGCATCCGAGTCACGCAAGGACGGCCAGGCGGCAGGATTCTGATGGACATCGTACTCACAGGCATCACGACGACGGGCGCGCCGCATATCGGCAACTACGTCGGCGCGATCCGCCCGGCCGTGGCCGCGAGCTGGAGCGAAAACGTCGGCGGCACCTACTACTTTCTCGCCGACTACCACTCGCTCGTCAAAGGCTCGGACCCCGACCAGGTTGCCCGCTCGACGCTCGAGATTGCCGCGAGCTGGCTCGCGGCCGGGCTCAATCCCGAAAGCGTCTTTTACCGCCAGTCGGATATACCGGAGATTCCCGAGCTCGCCTGGATTCTCACGTGCATGACTGCGAAGGGGCTCATGAATCGCGCCCACGCTTACAAAGCGGCCGTGGACGAGAACGACGCCCGCGGCAACCGCGATCCCGATCAGGGCATCATGATGGGCCTGTTCTGCTATCCGATTCTCATGGCCGCCGACATCCTGATATTCAAGGCCAACAAGGTGCCTGTCGGCAAAGATCAGATTCAGCACGTCGAGATGGCGCGTGACATCGCCCAGCGATTCAATCACCACTTTGGCGAAACGTTCGTTCTCCCCGAGGCGCAGGTCGGCGAGAACATTGCAGTATTGCCCGGACTCGACGGTCGCAAAATGTCTAAGAGCTACGACAACACGATCCCGCTGTTCGTCGGCGAAAAGAAGCTGCGCAAGCTCATCATGAAGATCAAGACGAATTCCCTGGAGCCCGGCGAGCCGAAGGATCCGGATGACAGCACACTGTTCACGATCTACAAGGCGTTTGCCAGCGACGCCGAGACCGCAGCCATGCGCGAGCGCTTCGCCGAAGGCATCGCCTGGGGCGAAGCGAAGCAGCTCCTGTTCGAGTACATCAACGATCATCTGAAGGATATGCGCCAGGAGTACGAACGCCTGCTCGCCGCGCCCGACCACGTCGAGCGCGTATTGCAGCAGGGTGCCGAGAGAGCCAGAGCGATGACCGAGCCCTACATGGCCGAGATCCGCAGTGCCGTCGGCATTCGCTCGCTGGCCGACCTCAGCTAGTCCGCGACGCTGGACCGGCGTTGGCGGTCACTGCGGCGGCCGAGTTGAAGAACAAATGGGGTCAGACCCCAATCGATCCGGCCGGAGCCTAGGTGTGGCGCGCGCTCCGGCGAAATCGGCGCATTTGGGGTCTGACCCCATTCTTCGCCGATTCTCCAGACCGAGCGGGGCCGACTCACCGTGGCACGGATCAGTCGCGCTTGCGCGTACGCGGCTGGCGCTAGGTCGCGCGGGCTTTCGGCCGATCCTGTGAAGGGGCGTCGAGGATCTCCCGCAAACACTCTCCGGTGTGCGAGCCCGGTGTGGCGACGATGGCCTCGGGTGGGCCGCTTGCGACGACAGTGCCGCCGCCGGCGCCGCCCTCGGGGCCGAGATCGATGATCCAGTCTGCAGCTTTGATGACTTCGAGATTGTGCTCGATGACGACGATCGTGTTGCCCTGGTCGCGCAGCTTGTAGAGCACGCTCAGAAGCTGGGCGATATCGTGAAAATGCAGGCCCGTCGTCGGCTCGTCGAGCACGTACAGCGTCGATCCCGTTGCGCGCTTGGACAGCTCCTTGGCGAGCTTGACGCGCTGGGCCTCGCCGCCGGAGAGCGTCGTCGCGTTCTGGCCGAGCTGGATATAGCTTAGGCCGACGGCGCGCAGCGTCTCGAGCTTGCGTGCCACGACGGGGACGTTGCGAAAAAATTCCAGCGCATCCTCGACGGTCATTTGCAAAACGTCGTGGATATTTTTGCCCTTGTAGCGGATATCGAGGGTCTCGCGGTTGTACCGGCGGCCCTTGCAGACGTCGCACGGCACGTAGACGTCCGGCAGAAAATGCATCTCGACCTTGATGACGCCGTCGCCCTGGCAACTCTCGCAGCGCCCACCCTTGACGTTGAAACTGAACCGCCCGGGGGCGTAACCGCGCGAGCGTGACTCCTGCGTCGCCGCGAACAGCTCGCGAATCGGCGTAAACAGGCCGGTATACGTCGCGGGGTTGGAGCGCGGTGTACGGCCGATCGGCGCCTGGCTGATCTCGATGACACGGTCGATGTGCTCCAGACCGGCGGCGTCGCTAAACGGAGCCGGATAGTACGGCATACGGTTGAGCTTCTCGGCGACGAGCCGGTACAGCGTATCGTTGATGAGCGTGCTCTTGCCGGAGCCCGAGACACCCGTCACGCAGGTCATGAGGCCGATCGGCACGTCGACGTCGATGCTCTTTAGATTATTGCCGCGCGCACCGCGGATCTCGAGCATCGTTTGCGGATCGGGCTCGCGGCGCGTCGGCGGCAGCGGGATTCGCTTCTGGCCACTGAGGTATTGGCCTGTGAGCGAAGCCGGATTCGCTTTGATCTCGTCCGGTGTTCCGGCTGCGACGATCTGCCCGCCGTGCACACCTGCTCCCGGGCCGAGATCGACGACGTGATCGGCCGCGAGAATCGACTCCGCATCGTGCTCGACGATGATGACCGTGTTGCCGAGGTCGCGCAGCCGTACGAGCGTATCCAGCAAGCGGCGGTGATCGCGCTGGTGCAGACCGATCGACGGCTCGTCGAGGATATACATGACCCCGACGAGCCCCGAGCCGATCTGGCTCGCGAGCCTGATACGCTGCGCCTCCCCGCCCGACAGCGTCTCCGCGCTGCGATCGAGCGTCAGGTAGTTGAGACCGACGTCGGCGAGGAACTTCAATCGGTCCTTGATCTCCTTGACGATTTTCTCCGCGATCTCTCCGCGCCATCCTTCGAGCTTGAGATCGGCGAAGAACGCGAATGCGGCCTCGACATCGAGACTCGAAAGCTGCGGCAGGCTCGTCGAGCCGATGAACACGTGGCGCGCAGCCTCATTGAGCCGTGCGCCACCGCAGCCCGTGCACGCCTGCATGCTCTGATATTTGCCGAGCTCCTCGCGCACGGCGTTCGAGTCGGTTTCCCTATAGCGTCGCTCCATGTTCGGAACGATCCCCTCGAACGCATGTTTCCAATGGCTCTGGCTGCCTTTGGCGTTCGTGTAGCGAAATTCGATTCGTTCCTTGCCGCTGCCATAGAGAACGATGTTCCTGATCTTTTCTGGCAACGTGTCGAACGGCGCCTCGATGTCGAAATCGTAGTGGTCGGCCAGCGACTGGATGAGCTGGTAGTAATACGGGTTACGCCGGTCCCAGCCTCTGACAGCGCCGCCTGCCAGCGAGAGGTTCGGATGCGCGACGACACGCTGAATATCGAAAAAGCGCTTGACGCCGAGCCCGTCACAGTCGGGGCATGCGCCGCTCGGATTGTTGAACGAGAACAACCGCGGCTCGAGCTCGCTGAGGCTGTAGCCGCAGATCGAGCACGCGAAGCGATCCGAGAATACGAGTGGCTTCTGGTCTGGCGCATCGAGATCGACGACGTGCACGATGCCGTTGGCGAGCGCGAGTGATGTCTCGAAGGACTCGGCGAGCCGCAGCCGCAGATCGGCGCGAATGCGTAACCGATCGACAATGACCTCGATGTCGTGCTTACGGCGCTTGTCGAGAGCGGGGACGTCGTCGAGCTCGACGATCTTTCCGTCGATGCGCACGCGGACGAATCCCTGGGCTCTCAAGCTATCGATGATCTGCTGGTGCTCACCCTTGCGGGCGACAACGACGGGCGCCAGCAGCATGACTCGCGTGCCTTCCTCGAGTGCGAGCACTTGATCGACCATCTGTGAGACAGTCTGCGCATCCAGTGCCGTGCCGTGCTCCGGGCAACGCGGGATACCGGCCCGCGCGTAGAGCAGCCGCAGGTAGTCGTAGATCTCCGTGACCGTGCCCACGGTCGAGCGCGGATTGTGGGAGGTCGACTTCTGCTCGATCGAGATCGCGGGCGAGAGGCCCTCGATGTGGTCGACCTCGGGCTTCTGCATCATCGACAAAAACTGGCGCGCGTAGGCCGACAAGGATTCGACGTAGCGGCGTTGTCCCTCCGCGTAGAGCGTATCGAAGGCCAGCGAGGACTTTCCCGAGCCCGACAAGCCCGTGAATACGATGAGCTGGTCCCTGGGCAGGTCCAAATCGAGATTCTTGAGGTTGTGCGTTCGCGCGCCGCGAATCTGGATTGTGCGTGTCGACACCGTTGGGACCCGAGGAGAAACCGAACGTTCTACTATACGACGCCCCTGAAGCGCAGCGCAAAGCGAGCCCTGGCGCAGCTCGCTTTCCGACGTTAGGGATTGCGCCGTGGAGCTGTCGGATGGGTTCCCGCTCTCGACGCTCCGCCCGAAAGACGAGGAAAACCGGGGTCAGACCCCAATCTTTCCCATTGGGGTCTGACCCCAACTTTACCCTACGTCACTGCGCTCGGCGCGCACCGCGCTCGTCGTCGTTTCCCGCGGGGCCTTGCCGTCAGCCGACGCCGCTGGGCGCGCGCCAACGCTCTGCCGGCGCTCGATTCCGGCCACCGGGGCCAGTTTCCCGGGT
>JBFJXA010000116.1:0-7061 GCA_041623375.1 Gammaproteobacteria bacterium | reverse complement strand
GTTATCGATTATCTGCAGCTCATGCAGGTTGCGGGAACGAAGGAGAATCGCGCAACGGAGATCTCTGAGATTTCCCGATCGCTGAAAGCGCTGGCGCGCGAGCTCAACGTGCCCGTGATTGCGCTCTCTCAGCTCAACCGCAGTGTCGAGCAACGAACCGACAAGAAACCGGTGATGTCGGATCTACGCGAATCGGGTGCGATCGAGCAGGATGCCGATCTCATCGTGTTCATCTATCGCGAGCAGGTGTACGAGCCGGATACGCCGCGCGGCAGCGCTGCGGACATCATCATCGGCAAGCAACGCAACGGCCCCATCGGGGAATTTGTCCTGACGTTCTTGGGCGCTTCGACCCGATTCGAGAACTACGTCCCGGATGCGTACGGCGACGGTGTCCCGGGCTGAGCGATCGAGCCGCCCGCGCGTCAGGTGACGAAAAAGCCCATCTTGACGCCGGCCAGCTGAATGACGTCGTTGTCCTCGAGTAGACGCGCCTGCGGACCGATCGGCTGGCCGTTGACGAGCGGATAGTCATCGGCCTTGCCGCTCTCGACGTGGACGATAAAAAATCCTTCCGAGCGGCGGCTCACAGCCGCGACCTGTGAGCCGGGTCGGCCGAGCGTCGTGAGCGTCTTCGTGAGCTCGAGCTCACGGCCGGCGAACGTGCCGGACAGAACCTGTAGCTTGGCCTTGGGCAGCACGGGAGGCGCTTCGGACTCGTCAACGCTCTGAGTGCTCGTCGGTTTGAACCGATCGGCCTTCGCCGGTTCCTTTGTCCCTGCCACGGCCTCGTCGATGAGTGCGGAGCCTGCGCCCTCGGCCATCGCGGCTGGCGCTGCCGGTGCTGCTTGCGCTGCGGCAGCTTCGGCGGCCTCGGCGACCTTGGCGATCTGCTCCTCCATGTCCTTGTTCGGCTCGATGACCATCGTCTTCTGGAACTCGTCGTCGGGCCCCGCGTCGGCTTCCTCGGCCTGGTCGTCGACGTATCGCAGCTGGTGGTGGCCGGCCGTAATCACGTCCCCGTGCTGCAGCGCATGTTTCTTGATGAGCTTGCCGTTTACATACGTGCCGTTCGTGCTGTTGAGATCCTCGAGGAAGGAGTCGTTGAGGATGTTGATGATCAAGGAGTGGTGACCGCTGACGGCCGCGTTATCGATGCGGATGTCATTGTCCGGCAAGCGCCCGATCGTGTAGCGCTCCTTGGTCATGTTGTACTCGGCTAGCGTCTGCCCATCTAGGCTCAATATCAAACGTGGCATCGTTCTTGTTCCGATTATCCGAAGAGGTTGCGAACTTTCGCCAGCAGCCCGGCATTGGCCGGAAATGCGTCCAACACGTGCACCAGGACGACGGACACATTGTCGCGGCCGCCGTTGTCGTTGGCGAGCTTGATGAGCTGCTGGCCGATTGTATCAATATTATTGTTAAACGTGCTGATCGTCAGATGGATATCCTCATCTTCGACCATGTCGGGCAGTCCGTCGGAGCACATGAGGATGTAGTCGTCCTTGTCGACGTCTATCTCCTGGACCTCGACTTCGACGTTCGTCTCCACACCGAGCGCCCGTGTCACGTAGTTGCGATTCGTCGAGCGCGAGGCCTCCTCCTGGGAATAAAACCCTCGATCGACGAGCTCCTGCAGCAGAGAATGATCCATCGTAATCTGCTCGAAGCGATTGTCGCGCATGCGATAGAGCCGTGAGTCACCGACATGCGCGATCGAGACGCGGTTGTCGAAGAACAGACACGCGACGAGCGTCGTGCCCATTCCCTCGCACTGCGGCTGCGATTGAGCTGTCTGATTAATGATCTTGTTCGCGCGATGGATCGCGTCGCGGAGCACGATCGTTTGGCGCATATAGCCCGTGCCGGTCTCGATATCCGCACGGTCCTCGCGTTGACACGCCTCGGTCACGAGGTCGATGACCGTCTTCACGGCGATGCCGCTGGCGACCTCGCCGGCGTTGTAACCGCCCATGCCGTCGGCGAGCACCCACAAGCCGATCTCCTCGACACAGCCGATCGCATCTTCGTTGTGATCCCTGACGCGTCCCGTGTCGCTGAGCTCGACGGCGGAGAATTTGTCCTTGAGACTCATAGGCTTGCGGTTCGCCGTCCTCAACAGTCCGCACGCGCGGCGCGCAGGGCCCGGGCCATCTCGTCGCCGGTCGCAAACCGGTCACCGGGCGCTTTGGCCAAGGCGCGGGCGAGCAACGTGTCGAGCACGGGGGGCAGGTCCGCTCGGATCGCCGTCACGGGAATATGGGGTTCGTTCGCGATCACGAACATGAGTTCCGTCATGGAGGAGCCCCGGAAGGGTAGATGGCCGGTTAGTAGCTGGTAAAGCGTAACGCCCAGCGCGAATAAGTCGGTGTGCCCGTTCACATTTTCCCCTTGGAGCTGCTCGGGGGACATGTAAGAAGGCGTGCCCAGTATGACACCCGTGCGGGTGCGGCTGACGTCCATGAGTCGGGCAATACCAAAGTCCGTGATCTTGAGCAGGTCGGTGCCCGAATCATACATAATATTGGCTGGCTTGATATCCCTGTGGACCACGTTCTGGAGGTGGGCGTAGCCGAGCGCGTCGGCAACTCGAGCTGTCAAATCAATAACTTGCGATACAGGCAACAGCGAATCCGGGTCTGCGTGGCGGTTGAGGTGGACGCCGCGGACGTACTCCATGGCGATGTAGGCGATGTTCTGCTCCTCGCCGATGTCGTAGATCGTGACGATGGCGGGATGGCTCAGTCGGCCGGCCGTTTCGGCCTCGCGTGCAAACCGCTCACGGGCTTCCTCGAGGTGGCTCGCCTCGAACTGTTTTTCGAGGTAGATGGCCTTGATCGCTACGATACGGTTGATCGACGGATCGCGGCCGAGGTACACGACGCCCATTGCGCCGCCGCCGATGAGTCCGAGGATCTCGTAGCGACCCAGGGTCTCGGGCTTGGGCCGATCTGCCTCGGTCGGTTCCTCGCCAATGGCGCACGCCTCGACGAGACGGCGCGCAACGTCCTTGTAGCCGGCATCGGCCTGAGCGATGCGATGAAACACGTCCGCGGCATGGCGGTCCTCACCGCGCTCGGCGAGCGCGCAGCCGAGCTCGTAGGTCTCGCCGAGCAGGTCATTGCCCATGGCGAGCTCACGGTAGATCGACCAGGCCTCGGTGAACTCGCCGTGGGCGAACAGCCTGCGCGCATCGACGAGCGTGCGCCGCGCGCCGCTGCCGGCCTGGGCCGGATGCGCCGCTGACGGTCGGCGAAATGCGAACGCGCCGAGCCCCAGCACGAGCAGGCCGGGCCCGCCAACGGGAATCCAGGCGCCGGCGAGTATGAAGCTCGCTGACCCGGCGACGATGAGCCCAGCAGTTCCAGCGATAGGAACGACGAGGCCCATGAAACCCGTCAGCGGAAGCCAGGCGGCGGCCACGACGAACACGCCGGCCAGGAGCCAACCCGTCACCTCGAGCCCGACCGTCGTGGACACGGCTGCGGCGCTCCGATAGCCCGCAATCGCGTGGGCCAGCCACTGACCCGTGGACTGAGCGCCCACGGGCGTCGCGTGGATGGCGCCACCCGACGTCTCGACGATGACGATCTTGTCGGTGAGCGCATCGGGCTGGCGGCGAATCTCATCGGGGCTGCGCGCGGCAAAGGCGTCGGCGGCGTAAAACCGCAGCCAGATCCGGCCGAGGCGATCCGCGGCGGGGTGCGCCGCAGCGTCATTCGGCGCGACGGCCGAGTCGTCACGCGCGGCCTGCGCGGCCGCGGCATACGCGAGTGACGGCGTTGCATCGACGGCGCCGAGCGTCGGGCGCTCGAACCGGATCACACCGTCGAAGTCGGGTCGGGGCCAGAGGTAGCCACCCTCGATCCAGCCGGTTCCTTTGAGAATCGGCATGCTCGCGCTCGCAATAGCCACGGGTCCGAGCAGGGGCACATCGCCGGAAGGTACGACCGGCGCGTCGGCGAGCGTCGTGAGCATGAGCCGCGCCCGCTGCCAGCGAGCGGTTTCGATGAGTCCTGTCTGCTGGGCCGGCTTGTCGAGCTGCACGAGCACGATGTCGTCGGGTGGCGCGGGTGGCGCAGCACGCGACCAGGCATCATAGAGCACCCGATCCAGCCGCTGCGGTAGCTCCAGCGGCGGCAAGCTCATCGCGCCTATCGCAAGCACGCCCAGCGCTAAAAATTTAGGCAGAGCTAAGCGCACGCTCAGCACCCCATCCTCTGAAGTCCCATCGTGGTTTCAGTATGCCAGCCGTCGCTGCGAGGTCTTGTGACCTGGCGCTCCTTTTTCTGTTAAAAAGTCAGGATTCACGCCGCACCGGGACGGTGCGAGCCGGTAGGCGGATGCTATGCTGCGCCGGTGTCCAGGGTTAAGCGAATCTTCACCTGCAACGATTGCGGTGCGCAGCATCTGAAATGGCAGGGTCAGTGCCCCGACTGCGGGTCCTGGAACGCGTTGACTGAGCGCCGCGAGCCGACCGGGCCGCGGGCAGCGCGAAGCGTGACCAGGCCGGCACCCGTCGCACCGACGCGACTGGACGAGATCGACGTGGCCGACGTTGCCCGCATGTCGAGCGGTCTCAGCGAGCTCGATCGCGTGCTCGGCGGCGGACTCGTGCCGGGGGCGGTCGTGCTGATCGGCGGCGATCCCGGTATCGGCAAATCGACGCTGCTGCTCGGTGCCGCGGCACGACTCAGCGGTACGCATCGGGTCTGTTACGTCACGGGTGAGGAGTCGCTCGATCAAATCGGTCTCAGGGCGGCACGGCTCGAGGTCGCGAACGCGAGCGTGGAGCTCATGGCGGAAACCTGTGTCGAGGCTGTCATCGATCAGCTCGAGCGGTCGCCGCCCGGCGTCCTGATCATCGATTCGATCCAGACGCTTTTCAGCGAGCAGCTCGAATCCGCGCCCGGTTCCGTGAGTCAGGTCCGCGAGAGCGCTGCGCAGCTCGTGCGATTCGCCAAGCGACACGGTGTAGCGACGTTGCTCGTCGGTCACGTCACGAAGGAGGGCACGCTGGCGGGTCCACGCGTGCTCGAGCACATGGTCGACACGGTCCTCTATTTCGAGACCGATCTCGGCAGCCGTTTCCGAATCATCCGGGCCGTCAAGAACCGTTTCGGCGCAGCCAACGAAATGGGCTTTTTCGTCATGGGCGAGCAGGGCTTCAAAGAGGTCAAGAATCCATCGGCGATCTTTCTGGCGCGGCGCAGCGAGCCGGTCGCAGGCAGCGTGACCCTCGTGACGCGTGAGAGCTCCCGGCCGTTGCTCGTCGAAGTCCAGGCGCTCGTCGATTCGACGCCGGGCGGTCCGCCGCGGCGCCTCGCGCAGGGGCTCGATGTGCAGCGCCTCGGCCTGCTGCTCGCCGTTGCCCACCGCCATTGCAATCTCGGCCTCGGCGATCGTGACGTGTTCGCCAACGTCGTCGGCGGCATGCGTATCGGCGAGACGGCGGCCGATCTGGCGGTGTTGCTCGCGGTCGTCTCGAGCTTGACGGGCGTCGCCGTGCCTGGTGATCTCGTCGTCTTCGGTGAGGTCGGGCTTACGGGTGAGATTCGACCCGTGCCGTTCGGCGAGGAACGGCTCATCGAGGCGCACAAGCACGGCTTCGCACGAGCGTTGATACCGGCCGCGAACGCGCCGCGAGGCGCGCGGGCAGCGCTCGAGGTCGTGCCAGTGACGCAGCTCAGTGACGCGCTCGGGCGCGCCGGGCTCGCCTAACCGCCAATCGCCGTGAGTGTGGTCTCGGCGGCCGCAGCGGCGTCGGGCGCGATGAGCCGTACCTTCGTTATCGCGTGCTCGGTCGTTGCAATGATCGCAATCGAGTAGCCGGCAACCGTGAGCGTCGCGCCCGTGTCCGGAATCGTCTCGAGCTGCTCGACGATGAGGCCGTTCAAGGTCTTCGGCCCTTCGGTCGGCAGATCCCAATCCATGAGCTGATTGAGCTGGCGCACGTTGGCGCCGGCATCGACGAGAAACGTGCCGTCGTCCTGTCGGTCGACCTCCGGTCCGATCGGGCCGGGGTCCGTGCCGAACTCACCGACGATCTCGCGAATGACGTCTTCGGTCGTCACGAGACCCTGTATGTCGCCGTACTCGTCGACAGCGAAGGCGAGGCGCTGCTTCAAGCGCTGAAAGTTCACGAGTTGCTTGTTCAGCGGCGAGCCTTCGGGCACGAAATAGGGTTCCTCAGTCTTGCTGAGCAGCACCTGCTCGGTCAACGTGCCCTCGGCAAGATTCGACAGGATGCTTCGCAAGTGCACGATACCGACGATGCTGTCGATGTCGCCGCGATAGACGGGCAGGCGGCTGTAACCTGCATTGCGGATCAAATCGAGGTTTTGTTCCCACGGCTCGTCGAGATCGATGCCGACGATTTCCTGGCGTGGGACCATAACGTCGTCGACCGTGATCTCACCGAGATCGAGGATGCTCAGCAGCATGCGCTGGTGGCGGCGCGGCATCAGGCTCGCGGACTCGGTCACGAGCGTGCGCAGCTCAGCCTCGCTGAGCGCATGATCGTGGCCCTGATCGGTGCCGAAGCCGAGCAGGCGCAGTAAGGTGTTGGCGAGAAAGCTCACGACCCAGACGAGCGGGTAGGCAACCTTGAGCAATGGGTAGTAGATCAGCGCGGCCGGCAGGGCGAGCCTGGACGGGTAGCGGGCCGCAATTGTCTTGGGCGTCACCTCCGCGAAAATCAGCACGACGACGGTCAGGATCAGCGTGCCGGCAAGAATCGCGGCTTCGCCGCCTATGCGGATAGCGATGACCGTCACGATGGCCGCTGCGGCGAGATTGACGGCATTGTTGCCGAGCAGAATCAAGCCGATGATGCGGTCGGGTCGTTGGAGTAGTTTCTCTGTCAGCCGTGCAGCGTGGTGGCCCGCACGCGCACGATGCCGCAACCGGTAACGGTTGAGGCTCATCAATGCGGTTTCCGTGCTGGAGAAGAACGCGGACAAGAGGAGCAAAACGATGAGTAGGCCGAACAACAGGCCTAACGGAACGTCTTCACTCAAAAACGGTGACCCTCTTGTGGTATGGACCGCTTAGATTGG
>JBFJXA010000115.1:0-7125 GCA_041623375.1 Gammaproteobacteria bacterium | reverse complement strand
CACCGGGCGCGGATGACGCCCAGTTTCTCGATGCCTGGGCCGAGGTCGAGGCCTATCTCGAGTCGCACGAGCCACAGCTCCTGACACTAAACTGCGGCGCCGATTCGCTGGCCGGTGATCCAATCACACACATGGAGTACAGCGAGGACGCGCACGGGCACGCAGCCGTGCGCGTCGCGGCGCTCGCCGAGCAGTACTGCGACGGGCGCGTGCTGGCCTGGGGCTGCGGCGGCTACAACCGGCGCAATCTCGCGCGCGCGTGGACCCGCGTCGTCGAAGGACTCAGCGGCCCCGCCGACTAGATCGGGTACCGGCTAAACGCGAGCACTGACTGAGTATTCGTCAGGGACGCTGGACCATCGACGGCGGCGGCGCAGTCAGTCGGTAGTCGCCTCAGCGGCTGCCTCGAGCGGCTCCGGAAGCGGTGCCAGTAGGATTTCGATGCGGCGATTCAGGCGCCGGCCCTCTTCGGTCGAGTTGTCGGCGCGCGGTCGATACTCCGAAAATCCCGTTGCCGCGAGGCGCGCGGGATCGACGCCGACCTGCTCCTGCAGGAATCGGGTCACGTTGACAGCGCGCGCTGACGAAAGCTCCCAATTCGTCGCGTAGCGTTGCGCGAGCCTGCCGCCGATCGTCACGTAGTCCGTATGGCCCTGGACGACGATCTGCCTGTCCTCTACGTCATTGAGCACCTCGCCTACGCGTGTGAGCACTTCGATTCCTGCCGGCCTGAGCTCGGCTTCACCCGAATCGAACAATATCTCGTTCACGAGATCCACGCGCAGGCTGTCCCGCAGCCGCGCGACCTGGATCTGACCGTTGGCTATTTCCATCTGCAAGACGGTTGAGAGCTCCTCTTGCGTCGACCTCATTTGCGCGAGCTCGGACTCCCGTTCCCGGACCTGCGCCTCGAGTTCCGCGCTCGTCTGCCTGAGATCGCCGAGCAATCGTTCCAGATCGTCGACGCGTTCGCTCAGCGCTGCGGCGGCTGCCGCGCGCTCATTCGCTGCCTGCACCGCGGCATCGGCAGCTTGGCTGGCCGCGACGGCGACGCGTCTGGCCTCTTCGAGCGCCACGCGCTGCGGTGCGTAGGCGAAGTAATAGAGCGCGCCGATTAGAAGCGCGACCAGAACGCCGAGCGCGGCGAGCATTGAGCCCTGGGGCAGTTTGGAACCTTGTTTTTCTGTCATGGCAGCTCTTCAGAACGGTGGAGACTACGACAAGTCAGCGCGCCGCAGACGCGCCCGCATGGTCGGGCCCGGCGCCGACGATCGCCGAAACTCGATCCAATCATACGCCGGCCGAGGCGACTTTTCGCGCCGGGCGGTGTTCGGCGTAGAGCCTAACAGAATGGCGCTGGGCGCAAAGCGGGCGGCACAGGTACAATGCAGCCCCCGAAGGCCGCCCGGCCTCATCCACATTGG
Organism: Gammaproteobacteria bacterium; assembly: GCA_041623375.1. GTDB lineage: Bacteria > Pseudomonadota > Gammaproteobacteria > Steroidobacterales > Rariloculaceae > JAHEEM01. The sequence goes on along the minus strand of JBFJXA010000115.1, from coordinate 5,701 downwards.
GTTTCAGGACTTTTGACGCATGTTTACGGACGCCTACCGTATCGAAGGATTCGACGATGAACTGTACGCCGCCATTCAGAGCGAAGTTCGGCGTCAGGAAGACCATGCCGAGCTCATCGCCTCGGAAAACTACGCAAGCCCCCGCGTGCTCGAGGCGCAGGGCTCGGTACTGACGAACAAGTACGCCGAGGGATATCCGGGCAAACGCTACTACGGCGGCTGCGAGCACGTCGATGTCGCCGAGCAGCTCGCGATCGACAGAGCCAAAGAGGTATTCGGCGCCGACTACGCCAACGTGCAGCCGCATTCGGGCTCCCAGGCCAATGCGGCCGCGTATCTCGCGATGATGGATCCAGGCGACACGCTGCTCGGCATGAGCTTGTCGCATGGCGGTCATCTGACGCATGGCTCAAAGGTGAATTTCTCGGGCAAGATCTTCAACGCCGTGCAGTACGGGATCGATGAAGCGAGTGGCCGGCTGGATTACGACGCGATGGCTGCGCTCGCGCGCGAGCATCGGCCGAAGGTTATCGTTGCAGGCTTCTCGGCGTATTCACGGCAGATGGACTGGGAGCGCTTCCGCGCGATCGCCGATGACGTCGGTGCCTACTTCATGGTCGATATGGCGCACGTTGCCGGTCTCGTGGCGGCGGGCCTCTATCCCGATCCGATCCCGCACGCCGATGTCGTGACGACGACGACGCACAAGACGCTGCGCGGACCGCGCGGCGGGCTCATCCTCGCTCGCGAGAACCCGGATCTGACGAAGCGCATCAACTCGCGCCTGTTTCCGGGCACGCAGGGCGGCCCGCTCATGCACGTCATTGCTGCGAAAGCCGTCGCGCTGCGTGAGGCCCTGGAACCGGAGTTCGAGGTCTACCAGCAGCAGGTCCTCGACAACGCGCGTTGTATGGCTCAGACGCTTATCGAGCGCGGTTACAAGATCGTCTCCGGCGGCACCGACAATCACCTCATGCTCGTCGACCTCATCAAGCAGGACATTACGGGTCAGGATGCCGAGGACTGCCTGGGTCGCGCGAACATCACGGTCAATAAGAACGCTGTGCCGGGCGATCCTCGGCCGCCGCGCGTTACCAGCGGTTTGAGGGTCGGCACGCCTGCGATCACGACCCGCGGCTTCGGGCAAGCCGAGACGCGCGAGCTCACGGCCTGCATGGCCGACGTGCTCGATGCCGTCGCCGAGCCCGCGCGCGTCGAGGCGGTCATCGCGGACGTTCGCGCCCGCGTGGTCGCGCTCTGCCAGCGCCATCCGGTGTACGCTTGAGCCTTTAAGGTGCCGCTGGAGGTGGTCCGTGCACTGCCCCTTCTGTAGCCACGAAGAGACTAAAGTCACCGATTCGCGACTCTCCGGCGAAGGGCGTCAGGTGCGCCGCCGGCGCGAGTGCCAATCCTGTGGAGAGCGGTTCACGACCTTCGAGACCGCCGAGCTCGTCATGCCGCACGTGACGAAACGGGACGGGCGGCGTGAGCCGTTCGACGAGGCGAAGCTGCGCAGTGGCATCCTCCGGGCGCTGGAAAAGCGGCCGGTCACGAGCGAGCAAGTCGAAGAAGGCATCAGCCGGGTCCTGCACGTGCTGCGATCGCTCGGCGAGCGCGAGGTCGACTCGCGCGTTCTCGGTGGGCTCGTCATGGAAGAGCTGCGCGGGCTCGACGAAGTTGCGTACGTGCGCTTCGCCTCCGTCTATCGCAGCTTTCAGGACGTAACCGAGTTTCAGGAAGAGATCCAGCGCCTGCAGTCGCTGCCGAGTCTGTTGGTCGACAAGGAGCAGATGTCGTTGTTGCCCGAGGACGAGGATTGATGGGCGTCTCCGACGGCGTGCAGCACATGCACCGCGCACTGGAGCTCGCGCGCAAGGGGCTCAATACGGCCGACCCAAACCCTCGCGTCGGTTGTGTGATCGTCAAGAACGATGTCGTCGTCGGCGAGGGCTGGCACGCCCGTACGGGCGGGCCGCATGCCGAGCGAGTTGCCATCGATAGCGCCGGGGCCGAAGCGCGCGGCGCAACGGCGTATGTGACGCTGGAGCCCTGTAATCATAGCGGGCGTACCGGGCCGTGCACCGAAGCGTTGATCGGCGCAGGTATTGCGCGTGTTGTCTGTGCAGTTCGCGATCCGAACACGGCGGTAGCGGGCGGTGGCATAGAGGCGCTCGAACGAGGCGGACTCGAGGTCGAGGTCGGCATGCTCGAGGCGGACGCGCGCGCATTGAATCCGGGTTATTGGATGCGCACGCAACGCGGACGCCCGCTCGTGCGCAGCAAGCTCGCTGTGAGCCTCGACGGGCGCACGGCGCTCGCCAACGGTGAAAGCCAGTGGATTACGTCGGCTGATGCACGCGAGGACGCTCATCGCTGGCGCGCTCGCTCGAGCGCCGTCCTGACGGGCGTCGGCACGATTATCGCGGACGATCCATCGTTGAATGCGCGGCTTGGCGATGCCGCAAACGACGTGGTACAGCCGAGCCGCATCATCGTCGATTCACGGTTACGCACGCCCGAGAACGCCAGGACCCTGTCATTGCCCGGCGATCGCTTTATCTTTACGAGGCAGGCCGAAAACGACAAGACCGCGGCACTGATACAACGCGGCGTCTCGATCGAACGCGTCGGCGGCGCAGCGCGCTGCGATCTCCACGAGATTATGAGGCGGCTAGCGTCACTCGAGCTCAACGAAATCTGGGTCGAGGCCGGCCCGGGCCTCAATGGCGCATTGCTGCGTGAGGGACTCATCGACGAGCTCGTCATCTATGTTGCGCCGATGCTGCTCGGCCACGCCGCGCGCGGCATGTTCGACCTCGACGAGCTCACTGAGCTCGCACAGTGCCCGAGACTCGGCTTCGACGAGGTCCGCGCCATCGGTCCGGATTTGCGCATCATCGCGACGCCGGATAACGTCCAGTAATGTTTACGGGCATCATCAGAGGCGTCGGTACGATCGCCGAACGCAGCGACGTCGGCGGCGACCGCCGGCTTGGAATCGAACTGGGCGAGCTCGCGCTGCCGTCACCGGCCGTCGGCGACAGTATCGCTGTCAACGGCGCCTGTCTCACGGTTACGAGCTACGGTGCTCGGCGATTCTACGCAGATGTCTCCGTGGAGACCTTACGCGTTACGACGCTTGGCGACCTGGACGTCGGTGCACGCGTCAATCTCGAGCCGGCCCTGCGTGTCGGTGATGCGCTCGACGGACACTTCGTCATGGGGCACGTTGACGGCGTCGGGCGCGTGCGCGCGCTTTCGCCGTCGGCACGCTCGCATCGGCTCGAGATCGAAATGCCGGCTGCGCTCGCGCCTTACGTCGCCCGCAAGGGATCGATCGCCGTCGACGGTGTCAGTCTTACGGTCAACGCCGTGTCCGGAGACATCTTCGAGGTCAATATCGTGCCCCACACCAATGAAATGACGGTCATTTCCGGGTATCGGGTCGGTACGGCTGTTAATATTGAGATCGACATGATCGCCCGTTATCTCGAGCGCCTTGCAAGCGCCGAGGGCGGCGTGGATATGGAGTTGTTACGCAAGCATGGTTACACCGCCGAAAGATAAGCAGGCCTGGTCCGGCCTCGATCCCGTAGAGGACATCATCGCCGCGTTACGCGACGGCGAGATGGCAGTCATTCTCGACGACGAGGACAGGGAGAACGAGGGCGACCTGATCATGGCGGCGGCGAAGGTCAAGCCACAGGACATCAATTTCATGGCACGCTACGGACGCGGGCTGATCTGTCTGACATTGACTCGCGCCCGTTGCGAGCAGCTCCGACTGCCGCTCATGGTCGGCAGCACGGATCGACGTGGCGCGACCAATTTCACGATTTCGATCGAGGCCGCCGACGGCGTGACGACGGGTATCTCGGCGCACGATCGCGCGCGCACGGTTCGCGCAGCCGTTGCACCGGATGCGCGGCCCGAGGATTTGAGCCAGCCCGGGCACATCTTCCCGCTCATGGCTCAGCCGGGTGGTGTGCTGACGCGCGCCGGGCACACCGAGGCCGGCTGCGATCTCGCGCGACTGGCCGGCCTCGAGCCGGCGGCGGTCATCGTCGAAATACTCAACGACGACGGCACGATGGCGCGTCGCGATGAACTCATCAGCTTTGCCCGGCATCACAAGCTCAAGATCGGTACGATTGCCGACCTGATTCGTTATCGGCTCGCGCACGAGGAAGCGGTCGAGAAAATTGCCGAGCTCGATGTAAAGACTGCGCATGGTCCCTTCAAGCTCGTGTGTTTCGAGGATCACGTCAATCGCAACGTGCACCTCGCGCTCGTGCGCGGCAATCTCGATAGTGACACCCCGGCGCTCGTCAGGGTTCATGTGCAGTCGACGCTCAGCGATGTCGCGGGTATTCAGGATTCGCGTCTCGGTTGGCCAGTCGACAGTGCGTTGCAGCTCATCGCCGAAGAAGAGCAAGGCGTGCTCGTCATTCTGCGCCGACAGGAATCGCCACGAGATCTCATGGAGCACATCCGCAGTCTGCAGCAACCCGCGGACGAGCTGCTCGCGCGGCGCGAGCCCGGATCCGACCTGCGTACCTACGGCACCGGCGCGCAGATTCTCAGGGCACTCGGCGTACGGCGTATGCGCGTGCTCAGTGCGCCGAAACAGATGCACGCACTATCGGGCTTTGGCCTCGAGGTCGTCGAGTATGTGTCCTCGCCGGTCGAAAGTTCGCCGGTCGAGACGTCCCTGGATGAATTGGCGGAGTAGCCGTTCGTGGACGACGGAATCCGAACGATCGAAGGCACGCTCGATGCGAGCGGGCTGCGTGTCGGTATCGTCGCCGCGCGTTTCAACGATTTTATCGTGGAGCGGCTGCTCGCCGGTGCGATTGACGCGCTGTTGAAGCACGGGGCGAGCGATGCGGATATCGACGTCGTGCGCGTGCCAGGCGCATTCGAGATGCCGTTAGCCCTCAACAAGCTCGCTGCCAGCCGTCGCTACGATGCGCTCATCGCGCTGGGATGTGTGATTCGCGGCGCCACGCCGCATTTCGACTACGTCGCCGGCGAGGCGAGCCGCGGAATCGGCCAGGCGGGGCTGGCACACGAGGTCCCTGTCGGATTCGGGTTGCTCACGGTCGACACGATCGAGCAGGCGATCGAACGCGCAGGTACGAAGGCCGGCAACAAGGGCGTCGACGCGGCGATGTCCGCGATCGAAATGGCGACGTTGCTGCGCCGGCTGGAGCCTTAGCCCACAGCGGTCGCCGGACGGGGTGGCCACAAAAGCGCGGCGTATGGCCGATTCCGGGACAAGCTCCAGTCATCGTCGCGCGCGGCATGGCGCGCGCGATCTGCTCGTCAAGGCGCTGTATCAGTGGCAGCTTGCCGAGACCAGTGAGCCGGGACTGCGCGCGCAGTTTGCGGCCATGCCGGAGTACGAGCGCATCGACCAAGCCTATTTCGTTGACGTGCTCGGCCACGTCATGGCCGAAGCCGTCGATCTCGATGCAATTATCGCCGCCCATGCGGATCGGAATGCCGCTCAGCAGGATGCTGTCGGGCGAGCGATTTTGTTGATTGCATTGGCGGAGCTTCGACGGCGGCCGGACGTGCCAACGAAGGTCGTTATCAACGAGGCGGTCGAGCTCGCCAAACGGTACGGTCCGGTCGATAGCTACCGCTTCGTGAATGCCGTGCTCGATAAGGCCGCAGCGGCAATGCCGCTCCGTAAGGT
>JBFJXA010000114.1:0-7126 GCA_041623375.1 Gammaproteobacteria bacterium | reverse complement strand
GCTCGCGGCACTGCTCGATGAGCGCGAGCATTTCGGACCAGCTCGAATCGGCGCCATCCGCCGCGCTCGAGTGTCCAGGCAGGGCCAGATCCTGACGTGCGCGCTCGAGCGTCTCGAGATCCTCGATGACGCGCGCCTTTTGCGCGCTGGCCCGGTTCAGGCGCTCGGTGTCGCCGTCGAGCAGCGCCTGGTACTCCTGATCGAGAATCTCGAGCATCGACTCGGCGGAGCCGACTTGCTCACGGATAACGCGCTGCAGGTCTGTCTGGTCTTGCGCTGTCGGTGAGGCGCTCATCTCGGCGGCGTTAGCTGAGATCCTGCTCCATGCGCAGGAGACGCTCGGCGATCGTGGCCGCATCGATCTCGTAGGCGCCCGAGTCGATCGCTTCCTTGAGGGCAGCGATTCGCTTCGCGTCGGATGCCGGCGCGGCTGCGAGAATCTCCTCGAGTTTCTGCAGGAGCTGGGCCGAGGATGTCAGGCTGACGGTGTCGGTCGAAGGCGCTGTCGTTCCGGACGACGGGGAGTCCGCGGATTGCGACGCACGCTCGGTCTGGCTCGGGCGGCGGCTGTTTCCAGTCGCATCGACCGACCGAAAGCCCTGGCCGTCTATCTTGTTTGCCATTATGTCATCTCTCCGCGGCGTATCTTACGCCATATCCTTTCTTATCGCCCCGAAACGCTGAAACTTTAGCCCGTGCTACCCGCATTCGCGCGGATTCGGCGGGCTGCTGCGCCGATAAAAACTTGATTGTCGGGACCGACCGTGCCCTCGACGATTCTCCCACTGCGGGTCCGCACGCGTACGCGCTGATTGAGCGTACCGTCCTCGATGGCATGCCCCTCCGATTTGACCTCGACACCCGCGCTGCCGGCAACCAACGTCACGAGATCGCCCCGGCGAACCGCTCGCGGCGCCGTCAAGGCCGCCGGATTCAGGACCGCGCCGCGCGGTACGGCTCGGCGCAACGTCATGCCGAGCGCCTCTTCCGGGCGGGTTAGATACGCTGCCGGTAGCCCGCTGGATTCGCGCTGCTCGATGCGCAGATCCGCGCCAGTGAGCAACTGGCCGCGGCGCAGGCTGTGGCGCGCAACGAGCGTCTCCACGAGGAAGGATGCACGAACCGGGACAAAGAGTTTCCAGGACTTCGGCGCCGCACAGCTGACGGCGACAATGCCCTGGCCGCCGGAGAGTCCCCTCGGCGCGGCGGCCTCGAGTGGTGCGCTGCAACGCGGCAGACGGGTGCGCTCATCGACGCTCGATGCCGAGATTTTGACGCTGTCGAAGCCTGTCAGGGTCTGGCTCGCGAACGCCTCGGCTGCCGCGCGAATCGCGCCGGGGTCGTGCCATTCCGCCGCCAGGCCTTGTCCGACAAGGGTCAGGCCACACAGCGCCAACAGGTAGTTGCGCTTCACTCGCATCTCAAGGGCTCAGTCGTTTCGCCATCCAACCACAGGATGCAAGACACGTGCCACGGCCGAAAAGCCGCAGGTGGCAGCGACTCGCCGCGGGACCCCGACGAACCGGCAACGGTTGGCCGCTCGCTCACGCGGGCGGTCGAGCTTTGCCGCAATTTGCGCGTCGTCGCTTGGCGGGCAGGCGGCTGAGCACTGTTGGCACAGATGTTGCTAATCAAGCTCGTAGCACATTGTGGAGGCGAGTCGATACGATGCTTGGTCAGTCGATATTCGGAGTTCACGAGCAAGCGCTCAGCTTGCGCGCGCATCGGACCGAGGTTCTGGCGACGAATCTGGCGAACGCGGATACGCCGAACTTCAAAGCGCGCGATTTCGATTTCTCGGCGGTTCTCTCTGGCGCAGCCGCCGGGCGCAGCCCGGGCCTACAAGCCACGCACGCGCGGCATATCCAAACGAGCTCCGCGCAGCGTCCCACGCTTGCCTACCGCAATCCGTTTCAACCATCGCGTGACGGCAATACCGTCGAATCGGACCTGGAGTTCGCGCGTTTCGCAGAGAACTCGATCGCTTATCAAGCGACGCTGAGATTTCTTGGCGGCAGGATCTCGACGTTACGCATGGCAATTGGAGGCAGATGATGTTCAGCGTTTTCGATATCGCGGGCTCGGGACTCAGCGCTCAGTCGCTGCGGCTCAATCTGACCGCGAGTAATCTCGCCAACTCGCAAAACGTGGCCGGCGACCCGCAGGCCGTCTACAGCGCGCGTCATCCGGTTTTCAGGTCACGGGAAATGTCGTTTGCCTCGCAGATGAACGGCGCAGGTGTCGAAGTTCTCGGGATACTCGAGAGCTCGGCGGCGCCGATCGAGCGCTACGACCCGGGCAATCCGCAGGCTAATGCAGACGGCATGGTCTATGCGGCGAACGTCAATCCGGTCGAAGAAATGGCCAACATGATTTCCGCTTCGCGTTCCTATCAGAGCAATCTCGAGGTCATCAATACCGAGAAGGAACTGCTCATGCGCACGCTCACTCTGGGTCAAGGCTAGGAGCCACTCATGCCTCTTCCGATCGATGGACTCATGGACCTTCGCGGGTTGCAACTACCGGACAGCAATTTGGCCCCGGAGAATAACCTCGGTCAGCAGGAGTTCTTCGAGCTCATGCTGACGCAGCTCAAGAACCAGGATCCGTTCAAGCCGCTCGAGAGCGGAGAGTTCCTGAGTCAGATCGCGCAGTTCAGCTCGGTGCAGAGCCTGGGTGAGCTCAACTCGTCGTTCGACTCGCTGTCGTCGTCGATCGTTTCGAGTCAGGCCTTGCAGGGTGCGGCTCTCGTTGGCCGCTCGGTGCTCGCGCCGACCGACATCGGTACGCTCGGGCCTGGCGGTGAGGTCACGGGCGCAGTGGAGCTCGCGGCTTCCACGACTGCGCTGCGGATCCGCGTGCAGGATGCGAGCGGTCAGATTGTGCGCGAGATCGATCTCGGTGCGCAGCCGGCGGGCCTGAATCGATTCCGCTGGGGCGGTGAGACGGACTTCGGAATTCCGGCAACGCCCGGCGACTACACGATCACAGCACAGTACTTCGACAGCACGGGCATGCAGAGCGCGCCCGTGCTCGTCAATTCCGTCGTCAACAGCGTGAGCGTGGGGCCACGCGGACTTTCAGTGCATCTCGATAACAATCGTGAGGTGCCCTTCGACTCGGTCCGAGAGATCGGGTAACTCAGTCAACATAAGATTCGAATAGGAGAACGCTATGCCATTTCGAGTTGCTTTGAGCGGATTGAATGCAGCGTCGGCTGACCTGAACGTCACGGCGAACAATATCGCAAATGCCAGCACGGTCGGATTCAAGACATCGCGCGCGGAGTTCTCGGACGTGTTCGCCGTCGGTGCGCAGGAGATCGGTAACGGCGTCCGGCTGGGTAACGTCAGTCAGACATTCTCGCAAGGCGGTATCGACTTCACGGACCGCGGCCTGGACCTGGCGATCAGCGGCGAAGGGTTTTTTACGATGAGCGACGCGGGATCGATCTCCTACACGCGTGTGGGCGCGTTCGGCGTCGACCGAGATGGATACGTCGTTAATAGTCAAAATCAACGCTTGCAGATATTCCCCGCTGCCAGTAACGGCAGCTTCAACACGGGCACGTTGTCCGATCTGCAGCTATCGACGACGGACAGCCCGCCGCAGGCGACGACGCTGTCCGAGTACGGAGTGAATCTGCCGGCCGCCGCTACGCCACCTGTCGTTCCCGTATTCGATCCGAACAACGCCTCGAGCTTCAATCACTCCACGGCGCTGACAGTTTACGATTCGCTCGGCGCGACACATACGGCAACGGTCTATTTCGTGCGCGATGCACCGCCAAATACGTGGGACTCCTACTTCTACATCGACGGTACTGCCGTCGGCGGCGCCAATCAGCTCGTCTACAACAACCTCGGCCAGCTGACCACGCCGGCGACCGGCAGTTTTGCGCTGCCGCCGTACACGCCGACCACGGGTGCAGCCGACATCACGCTGACGGCGGATTTCAACCAGTCCACGCAGTTCGGCTCGGAATTCGGCGTCAATTTGCTGAGCCAGGATGGATTTGCCGCGGGCCGTCTGTCGAACATCGACGTGGATCCCGAGGGCATCATCTTTGCGCGCTTCACGAACGGACGATCCGAGCCGCTCGGGCAGGTCGCGCTCTCGAACTTCACGAATCCGCAGGGCCTGAGGCAGCTCGGCGACACGTCGTGGGGCGAGACCTTCACGTCGGGCGACTCGATTCGCGGCGCAGCCGGCACGGCGAGCTTCGGCATGATTCAGTCCGGCGCGCTCGAAGCCTCGAACGTCGATCTGACCGGGCAGCTCGTCCAGATGATCACGGCGCAGCGGGGTTTCCAGGCCAACGCGCAGATGATCTCCACGGCCGATCAGGTCACGCAGACGATCATCAACATCCGCTAGCGGCTGATTAGGAGCGCAGCCTGACCATGGATCGACTCGTCTACGTAGCTATGACCGGCGCGAAGCAGGCGATGCTCGCGCAGGGACTCGTCGCGAACAACCTGGCCAATTCCAACACGTACGGGTTTCGTGCCGATCTGGCGCGGTTCTCTGAAAGCCCCGTACCGGGACCCGGCCTGCCGACACGCATCGATTCGGTCGCTTCGGGCATGGGCTTCGACCACTCCACGGGTACGCTCATCGCGACGGACCGGCCGCTGGACGTCGCCGTCGATGGCGATGGATGGATTGCGTTGCAGGCCGCCGACGGCAACGAGGCGTACACGCGCTCGGGTGCGATGAACGTGGATGGGCTCGGATTGCTGCGCACGGGCAGCGGTGAGCTCGTGCTCGGCGATAACGGTCCGATCGCGATCCCGCCGTTCACCCAGATCATGATCGGCGTGGACGGCACGATATCGGTCGTACCGCAGGGACAAGGTCCCGAGACGATGGCGCAGGCGGGGCGAATCAAGCTCGTCAATCCCGATCGCGCGCAGCTGCTCAAGCGTCCCGACGGGCTCGTGCAGCTCGCCGACGGCGGGGCCGCCGCAGCCGATGCCACCGTAAAGCTCTCCTCGCGGTTTCTCGAGGCCAGCAACGTCAACCTCGGCCGGTCGATGATCGACATGATCGAGCTGTCGCGGCGCTTCGAGATCGAAGTCCGCATGATGCGGCTCGCCGACGAGAACGCATCCAGGGCTGCCGAGCTGTTGCGTAACAGCTAATCGACTCATAGGAGAAGACAGAATGGATTCATTGTGGGTTGCAAAGACGGGTCTCGAGGCGCAGCAGACGCGCATGGCCGTCGTCTCGCAGAATCTCGCGAACGTCAATACGACCGGTTACAAAAAATCGCGGGCGATCTTCGAGGACTTGCTGTACCAGAACGTCGTGCAAGCCGGCGGCCTGACCTCGGAGCAGAGCCAGTCGCCGACTGGGCTGAACCTCGGCACCGGCGTTCGCGTCGTGGCGACCGATAGACAGTTCAGTCAGGGCAATCTCATCAACAACAATAACCCGCTCGACATCGCTATTCAGGGCCGGGGCTTCTTCGAGATATTGCTGCCTGACGGCACGCTGGCTTACACGCGTGACGGCACGTTCCAGCTCGACCCCAACGGGCAGTTAGTGACATCGAGCGGTTACACACTGCAGCCGGCCATCACGGTGCCGCCGGGCACGCAGAGCGTGACGATCGGCGTCGACGGCACGATCTCGGTGCTGTTGCCGGGCTCGCCCGATCCACTGCAGATCGGCACGTTACAAACGACCGATTTTTTGAATCCCGCGGGCCTGCAGGCCCGCGGACAGAATCTGTTCCTCGAGACCGTATCGAGCGGACCGCCGCAGGCCGGCACGCCGGGCCTCAACGGTCTGGGCACGCTGGCTCAGGGTGCGATCGAGACGTCCAACGTCAACGTCGTCGAGGAGCTCGTCAACATGATCGAGACGCAGCGAGCTTACGAGATGAACTCCAAAGCCATCGAGCGTACGGACGAAATGCTCCGTTACGTGACGAACAACCTCTAGGAGTCGACGACGATGTTGCTCAGAGTAGCGAGTGTTCTGGTTGCCATCGCCATACTGTCCGGCTGCGGACGTTTCTCGCGCGAGGAGGCGCCGACAAACCAGCCGTTGCCGATCCCGATGTCAGCCGCTGAGCCTCAACCGGGCGCGATCTATGCAAGCGGCTTCAACCTGTTCGCAGATCTGCGGGCGCGCAACGTCGGCGATATTCTGACCATCAATCTCGTCGAGCGCATGCAGGCGGAGAACGAATCGAGCACGAACTCGACGAAGACTTCGTCCCTGGATACGGGGACGCCGACAATCGCAGGACGTCCGGTCACAAGCGGCGGGACTCAGATACTCAACAATGAGATCGAATCCGACCGTACGTTTTCGGGCGGGTCCGATTCGAGTCAGAGCAACCGCCTCAACGGCAGTATCACGGTCAGCGTCCTGGAACGGCTCGCCAACGGCAATCTCGTCATCAGCGGAGAGAAATGGATCACGATCAACCGCGGCGAGGAGCTCATTCGCGTGACGGGCATCGTGCGGCCCGTCGATATTCGGCCAGACAACAGCATCGACTCGACACAGGTGGCGAACGCACAAATAGAGTATCGCGGCGTTGGCACGCTCGCCGACAGCAACCGCCCTGGCTGGTTGACGCGCTTCTTCAACTCCCCATGGTTCCCGTTTTAGGCGAATAGTGATGGCACGAGCAGGCAAATTCGCACTCGTCGTTGCCGGGCTGATTACCGCTGGCGTCGCCCAGGCAGAGCGCGTCAAGGACATCGCAACGGTGGCCGGCGTGCGCAGCAACCAGCTCGTCGGCTTCGGGCTCGTTTTCGGGCTTGCCGGTACCGGTGACCAGACGAGCCAGACCCCGTTCACGATTCAGGCGCTCAAGAATATGCTCGCCCAACTCGGTGTGCTCGTTCCGCCGAACGTCAATCCTCAGCTACGCAACGTTGCAGCCGTCATGGTGCAGGCCGAGCTGCCGCCGTTCGCAAAGCCCGGCCAGACGATCGACGTGACGGTCTCCTCGGCCGGTAACGCGCAGAGCCTGCGTGGCGGCACGTTGCTCATGACGCCTTTACGCGGAGCCGACGGCAACGTCTACGCGATGGCTCAGGGCAACCTCGCTGTTGGCGGTCTCGGCATCGCCGGCGACGACGGCTCGAGCATCACCATCAACATT
>JBFJXA010000113.1:0-7127 GCA_041623375.1 Gammaproteobacteria bacterium | reverse complement strand
TGGCGCGTCGAGGGCCATCATCTGTCGCTGAATCTCACGATCGAGGACGGGGAGATCATCTCGACGTCGCCGACGTTCATGGGGGCGAATCCCGCTATCGTTCGCGAAGGAGCGCGCGCAGGCACGCAGGTGCTCGAACGCGAGCAGAATCTCGCGCGGGCGCTATTGCAGTCTTTCGACGCCGAGCGACGAACTAAAGTCGTCTACGCAGACCGCCCGCCGCGCGATATCGAGACGCGTGCTTCGCGTCGCGCAGAGCCCGGTGACCCTCGGGGTCTCGCGCTCGGCGAGATGACAGCAGCGCAGGCCGGGCTGCTCAGACAACTCATCGGAATCTATGCAGGCCGCATCCGTCCCGAGCTGACCGGTCGAACACTGCAAAGAATTCGTGACGCCGGTGAGGGCGGGATTCACTTCGCGTGGGCCGGAAGCGCCGAGCCCGGTGAGCCACATTACTACCGTATACACGGTCCGACCTTTCTGATCGAATACGACAATCGGCAAAACGGCGCTAATCACATCCACTCGGTTTGGCGCGACCTGACCGGCGCCGACTTCGGCGAGGACCTGCTCGCGCGACACTACGCCGAGAGTCCCCATCACAACGAGAGCCCGCGGCTCGTATACATAGACGCTGCGACGCTCGAAACCGGCTTACTGTCAGCCGCCGAGCGCCAGGATCGCGCTGCCCGAGCGAGGTAGTCGTTCGCGGCGTTCGACTAGATCGAGCGCACGGCGCTTGCGATCGCGAGCGCAGCGAGCAGGCCAGCGCCGATCATGGTCGCTGCGAGCAGATGGATCGGCTCCCGGACGCGGACGCTGGCAGCGACTATCAGTTTGCTCATGGCCACTCCGTGGCGGTGTTTGGTCGGCAGAACCGGCCGCAGATCAGAATTCTCGGGGGGGATTGAGGAGGCGATTCTGCGGCCGACTCTGCCCGTAGCATAGATCGAGCAAGTTGCGTGCCAACTCGAAAACGACTGAACGACTCAGGCATCGTCGAATGCCCGCCCCGAAAACGTGCAGTCCGGCTGTCGCCCCGCCCCATTTGGGGGCTTTTGGGCGAGATCGTCTGGGACTAACTGCCCGACGGGGAGTTACTTCCCTTCGAATGCGATCCCGAGGTCGCGAGCCGGTTTGCGGCCCCTCGAGTATCGATCAACGACCGTAAACGACCTCGGGCAGCCAGGTCGCAAGCCCCGGCCACAGCGCGAGCAGCGCCAGCGCCAGGACCTGGATCGCGACGAACGGCATGACGCCGCGATAGATATCGCTCGTCGCGACGGTTGCCGGTGCAACGCCGCGTAGATAGAAGAGCGCGAAACCGAACGGCGGTGTCAGAAACGAAGTCTGTAGATTGATCGCTATCATGATCCCGAGCCAGACCGGATCGATGCCCATCGCCAGCAGAATCGGCCCGACGATCGGCACGACGACAAACGTGATCTCGATGAAATCGAGCACGAAGCCGAGTAAGAACATCAGCAGCATGACGATAAACATCGCGGCGACGACGCCGCCCGGCATGTTCTGCAATAACTCTCGAACGAGATGATCCCCGCCGTAGCCGCGGAACACGAGCGAAAAAATCGACGCACCGATAAGGATCAGAAACACCATGCTCGAGACGCGCACGGTCGATCGCATGACCTCGATGAGCCGCGCAAGCGAGAATTGCCGTTTCACGAGAGCCAGCAGCAGCGCGCCCACGGCACCGACGCCCGCAGCTTCGGTCGGCGTCGCAAGGCCCCCGATGATCGAGCCGAGCACAGCGAGTATGAGCAGCAGCGGCGCGAGCAATGCGCCGAGCACGCGCACGAGACTCGCCGGCGCTGCCGCGTCGGCCACTTCGTGTGCGGCCGGCATCGTCGAGGGCTTCACGATCGCAAGGCCGATGAGATAGAGGATATAGAGCATCACGAGGCCGAGGCCCGGAATGAGGGCGCCGGCGAACAGATCGCCGACCGACACCGTGTCGGGCGAGAAAATGCCCTGATCGAGCTGCGCCTGACTGTAGGCCGACGACAATACGTCGCCGAGCAGCACGAGAATGATCGACGGTGGAATTATCTGACCGAGCGTCCCGGACGCGCAGATCGTGCCCGTCGCAACCTTCGGATCGTAGCCGCGCCGTAGCATCGTCGGCAGTGACAGCAGCCCCATCGTCACGACGGTCGCCCCGACAATACCCGTGCTTGCCGCGAGGAGCATACCGACGAGCGTGACCGAGATCCCTAGGCCGCCACGCAGACGACCGAACAAGCTGCTCATGTTATCGAGCAGGTTCTCTGCAATTTGAGCGCGCTCGAGCGTAACGCCCATGAACACGAACAACGGCACGGCCATGAGGGTCTCATTGCTCATAATGCCGAACACGCGATTTGGCATCGTGCCGAGAAACGCAGCATCGAAGACACCGACGGCAATGCCGAGTCCGGCGAAGATCAACGCAATGCCGCCGAGCGAGAACGCCACGGGAAAGCCGGCGAGCAGCACGACAACGGCCGCGCCGAACATCGCGATGGCAATCCATTCCATCGTTAGATGACCTCGCCCTGCGGCACTTCGTGCAGCGGTTCGCTCGGAATGCGCCCAGTCGCGACGAGCGTCGCAGTAATGAGGTTGGCGATACCCTGCAGTATCAGTAGCGCGGCCGTCGCCGGCATCAAGCTTTTGAGAATAGGCACGAATGGATACGGCAGACCGCCCGCCTCGCGCGAGGATTCCTGGATCGCCCAGGAGGTCGCGACGTAGTCCCAGCTCGACGCCGCGAGGAAAATCGAGACGGGTAGGAGAAAGACGAGCGTGCCGATGAGGTCGACGATCGCCCGGCGCTTACCCGGCATGCGGCGATAGAAGATGTCGACGCGCACGTGCTCGTCTTCCCGGAGCGTGTACGCAGCGCCGAGCATGAAAACGGCTGCATGCATCCACGTGATGCTCTCCTGCATCGCGATCCAGCCGAGGTCGAACGCATAACGCAAAACCACGACGACGAATGTGCCGAGCACCATGAGAATCGTCAGCCAGGCGATGCAAGCCCCGGTGAGCTCGCTGATCCGCTCGAGCAGATCTCTAAGCTTGAGCATCCCTGGGTCCGCGCACGATTATCTCTTTTATTATCATATAGTTATTAGCAACGCCTGATTCGCGACGACGCGCGCGGGCCGCTGACTAGCCGATATGATAGCTCAAGGTCGAGACGCCGCCATCAGCCGGATTGATCCGACTGCGCGGTGTCTGCATTCAATCGTCGCAGAAACACCTGCATCTCCCGGGCCGCCTGCGCATCGCCGCGCTCGAGCGCCACGGCAATGCCCCGCTCGTAGCTTTGCTTCGCTTGCTCGATTGAGCCAGCGCTCGCGTAGGCCTTACCGAGCAGCTTCCAGGCCGCCGAGTATCCCGGATTGATCTCTACGGCTGCACCGAGATGCCGAATCGCATGCGTCATCTTCTCCTGCTTCAGATACGCCGTACCGAGCGCGAAACGCAAGGTCGCGCTGTCCTTGCCGTCGGCGATGAGCTTTTCGAGACTCGCGGGATCCATGGGTAACGACTACCTTTGCCAAAACGCCGGCGTGAATAGCACGAGCAGTGTAAAGATCTCCAGACGCCCGAGCAGCATGGCGCAAACAGACGCCCATTTCACGGCCGGTACCATGGTGCCGAAGCCGACCGCGACTTCTCCGAGCCCCGGCCCGAGGTTGTTGAGCGTCGCAGCGATCGCCGCAAAGGCCGTTACCTGATCGAGTCCGAACAGCATGAGAAACAACATCAGCGCGCCGTAGACGACGATATAGATCGCGAAAAATCCCCAGACCGCATCGACAACACGATTCGGCACGACCTTTCCGCCAAGCTTGACGGGGATTTCCGCATTCGGGTGCACGAGCCGCAGGATCTCTCGAATGCCCTGCCGGTACATCATGAGCCAGCGGATAACCTTCATGCCGCCGGCTGTAGAGCCCGCGCAGCCGCCGATGAAGCTCGACAGAAGCAGCAGCACGGGCAGCGCGCCGGGCCATGCGGCGAAAGAATCCGTCGTGAAGCCCGTCGTCGTGCCGATGGAGACGACCTGAAACAGGCCTTTCGTCAGAAGCTCGGTAACGGTCGAATAGTAGCCGGTCGCGTAAAGATAGACGAGGACGACTGCCGTGAGCCCGCCGAGAACGCGTAGATAGGCACGAAACTCGGAGTCATGCGCATACGCTGAGAGACGCTTGTGCCGTGCAACGGTGAAATGCAACGCGAAATTGATGCCCGCGATGAACATGAAGAAAACGGCAATCATGTCGACAAGCGCGTTGTCGAAGTAAGCGATGCTCGCATCGTGCGTCGAGAAGCCACCGATCGCCACGGTCGAATAAGCGTGACAGAGCGCATCGAAGAACGACATGCCCGCAGCCCAGTACGCGAGCATGCAGACGAACGTTATACCCAGATAGACCTGCAGCAACGCCTTCGCAGTCTCGGTGATGCGCGGCGTGAGCTTGTTGTCCTTGACCGGGCCCGGGGTCTCGGCGCGATAGAGCTGCATGCCGCCAACGCCGAGCATCGGTAGCACCGCGACCGCCAGCACGATAATTCCCAGCCCCCCGAACCACTGCAGTTGTTGACGGTAATACAGGATGCCGTGCGGCAGACTGTCGAGCCCGCTCAACACCGTTGCACCCGTCGTCGTCAGTCCCGAGACGGACTCGAACACGGCGTCGGTCACGCTCATGGCCGGCCGGTCCACGAGCAGCAGCGGCACGGCACCGAAAAATCCGAGCACGACCCAGAACAGCGCGACGACCATGAACCCGTCTCGGAGGCGCATCTCCCGCCTGTCCGCGTGCACGGGCGCCCATATCAGAATGCCGAATCCGAGGATGATCAGAAACGCCAGGCCGAACGCGAGCCACGTGCCGTCGTCGTAGATAAAGGAGACGACAATGGGCGGGAGCATCGTCACGCTGAACAATGCCAGCAGCAACCCCAGCACGCGCTGAACGGCGGTGTAAGTCACTGAGCCCGGTCCCAGCTCATGGCTCAGACGAAGCTGACGCCGACCTCGAACAGACGCTCGACCTCGTCGATCTGGCGACGGTCCGCCATGAACAGGATGACGTGATCGTCGGCCTCGATGACCGTGTCGTGATGCGCCATGAGGACCTCGTCACCACGAACGATCGCGCTGATGACTGCGCCGCGCGGTAATCGGATATCCTCGATGGCACGTCCGACGACGCGCGATTCGCTCGATTCTCCGTGTGCCACGGCCTCGATTGCTTCGGCCGCGCCGCGCCGCAAGGCGTGGACCTTGACGACGTCACCACGCCGCACATGCGCGAGCAGCGTTCCCAACGTGATCTGTTGCGGCGAAATCGCGATGTCGATCGTGCCGGCTGCGACGAGCTCCGCGTAGGCGGGCTTGTTGATCAGCGCCATGACCTTGCGTGCACCCAGACGCTTGGCCAGCATCGCTGAAAGGATGTTCGCCTCCTCGGCGTTCGTCACGGCGACGAAGACATCGGCGCTATCGATATTCTCCTCGAGCAATAGCTCCTCGTCGGCCGCGTCACCATGCAGCACGATTGCCTTGTCGAGCTGCTCCGAGATCGCTCGCGCCTGGTCCCAGTTCCGCTCGATGACTTTGACCTGATTGGTGCTCTCGAGCGCCTTGGCGAGACGCACGCCGATATTGCCGCCGCCGGCGATGACGACACGCCTGACGGGATCGTCGAGTTCGCGCATTTCGCTCAACACCGTGCGGATGTCCTTACGCGCAGCGAGAAAGAACACCTCGTCGCCGCGCTCCACGACCGTGTCGCCATCCGGGATAATGCCCTTGCCGCCCCGGTATATGACCACGACGCGGCTTTCCACATTGGGTACGTGCTCTTGCAGCTCGCGCAGAGGGTGGCCGACGAGCGCGCCGCCTTCGTGAGCGAGCGCGGCAACGAGCCGCACGCGACCGTCTGCGAACTCGAGCACCTGCAATGCGCCCGGAAAATGAATGAGCTCGCAGATATGATTCGTCACGAGCTCCTCGGGACTGATCGCAACGTCGACCGCCAACGAATCGGCGACAAAGAGCTGTTCCTGGCTCGTGTACTCGGCAGCTCTGATACGGGCGATCTTCGTCGGCGTACGAAACAACGCATAAGCGATCTCGCACGCGATGATGTTGATCTCATCGCTATTCGTCAGCGCAATGATCATATCCGCATCGTTGGCACCGGCGCGTTCGAGGACTTCGGGATAAGCGGCGTGGCCGACCACCGTTCGCACGTCGAGACGATCTTGCAGCTCGCGAAGCACTTCCGGGTCGC
The DNA here is from genome assembly GCA_041623375.1 of Gammaproteobacteria bacterium. Classification (GTDB taxonomy): domain Bacteria; phylum Pseudomonadota; class Gammaproteobacteria; order Steroidobacterales; family Rariloculaceae; genus JAHEEM01. Next base: position 813 of record JBFJXA010000113.1, on the reverse strand, counting down.
GATCGACGATCGTGACCTCGTTGGCTTCTTCACGCGCAAGGCTGTAGGCAGCCGTGCTGCCAACCTGCCCCGCGCCCAGAATCAGAATTTTCATGCTGCGTTGCCGCGAGGGAACGGCGCGTAGTTTACATCAGTTCAAGCTTGGCATAGGCCAATACGAGCCACTTCGTCCCTGCGCTCTCGAAATTCACCTGGACGCGCGCGTGCGCGCCGCTCCCTTCTGAATTCAGTACGACGCCCTCACCGAACTTGCCGTGCCGAACGCGTTGGCCGAGCTTGATCCCGCCGGGATCGGACCGATTGACCGGACCGCGGCGATACACGGGACGCGAGACGGCCAGGGCCGGGCGTACCTCCTCGAGGAGCTCCTCGGGAATCTCGCGAATGAAGCGCGACGGTGTGCCGTAGTTGTCCGTGCCGTAGAGCCGTCGCTGCTCGGCATATGTCAGATACACCTGTTGACGCGCGCGTGTGAGGCCAACGTAGCAGAGCCTGCGCTCTTCCTCGAGGCCTGCCATGTCCGTTGCCGAACGCTGATGCGGAAACAGGCCGTCCTCGAGCCCGCAAACGAAGACGACCGGAAATTCGAGGCCCTTTGCAGAATGTAGCGTCATGAGCTGCACGCTGTCCTCGTAGGCTTCCGCCTGTGTATCGCCCGACTCGAGCACGGCGTAAGACAGGAATTCGATCAACGGCGGAAGCTCCGAGTCGTCGTCCGGTACAAAGCTCTGTCCCGCGCTCACGAGCTCCTGAAGATTCTCGACGCGCGACTCGCCGGCGAGTTTGTCCTTGCCATGGTGAGCAAGCAGTCCG
>JBFJXA010000112.1:0-7166 GCA_041623375.1 Gammaproteobacteria bacterium | reverse complement strand
GCCTGCGCCTGGGACGACGGCAAGTCGATACCCTCACAGGTGCCGAGCCCATAGAAAAACAGGTCCAATGGCCGTTCCGCCGTCGCTCTCGGATCCAACTGACGCAAGCTGCCCGCCGCGGCGTTCCTCGGATTCACGAAAAGCTTGTCCCCGCGCTCGGTCGCCGCCTCGTTGTAAGCTGCAAAGCCGGCCTTGGGCATGAAGACCTCGCCGCGCACCTCCAGCCGACTCGCCTGCCGTTTGCCTGGCAAGCGCAGTGGGACGGCTGGAATCGTTCGAATATTGTGGGTGACGTCCTCGCCGACGCGACCATCCCCGCGCGTCGCACCGCGTACAAACACGCCGTGCTCATACACGAGACTAACGGCCGCCCCGTCGAGCTTCGGCTCGGCAACATAGTCGAGCTCTTCCACCAGTGTTCCCGCCTTTTCCAAACGATCGCGAACGCGCTGATCGAATTCCGTTAGCTCCGCTTCGGAAAATGCATTTCCGAGCGACAGCATCCGCGTGTGGTGCTGCACCTCCTCGAACTGAGTCTGCGGACGAATGCCTACGCGCTGGGTCGGCGAATCGAGCGTTACCAGATCGGGGTGCTCAGCCTCGAGGGACTGTAGCTCGCGCATTACCCGGTCGTATTCCGCGTCGGGCACCTCGGGGGCGTCGAGGACATAGTAGGCGTAATCGTAACGCCGTATCGTATCGCGAAGCCGTTCTAATCTATCGCTTATTGTAGGCTGCTTGGCGGGCATGGCGCGAGCGTCAGGCCCGGCTCAACTGATGGTGAAACTCGATAATTTCTTCTCTGATATAGCGCTCGCGTTGGATACTCCATGAGCTTCCGCGCTCATCCAGAAGAATGCCGTCCAGATCCTCGGCCAGATCCCGAGCCAGGCCGACCATCGCATCGAACGCCACAACGGGATCGCCCCGGCCCGGCAGCGCCAGAAACAGGCTCAACCCGGCGATCGATGAGTCTTGCAGGTTCGCCAGGTCGAACGATCCGGGCTCGGTCAGGCTTGCAACGCTAAAGACCGGCTCGCTGGTGCCATCGTCCGGCATACGATGAAAGATTCCGTATTTTCCGTGTATGAGTCCAACGCGCTTGAGAGCGAGAACGGCCTCCTCCGACTGCATTGCGTCGCCCGCGCGTCGAACGACTCTCAACGTGACGACTTTCTCGGGACTGCGGCGCTTGACCGCGGCCCGTTGGATGGGCGTCTCGACCGATAAGTCAGACTCCGCGGCCGGCTCGACGCCACCGATAATCAGCTTTGGCTTTTTGAATCGCTGCAGAAACGGTGCTTTACGTTCCCAGAGGTACAGACCCGCGATGAGCAGCAGACCCAATCCCAGCAGTATCCAGCGCAGCTCGCTCATCGCAGAACCAGTTACACTGCCGCAAGCTGGACCGCCTCATCGATATCGACTGCCACGAGCCTCGATACACCTGGCTCGTTCATCGTCACGCCGGTCAGCTGATTCATGGCTTCCATCGTTACCTTGTTGTGGGTAATAAGCACGAACTGGACCTGCTGTGACATCTCCTTGACGATGTCGGAAAACCGTCCGACGTTCGCATCATCGAGGGGCGCATCGACCTCGTCCAACAAACAAAACGGCGCCGGGTTCAGCTCGAAGATCGAAAACACGAGTGCGACGGCCGTAAGCGCCTTTTCCCCACCAGACAGCAGATGAATCGTGCTGACACGTTTGCCGGGCGGGCGCGCCATGACGGTCACACCCGCCGACAAGAGGTCCTCGCCTTCGAGCTCCAGATAGGCGTGACCGCCCCCGAATAGCCGCGGAAACAATCTTCCCATTCCGGCATTGGCCTCGTCGAAGGTCTCCTTGAAACGCGTGCGGGTCTCGCGATCGATTTTCCGGATCGCGCCTTCGAGCGTCTCGAGCGCCTCCGTCAAATCAGCGAACTGCGAATCGAGATATTCCTTGCGCGCAGCCTGCTCCTGATACTCATCAATCGCCGCGAGATTGATGGCACCGAGGCGCTGAACGCGACGCTCGAGACTCTCGTGACTATCTTCCCACTGTTCCGAGGTTGCCTCGTCCGGTAACGCCTCTTGAATTTCGTCAAGGTCGAAGCCGGTCTCCCGGAATTGGGCTCGGACGGTATCTGCCCGTACCTCCACTTCGCGAACGCCCAGACGCGTTTCCTCCAGGACCTCACGCGCGTCGTTGACGAGCTGCTGCTTTTCCGCACGTTGCTGCTCGACGTCGCGCACCGCGCTGTCCGACTCTTCCATCGCCCGGCGGGCCGCGGCTAGCTCTTCCTCGACATCCAATCGCTTGTCGAGCAATTCGATAAGACGTTGCTCGTCCTCGCCGAGCGGCGCCGATGCGGTCTCGAGCTGCCCCTGCAACTCCTTGCGACGGCGCAGGAGGTGCTCTTGCTGCGAGCGAACGCGTTGCAGGGCCGCCGAAGCGGATTCCTTGGAGCTGCGCCGAGATTCCACCTTGATCGCAATCTCCTGCGCTAACGCACGATGTTCCTCCGCGCGCGCCCGCGCTTCAGCCAGGCGCGTACGCAGGCGATCCCGCTCCTCTGCCAGATCCTCTCGCTCCGCCTCGAGCGCCACGCGACGCTCACCGACGCTGCGCGATCGAGCCTGGCTTTGCGCAAGCACATCTGCAACAGAGCGTTTTTCTTCGTCGAGCTCGGTGATCGACTGCGTAAGCGCAGCGGCTCTAGAACGCACCTGATCCAGCCGCGCGCGTATTGCCTCCAGCTCGCCTTTGGCAGCCGCATGTTGCTGCTGCTTATCATTCAAATCTGCCTGCCCGGCGACATGAGTTTCTTCAAGCGTGGCCAGCTCATTTCGGGTGTCGACGAGCAACCGTTCCTGCTCGCCAAGCCGCCGCTCGAGCGCTTCGATGTTCTCGTTGAGAGCCCGGATCTCATCGTCGCGGGCGAGCACACCGGCTTGAGGATCATCGCTCCGATTGATCCGCAACCAATCGTGACCAAACCAGAGACCTTCGCGAGTGATAACGGACTCACCGGGCGCGAGACGCCTGCGAAGCGCAACGGCGTCGGCGAGCGACTCGGCAACGCGAATCCCGCTCAGCATGCTCGGCACTGATGGGCCATGGACGTATCGAGCGAGCGAATCCTCGCGGAGCCGCTCACGGGCCGACTCGTCCTCGCTCGCGTTGAGAAGAATGACTCCGCCCTCATCCGGCGGAACGAGCTGCTGGGCGAGCGCATCAATATCGTCGACGCACACGGCCTGCAAATAGGCGCCCAGGGCAGTCTCTACGGCACGATCCCAACCGCCCTCCACGCGCAGGCTCTGCGCAAGCCGCGGATGGCGGTCGAGCTCGCGCGATGCGAGCCACGCATTGACTGTGGCCGACGTTCTACCGAGCGCGGCTTCCTGTAGTGCGTCCAGCGACGTCAGACGTCCGCGATCCTCCTGAAGCTTGCCACGCTGCATATCGACCTCGGAAGCCAACCGCCGCTCGTCTGCCCGCAGACGCTGAATTCTCTGCCACGCAGATTCGAGCTCTCGGCTCGCAGCAACCGCCGCCGAACCCAAGCTCTCCTCCTTCGCAACGAGTCTCTCGAGCGCCTGCTCGAGGTCGGTCGTGCTCAGACTCGAGCGCTCTTCGCCGATTTTCGCCGCTTCACGGTCGAGGCGTTCGGACTGCGCCTGAAGTTGCTCGATGCGCGCCTGCTCGACCTGCGCAAGGCGTTCGGACTCGGCGAGCGACTCGTTGACGCGTTCCCAGCTCGCACGCCACTGCTCAACGGCATCTTCCGCCTGCTCGAGCGCCGTCTCCGATGCCCGCCGGCTGTCATGTGCACGCTCCAGACCGGGACTGAGCTCGTCGAGCAATCGCTCGAATTCCTGTATTTGCGTCTGGTCGTTCTCGATATGGGCTCTGATCTCCTCGAGGTGCTTATCGGTCGCCTCGAGATCCTCGCGTTGGCGCTGTCCGAGCTCCTTGCGATGCGCGATCGATTGCTCCAGACGGGCAATCTCAGCGCCCAGCTTGTAGTAGTCGCCCTGCACGGTATTGAAGTCGTCGTTTCTATCGGTCAGCTCGAGGCGGAGTTTCTCGATTGTTGCCTCCAGCGAACGCTGGGCGGCAACCGCCGCATCGAGCCCGACCTGCTGCTCATTCAGCACCGATTCCCGACGACGCTGGTCCTGCGTCAGGCCACGCAGTCGCAGTGCCAGCAGCTCCGCGCCAACACGCCGCTGCTCGGCCTTCAAACTCTTGTAGCGTTCGGCGGCGCGCGCCTGACGCTTTAAGTGGGCAAGCTGTTTGTCCACCTCCTCACGCAGGTCGCAGAGGCGCTCGAGGTTCTCTTTCGTATGCCGGATTCTGTGCTCGGTCTCTCGGCGACGCTCCTTGTATTTCGAGATACCGGCGGCCTCCTCGAGAAACGCGCGCAGATCTTCGGGCTTTGCTTCGACGAGCCGCGAGATCATGCCCTGCTCGATGATGGAATAACCATGCGAGCCCAATCCCGTCCCGAGCAAGATATGCGTAATGTCCTTTCGCCGGCAACGCGCGTTGTTCAAAAAATACTGCGACGTGCCGTCGCGTGAGACGACGCGCCGAACGGCAACCTCGTTGTAGCCGGCGTAAGGGCCCGCGATCGTGCCGTCGGCGTTGTCGAAGATGAGCTCGACGCTTGCCTGACCAACAGGCTTGCGGCTGCCCGAGCCGTTGAAAATAACGTCCGCCATCGAGTCACCGCGCAGCGTCTTCGCGGAGCTTTCGCCGAGGACCCAACGAATGGCATCGATAACGTTGGACTTGCCGCAGCCGTTTGGCCCAACGACGCCCATGAGATTGCTGGGAAAGGAGATGACCGTTGGGTCGACGAAGGATTTGAAGCCCGAAAGCTTGATCTTATTCAGGCGCATGAATAACCGGATTAGCCCTCTTTGGCACCCTACAGTGATGGCTGCTCTGCAGCCCGTAGTGTAAAGTAAATGCTCATTCAAAACGACGCTTCACAAGCGCCGCCAGACTACTCGATTGCGACCGCATCCAAACTTGCGCAGATGACTCCGACAGCGCCGTCGAAAGACCTCGAGACCTTTCCGAACCCGAAAGTCGATCGGGACTACACCATCTCTATCGAGGTACCGGAGTTCACCTGTCTGTGCCCGAAAACCGGGCAGCCGGACTTCGCCACCCTCGAGCTCGATTACGTTCCCGATAAGCTCTGTATCGAGCTGAAATCGCTGAAACTCTACGTCTGGTCCTACCGCAACGAGGGCGCCTTTCACGAGTCCGTGACCAATCAGATCCTCGATGATCTCGTCGCCGCGCTCGCCCCGCGCTACATGCGTTTGACCGCGCGATTCAATGTGCGCGGTGGCCTCTACACGGCCGTGGTCGCCGAGCACCGTAACCCGGACTGGAGCGGCGCCGCCCCGTGACACCGCCCGGGTCTCTCGCGCTCGAGGTGCGAAAAAGACTTTCGCTGGGCCGCGACCTCTGTATAATCGCCCGTTTTCTAAACTGACCTTGGAGGCGAAATCGATGCCAAGAAAGAAGGCAGCCGCCAAGAAGAAGCGATCGAGCAGCAAGAAAACCGTGAAACGGACGTCACGCAAGAAACCGGCGGCGAAGAAATCCGCCAAGAAATCGGCTTCGCGCAAGAAGGCCGCGAAGAAAGGCAGCACCAAGAAGAAATCTGCCAGAAAAAAGGTAGCCAGAAAGAAGGCTCCGAAAAAGCCCACGAAAAAGAAGTCTTCGAAGAAGAAGCCATCGAAGAAAAAGAAGGCTGCAGTCCGCAAGAAGAAGGTCACCAAGAAAAAAGTCGCCGCTAAGAAAAAGCGGGCGACGAAGAAGAAAACGTCCGCGAAGAAGAAGCCGTCGGCCCGAAAGGCTGCTGCGAAGAAAAAACCAGCGCGAAGGACTCGTGGCGCGCGCCGCACGGATATTCTGAGCAGTCCCAGTGCTGCGGCCGGGCCATACGAGCCCCGGCGCGGCGAGAGCTACATGAACGCGGCTCAGCTCGAGCACTTCCGCCAGCTCCTGGTGAACTGGAAACAGGAACTCATGGAGGAAGTCGATCGAACGATGCTGCACATGAAGGACGAGGCTGCCAACTTCCCGGATCCCAACGATCGGGCAACGCAGGAATCGGAGTTCGGCCTGGAGCTCAGAACGCGGGATCGCGAACGCAAGCTATTGCGGAAAATCGACGCCGCACTGCAGCGCATCGACGACGGCAGCTACGGTTATTGCGAGGAGACCGGCGAAGAGATCGGCCTGCGCCGGCTCGAAGCCAGACCCGTCGCCACGCTGTGTGTCGAGGCGCAGGAGCGCCGAGAGCTCGCCGAACGCCAGTACCGGGATCGGGACGACCAATACCGCTAGCGCGCGCTCGCGACGCGGATGGGACGCAGCGATAGGCCGAATCACTATGTCGGGCGGTTCGCGCCCTCGCCCAGCGGTCCGCTCCACATCGGCTCGCTCGCAACGGCGGTCGCAAGCTTTCTCGATGCACGACGAAACGATGGCGAGTGGCTCGTGCGCATGGAGGACATCGATCCTCCGCGCGAGGTCGAGGGCGCGGCGTCGGCCATACTGCAGGCGCTCGAACGGTATGGCCTGCTATGGGATCGCGACGTGCTATATCAGAGCACCCGTACCGATGCCTATCGCGCCGCCGCAGATGGCTTGTTGCGGTCAGGCCACGCGTACCGCTGCAGCTGCACGCGGGCGGAGTTGCGTGGCCGACAGGCGGCGAAGGACCGCCCCGGTCGATACCCGGGAACTTGCAGAACCAGAAGCGTGCACCGTCGCGCTACGGCAATTCGCGTTCTGACGTCGTCGGTGCCAGTCGAGTTTACCGATTCTCTGCAGGGCCGACGCAGCTGCGTGCTCGAGCGTACGACCGGAGATTATGTAATATTCCGCCGCGATGGGTTGCCTGCGTATCATCTGGCCGTCGTGATGGACGATTCTGAGCAAGGCGTGACCCACGTCATTCGCGGCGTCGACTTACTCGAGTCGACGCCCTCACACGTACATCTCCAGAAGACGCTCGAACTGCCGACACCCGAGTACGGCCACCTGCCCGTTATCGTCAACGACCTCGGCCAGAAGCTCTCGAAACGAACCGGCGCACGGCCATTGGACCTCGAGACACCGGGCATCGTCGCGTTCGATCTGCTGAT
>JBFJXA010000111.1:0-7234 GCA_041623375.1 Gammaproteobacteria bacterium | reverse complement strand
TGAGAACGTGATCCGGTTTGTTGTCGTTGACGTAATCGATCATTGCGGCGAGCGTCGTCGACTTACCCGAGCCGGTCGGTCCCGTCACGAGAACGAGGCCGCGTGGATGCATCGCAATATCCTTGAAAATACGTGGCGCGCCGAGGTCATCCAGGGTCAATATCTCCGAAGGAATCGTTCGAAAGACAGCAGCGCAGCCGCGATTCTGGTTGAATGCGTTGACACGAAAACGCGCAAGCTTGGGGATCTCGAACGAGAAGTCGGTCTCGAGAAACTCCTCAAAATCCTTCCGTTGCTTATCGTTCATGATGTCATACACCATGCTGTGCACTTCCTTGTGCTTCAGCGCTGGCATATTGATGCGTTTGACATCACCGTCTACGCGGATGATGGGCGGAACGCCCGCGGACAAATGCAGGTCGGATGCATTGTTCTTAACGGCGAAAGCGAGCAATTGAGCGATGTCTACGGCGGCCATCCGGCTCCCTCTACATCTCTGACCCTTACCCCAACAGCGGAGCTTGGCATAATGAGGGTAGTATAGCCATGGCCCAGAACCAAAGCGTGACTCAAATCACGGACCATCTGCACGACGTGCGCGCCCGCGTCGAGAATGCGGCATCTGTCGCGGGCCGAAAGCCCGATGAGATCACAATCGTCGCCGTCAGCAAAAAGCATTCCGCAGCCGCGATCGAGGCAGCGTACGCCGCCGGACAACGCGATTTCGGTGAGAGTTTCGTGCAAGAAGCCGTCCCCAAAATCGAGTCGCTCGACCGGGCCGACATTCGCTGGCACTTCATCGGCCACGTCCAGGCCAACAAGACCAGGGATATCGCGCGACTCTTCGATTGGGTCCACACCGTCGACAGACTCAAGATAGCGCGCAGGCTCAACGAGCAACGCCCGCATTACGCCGCGCCTTTGAATATATGTATACAAGTCAATCTCGCCGAAGAGCCGCAAAAGAGCGGCATTGCCGCAGACGACGTTGGCGAGCTCGCCGAAGCCGTCCGCGGTCTTTCCCGTCTCCAGCTACGCGGGCTCATGACGATGCCACCTGCCGACGCTGCGGCCGACACGGTCGCGGCGCTGTTTGTCGAGCTCGCCCGAATCAAGCGCTCGCTCGTCACTCGAGGCTTCGCGCTAGACACATTATCCATGGGCATGTCGGCCGATCTCGAAACCGCTGTCGCCTGCGGGAGCACGATGCTACGGGTTGGCACGGCCATCTTCGGACCGCGCGGCTGAGTCGAGGGCCGTGTTATCTTTGGTAGCGGCTAATTCGCGAGCAACGACCAGCTATGCGTGACTCATTTACCCTCTCGCTCATCTTTCTCGTTCGCACCCTCGGAGATTTGTATCTTCTGACTTTTCTACTGCGCTTCATCATGCAGTGGGTTCGTGCCGATTTTTACAACCCCCTCGCGCAATTCGTGGTCAAGGCGACGAACCCGCTCGTCGTTCCGGCACGACGGATCGTTCCGTCCGCGGGCGGAGCGGACCTGGCAACGCTTCTCGTTCTCGTTGTCCTCGAAGCAGCGGTGACCTGGGCGCTATTGTTCCTCGGATCCTTGACGGTGGCGACGAGCACATTCATGTTGCTCGTGCCACTGCGTCTCATCAATCTCAGCCTGTGGTTCTACACCGTCAGCATTTTCGTCTACGTGCTCATGAGCTGGCTGACGAACGCGGCGTATAGTCCGATCGGCCGCATGCTCGCAGAGCTCAATGAGCCACTGCTCGGACCCGTGCGGCGATTGCTACCCCCCATCGGCGGCCTCGATCTTTCACCGCTGCTCGTCCTGATTTTTATTCAAGCCATCCGGGTCGCTTTACCGCTGCCGGCGTACCTGAGCTAGCGGTATTGGCCTGCGACTAGAACGAATTCGACTATTCATCCGACGGCCCAGCGGCAGCAGCGGACCTCCGGATGGAGTATTCTCGAACCACAAATCTTCGAGACCAGGGGGAAAGGCCATGAGCAGATTCTTGCGTGTATTGCCGGCAGCCTGTCTGTTTCTCGCTGCGGCCTGCGAGCAACCTGCCCGGCCGACGGCGGCAATGCCGGAACCGGCACTGCGCAGCACGGAGACGTTTCGCGACTTCGGTGATTACGTCGTGCATTTCAATGCGATCTCGACGAACCAACTCACGCCCGATATCGCGCGCCAGTACGGAATCGTCCGAAGCAACAACAGGGCCATGCTCAATGTGAGCATCCTCAGAAAGGAACCCGGGACAACCGGTGTTCCGGTGCCGGGAAGCGTATCGGCGTCCGCTGTCAATCTAACGGGTCAGCAGAAGAATATGACATTGCGCGAGATCCGTGAGGACGCGGCTGTTTACTATATCGGTGAGTTACCTGTCGCGAACGAGGAAACATTGGTGTTCACGATCGACGTGACGCCCATGAATGAGCCCAGCAGATTCTCCGTCCGCTACATGAAGCAGTTCTATGTGAACTGAGTGATTACTGGCTGCCTCGAACCGAGTTGCGGATACGAATCAAATCGGAGTGAGAGACGTATAGCAGCCCGGCAATCTTGCGTACGAGGTGATCCTCGTGTTTGTCGAGATGATCGTCGGCTAATGCCACTCGCCAGAGCATTTCTACGATCGCATGCTTCTCGTCCAGGCTCAGCCGCTCGTGCAACAGGCGCGTGAACGACTGCAGCTCGACGGAGTGATCGGCCTCAGTCTGGGCTTCCTTGACGAGCAGCAGCGCTTCATCGTCACTCAGACAGAAATGTCGCTTGACCTGCTCGAAGACGGCCTCGTTCTCGATCAGATTCTCCTGATAGTCGGCGCGCATCACCTCGATCAGCAATGTCGCCGTCGCGATCTGCAGCCCGTGCTTACGCGCCTGCGGATCGTCCCGCCCGGCATCGCCGAGCGTCTGACTGAGTAGCTCTCGCAATCCTTTGAGCACGCGCGTACCTCGAAAAAACTACTCGACGTTCGCCGGGAGCGGCTCGAAAAATCTCGTCACGCCGTTTTTCAGCTCCGTCAACTTGCCATGAAAGAAGTGGTCTGCGCCGGCAATGACCTCGAGCGCCGGACCCGGCGACTGCTTGTTGAGCCAGCCGATCAGTGAGTCGAGCGCAACGACGTCATCTTCGGACCCGTGTATCAGCAACCAGGGTACCTCCGGCAGCGTCATCTCATTTGGGAGTCGCGCGACCGGCAGAGCGACCGTGACCAGACCCGCGGGCCGAATCGCCGCCGTTGAGCCAACGGCCACGGCCGCGCCGAATGAGAAGCCCGCGAGATAGAGTGGCAGCGCGGGCCAGCGGTCGCGCAGCCAGGCCGACGCTGCGGCCGCGTCTTGCATCTCCCCAATGCCCTCGGCGTAAGACCCGGCCGAGGCACCGACGCCGCGAAAGTTGAAGCGCAACACGGCGGCGCCCAGTGCCAGGAAACTGCGCGCCAGCGTGAAGACGACTTTATTGTCCATGGTCCCGTCGTGTAGCGGGTGCGGATGGCAGATCAGCGCGGTCGCGCGCGGCGCGCCATCGGGAAGCTCGAGCTTGGCCTCAAGATTGCCTTCGGGCCCGACCACAACGGGATCGTCGTCGAGCGGATCTACATCGGGCATCGGAGATGCGTCTAATCCGTGGCGACGTCGCGCACCTGGAAGTCGACGATCTCGAGGCGACGGCTCACCACGGCTCTTCCGTCGACATACTCGGGTTCGTAGCGTCGCGCCTCGATCTCCGCGACCGCCGTCGCCTCGTAGATTCCTGGCGGCGAGGCGTCGATGACCCGCACATCCGTGACATCGCCGGCGGGGCTCACGAGCACTTCGAGTTGCACGATGCCGCGAATGTCGCGGCTTACGTTCAGGGGCTCGATCTCGGCCAGAGGCGCCAGACGCGGCGACGGATCGATCCGTCTCTCGCCCAGCAGGTCGCCGAAATCGTGTCGCTGCTGCTCGGTCAGTGTGCTGACTTCGTGCGTCTCGAGCTCGCGTCGTTGCTGGCGCTCGTTGAAACCGGATATTTCGAGCGAAAACCAGAGCATCGCCATCACGACACACAGTGCTACGCCGAACGAGGCGGCGAAGCGCGCGACTGACGACTCAGTCGTCATCGCGCTCCTCAAAATCCAGCGCGGCCGAGTTGATGCAAAAACGCAGGCCGGTCGGCTCCGGGCCGTCGGGAAAGACGTGGCCGAGATGCGCGTCACAGTTGGCGCAGAGCACCTCCTCGCGGACGCGGCCCAGGCTGCTGTCCTCCCTGCTCGCAAGCGCCTCGGCAGTGACGGGCGCCCAAAAGCTCGGCCAACCGGTCCCGGAATCGAATTTCGTCGCGGACTCGAACAACGGATTCCCACAGCAGACGCAGAGGTATCGACCGGCTTCATCGTGCGCGTAGTAACGGCCTGTAAACGGGCGCTCCGTGCCTGCTTCCTGCGTGACGTGGTACTGCTCGTCAGTCAGCCGCTCACGCAGCCCTTGGTTCGATTTCTTCTCGTCGTTCGTCATGCGTCAGACTCCTGTCCATCCCGGCGCAGGAGAGCCCGCTTCGGGCGGTCCACGCGTCGATGTTATCTTAGATGCCGTATGGCGGAGATTATAGAGCTTCAAGACGTCGGTAAGCGCTACGGTGAAACCGATGTATTGAGCGGTCTGAGCGTCAGCGTCCGCGCAGACGTCGTGACCGCCATCGTCGGCGCCAGCGGCAGCGGCAAGTCGACATTCCTGCAGATCGTCAACGGCCTGATCAGACCCGAGCGCGGGCGCGTGGTCGTGTTCGGCGAGCCACTCCCCAAGCAAAACCTGTTCGAGACTCGGCGACGCATCGGCTATGCCGTGCAAAGCACGGCACTGTTCCCGCATCTGAGCATCGTTCGCAACATGAGCCTCGTGGCACAAGTCGAGGGCTGGGATCGCGAGCGTATCCGCGCGCGCGCGCTCGAGCTCATGGCGCTCATGGATCTCGAGCCCGGGCTCGGCGAGCGCTACCCACACGAATTGTCCGGCGGCCAGCAGCAACGTGCAGGCATTTGCCGGGCGATGTTCCTAAAGCCCGAGATTCTTTTGCTCGACGAGCCGTTCTCGGGTGTCGATACGCTAACGAAGGGCGAAATCCACCGGCGGCTCGCCGCGCTACTCGCCGTAGAGCCGACAACCGTGCTGCTCGTCACGCACGACATCGGCGAAGCGCTGATGGTTGCGGCCGATCTCATTATCTTGCGTGGTGGGCGCGTGGAGCAGTGCGGAGCCGTTACAGATGTCCTTGCCGCACCGGCGAGCCGCTACGTCGAAGCACTGCTCGGCCAGGGTCATGCGGCTTGAGCTGCTTGCGGTCGCGGCCGCGCTGGCCTGCTTCTCCGGGGGCCTCGCCGCACAGCAAGCGCCGATCGGCGTCGGCAGTAAGAACTTTACCGAAGGCTATGTGCTCGCCGAGATCATGGCGCAGACCCTCGAGTCGCACGGATTCGAGGTGGAACGCGAGTTCGGCTTCGCCGGCACGCTCGTGGCATTCGAAGCGTTGCGGGCTGGAGAGATCGACCTCTACGCCGAGTACAGCGGAACGATCACCCAAGCGATATTGCAAACCGATACGGAGCTCGATGGGCCCGCGCTAGCTGCGGCACTCGCACCGCTCGGTCTGGAGACGTTGGAGCCGTTCGGCTTCGACAATACCTACGCGATCGCAGTCACGCCGACGTTGGCACGCGGGCTCGACCTCGCGCGAATCTCCGACCTGCGCGCACATCCGGCGTTGCGCTTCGGCCTGAGTCACGAGTTTCGCGACCGCGCCGACGGCTGGCCCGGGCTCAAGCTCGCTTATTCGCTACCGCACGAGAGCTCCGGACTCGAGCACGGCCTCGCGTATCAAGCGCTGCTAGAGGATGAGATCGACGTAACCGACGCCTACTCTACAGACGGCGATCTGATTCGCTACGACCTGCGCCTGCTCGAGGATGATCTGGATTATTTCCCGGCCTATCTGGCGATGCCACTCGCGCGCCAGGACCTGGACCCGCGAGCCCGAGCCGCACTAGCGTCCCTTGCGGGCAGCATCGACGAGGCGCAGATGCGCGCGCTCAATGCAGAAGTCGTCGTCAATAGACGGACCTTCGCCGACGTCGCCGCACAGTTTCTCGGCGAGCGCGGCTTCGCGGTAGACGAGCCCCGGGCGCGTAGCCGCCTGCAGGAACGACTGTTGGCCAACGTCATCGTGCATCTGAAGCTCACGAGCATTGCCGTCCTCGCGGCAACGCTGATCGGTCTGGCCGTCGCGCTCGCGGTCTACCGCTCGCCCACGGTGTCCAAAGCCGTGTTGTATACGGCTGGACTGCTGCAAACCGTACCGTCGATCGCCCTGCTTGCGTTGCTGATTCCGATTGCCGGTGTCGGCCAGGTGCCGGCGATCATCGCGCTCTTTCTCTACTCATTGTTGCCTATCGTGCGCAACACGATTACCGCGCTCATCACGATCGATCCACTGCTGCGCCGCGTCGCAGTCGCACTCGGACTGACACAGGCTCAGCGCCTCAGAGCGGTGTATCTGCCCCTTGCGCTACCGCACGTGCTCGCGGGCATACGCATCGCGGCCGTCGTCAGCATCGGGACGGCAACGCTCGCGGCCTTTATCGGCGCAGGCGGTCTGGGCGAGCCGATCGTCACGGGCCTGGCGCTCAACGACACCGGACTGATCCTGCAGGGCGCGATACCGGCTGCAGCGCTGGCGATCGTGGTCGAGCTCGTTTTCGAAGCCCTCGAGCGCTGGCTCGTACCGCCGCATCTGCTCACGCGTCAGGCCGTGTCCTGAGCGCTGCTTTGTCGTTGCGGCTCCACGAGCAGCGCATTCACACGCCGGACGAACGCGGCCGGATCGTCGAGCGGCTGGCCTTCGAGCAGCAGCGCCTGATCGAGCAGTAGCTCGGCCAATGCATCGAATTGCGCCTGATCTTGCTCTGTCTCGAGACGCCGGACGAGCGGATGCGCGTCGTTGAGCTCGAGTGAAGGCACGCTCGTCGGTGCCTCATGACCCGAGGCCTTTAGCAGCTCGCGCATTTGAAAGCCGATCTCGTTGTCGGCAAAGACCAGACACGATGCCGACTCGGTAAGCCTGCCACTCACGCGTACCTCATCGACCTTCTCGCGAAGGACGCGCTTGACGCGCTTCAGCAGGTGCTTTTGCGATTTGCTCTGCGCGGAATCCACGCGCGGCGCTTGTGAATCCGAGTACTCCAGCGCCCCGCGCGAGACGTCCTTGAGGGGCTT
>JBFJXA010000110.1:0-7249 GCA_041623375.1 Gammaproteobacteria bacterium | reverse complement strand
TTAGAGGCAGCGTTCGATGCGAAGCTTATTCGCGCCAATCCGTCGCGTTGCGCACGGCCTCGAGAATCTCGCTGTCGATTGCCCGCCCGATCTTGAGCGACCGGTAAGGGTCCGCGAACCAGCGCCGGCCGAGGTGAATGCCCAGAACGAACGCGCCATGCTCGTCCACGGCCAGCACGGGTGACCCGGAATGGCCGGACCACGACCGACACGTGTGACTGAACAATCCCGTCTCGAGGTCGACGCCCGCCGAATCGGGCGCTCGGAGGAAACAACCGCGTTCCGCACCGAGAAAACGTAGCGGGAGCCTGATCGGAGCCGCCGGATCCGCCAGATACTCGTCTATCGCAACGGGCTCACGGCGCACGCGTTGCCGCCATATCCGCTCTCGAACGTTGCGCCCAGTGACGATGACGGCCCAGTCGTCGACGGCACCGCGAACTCGGGATGCCGGATGCCAGATCGCTCGAATCGGATACCGTCGGTCCTTCGCGCCGAGTACGGCGCATCTCTCCGTAATGACCTCCGCAGCCGCGGGAAATCCGTGCGCCGTCGTCAATATCACTTCGTGAGACTCCTCGACACGACCTGTGTCGATGACGACTCCGCGAAAGCGATAACCGGTAGTGCCGCCTTCCGGCACGCACTCGATGCCGATTAAGCCGGCCTCGGCGCCGGCGTACTCCGGGACGACTTCCGTATCGGCGTTCGCGACAAGACCCGGTAGCAAGCAGCCGAGCGATACGGCAAGACGGAGTCGTGGTATCCGCACCATGGACAAAACTATAGCGCATTTGACTTCGGGCGCAGCGCGCCTGGCGTCACGAATGCTGGGACGCGCAGCCGGGCAGCTGGGCCGCCGTTACAGCAGACCGAACGCCGCGAGGATCAGCCGGATACCGAGACCGAGAGAGACGAAGAACACCAGTCCACCGAGCAGGTTCGCCGCGCGCCCATTGACGTGCTCACCGAGCAGACGCCGATCGTTCATCGCATAGAGAAGGAAGGCCGCGACGACCGGCAACAGGAGCCCATTGGCGAACTGCGCCGAGAGGATGATCGTGATCGGCTGAACGCCGCTCAGCGCGAACACACAGCCGATCGACAATACGCTGAGCGCTATGCTGCGAAACACGCGCGGCCCGCTCGAGCCTGCGAGCTCGGTGACAGCGAACGCGGTGGCGAGCGGTGCGGTCAGCGCACTGCTGAAACCCGCGGCGAGTAGCCCGGTCCCGAGCAGATACTTCGCGACAGGCCCGAACAGCGGCTCGAGCTGAACCGCCATTTCCGCGGCGTTACTCACGGCGAGCCCCTGTGCAAACAGGCTCGCAGATGCCGTTGCGACGATGAAGATACTCACGAGCCCGCCGACACCCACGGACAACACCGTATCGGTGCGTACCGCGGCGAGGTCGCCAGACCCGGCCCAACGGGCCTTGGCTGCCGAGGCATGGAGAAACAGGTTGTACGGCACGACGGTCGTGCCGATGAGTGCGAGGACCATGACGAGGCCGCCGTCCGGGATGCGCGGCACGAGCAGACCACCCAGCATTGCACTGAAATCCGGCCGCGTGACCGCGAACGTGCCCACGAATGCGATGGCCATGAGCACGACGAGCCCGATGAGCAAACGCTCGAGCTGCCGGTACGAGCCTCTGAGGAGCGCCACGGCTGCGAGCAGCGTGATCGCCACGACGGCGGCTTCGAACGATACGCCGTTGCCCAGGACCGCCTCGGCACCGAGAGCGGCGCCGGAAAGATTACCGGCCTCGTAGGCCGCGTTGCCCACGTAGAGCGCGACCAAAATCAGCGCGTAGAGCGGCCAGCGCCACGCGGAGCCGGCGAGCGACCGGCGCAGGGCCTGGCCGAGACCGCTACGCGCAGCCGCACCGAGCCGTCCTGCCATCTCCTGAAAAACGATCGTCGCGACCGTCGCGAATACGAGCGCCCACAGCAGCGTGTAACCGAAGCCGGCGCCGGCCAGCGTGCAGACCGTAACTGTCCCGGGCCCGACGAATGCGGCGGCGACGAGCGCGCCGGGGCCGATTTCCGTGAATAGCCGAGACGATAATTTCATGGAAAGCGCTCGCACCGCGCCATGGCGACGCGCCGCGGACCGCTCCGCCTCCGTCCGACGCTACTGAGTGTTGGGCAGCTTCGGCGCATGCCCGAATTCAACCGCGCAGATTCGCGATCGTGTTCAGTGTACGACCGCTGCGGCTAAAATGCGGCCCTGAGGCCGAGAGAAAAATTTCGCCCCGGCAGCGGCGCGATGTCCTTGATCAGCGATGTGTGCCGCCGCGCGTCCTCGTCGAGCAGATTCGTGCCCCGGAAGAAGACGGAGAGCTCCTGGCCGTTACTGAGCGCCCGCGTCCAGGTGACGTCGGCGTTGACCATCGTGTAGCCCGGCGTCGGTGTCTCGAACGGTGCGGTCTCATCTTGCTTCGCGTATCGCGCCGACTCCAGGCCCATGGTGAGACGATCGTCGTGGTATTGAACGCGTGCGCCGATGCGCAGCGGCGGCAGTCTCGCGAGATCACCGTCCGAATCGAGCTCGCCATCGACGAAGTCCCCGAAAATGCGCAGGTCGATCTCACCGGAACCCAGCACGGCAATCGGGGCGAACAGCTCGGCCTCGAGACCGCTAACGTCGGCGTCCTGCTGCCCGTATGCGAAGATCGGCAAGCCGGAATCGCTCTCGATCGTCCCGGTGTCTTGCAGGAAAATAAAGTCGAGGAAGCTCGTGTAAAAAGCGGTCACGGTCCACGTCACGGCTCCGGCGGTTTTGCGAAAACCGATGTCCATATGGCGTGAGGTCTCGTCCTTGAGCCCGGCGTCGCCGACCTCGAACGTTTGCGATGCGAGATGGGGCCCGTTCGAGTAGAGCTCCTCGGCCACGGGCAGCCGCTCGGTCACGGCAAGGTGCAGTGCCAGCGCATACTCATCACCGAGCTGGCGAATCGCGGCGAACGATGCACTCGCGGCCGTCCCGCTGAAACTCGGCGACAACGGAAACGATGGATCGTGGTCCTGACGCTCGAGGCGACCGCCGAACGACAGGCTCCAGTCGTCGATCTCTCGGTGCTCGAGCGCAAACAGACCAATAGTCGTCGTATCCACGGGCGGAACGAACGCTTCCTCGCCGATTGCCGAGAACTGACGCTCGCCGAACTGGATGCCGAAATCCCCTTCCCATGCGCCCCATGGCTCGTGACTGAGCTCGATACGCCCCTCGTAAGCCTGATTCTCGAACAGCGTCCCGATTTCCCCGCCTTCGAGCTCCCGATGCTCGTAGTCATTGATGCCGAGCCTGACGCTGACGCGCTCGATCGGTCCTGACATCGATGTCCAGCCGCCCTTGAGGTCGAAGCGTGTCTGGTTCAGATCGATACGAACGAACTCCGCGTCCGCACCGATCATCGCAGGCTCGTCATGGTGGCCAGGAACGCCGTAATTCGAGTCGTAGCTGCTTAGCGAGATACCGAAAAATCCTTCATCGCCGAGCCACGAGCCGCCGACGGAGCCGCTCGTCGTTTCGAAGCTGCTGTTCTCGAGCACGCCGGTCGGAACTTCACCAGCGTCGGGCTCGAGCTCCGCAAAACCCGGAATGTCATAGTCCCCTGCATCGCGCTTGAGCATGTCGATGTGCCACGCGAAGCTATCCTGACCGCCATCGAGCCGGAAAGCCCCGGTCCGATCATTCGCGACCGTGTTGCCGCGCAGCTCGAACACGCCTTCCAAGCCGTCTTCCGGCAGCATCTCCGGTATGCGCCTCGTGACTGTATTGACGACGCCGCCGATAGCGCCGCTGCCGTACAGCAACGTCGTCGGCCCACGAAAGATCTCGATCTGCTCGGCCACCAGAGGATCGATGCCCACGGCATGATCGACACTGACGGTGGAAACGTCCAGGGAATCGATGCCATCCTCCATGAGCTTGACGCGCGCTCCGGCGAGACCACGGATAATCGGCCGCGAAGCCCCGGCGCCGAACGAGCTCGCGGACATGCCAAGCTGGTCGGCGAGCGTCTCGCCGATGTTCGTACTCTGAGCGCGCTGGAGCTCTTCGTCGCTAAGCACCGAGACCGATTGGGCGAGCTCCGCGATCGTGCGCTCGTGAGGCGTCGCGATCACGCGAAGCTCCTCGACGACATGCTGCGCGTAGCTTGCCGGAGCGACGAGCGCCGCGCAGAGGCACAGCGCGCTTGTCTGCCTGTAATTATTGTAGTGAACGGTCAATTCCTGACTCCCCTGATAATCGTGCGCGCTCCCTGCAACAACGGTCGCGGGAACGAAATCAATGACAGAAAAATTAGGAAAGGACGGGAGGCGCTCGCGCGTATTGAGAACACGCGAACACGATGGGAACGAAATCGAATACGCGGTGTATCGCTGCCGAGTCGTGGACGCCCGGCAGGAAGAGCTCGATTCGGGAGATGTTGGCGGCGCTCAGTGTCGAGGAGCTCGCGCAGACGGCGCACGTCGCATCGACAGTGTGGCTTTCGACGTCGACATGGCTCGCAACCGCGGCCTGGGCTGCGACGAGCGTCAGAGCCAGCAGGACGTTGAGCCCTAATTTTCTCATGTGCTGTCGAATTCCTCGGTCTCGGGCCATTCAGTTTCGCCCCGTACTAACGCGCCAGTGGTACGCCGCGTGAACTGATACGTCAGTTCTCATTATGAGTCAATTTTTCGTGGCCGGTTCCCGCAGGAATGGCTTGCCGACTGCGTCCATCGCCGTTCGAGTGGCAGCGTGGGGCCGAATCGATTGCCCGCTATTCTTATAACATATTGTTCTTGAAGACATTATCAACGATTCGCCCGTAGGCTCGATAATAGCAGTCGAGCAGCCATTCGACGCGGCGCCGTTTCGACGCCGTAGACGTCGACTCGAGCCATACGATCGAGTTATGCGCAGCGAGAGCCTCGGGGACTATAATCGTGTCCCACGGATTGTTGGCCTCGGGACCAGGAACGTAAATGACGTGGAATGAAGTCAGAGGACTGCGAGACGGCATCGACTACGGTACGCCGCCGCGTGACGGTCAGCCCGTCACGTTGACCGTCGACGGCGTCGAAGTGTCGGTGCCCGAGGGCAGCTCTGTGATGCTCGCAGCGACTGAGGCCGGGCGCGCCGTGCCCAAGCTTTGCGCGACCGACTCGCTCGAGTCGTTCGGTAGCTGCCGTGTCTGCCTCGTCGAGATCGAAGGTCAGCGCGGTTATCCGGCGAGCTGCACGACGCTCGTGGCGCCGGGCATGGAAGTTCGGACGCAGTCCGAGCGCCTGACGCAGCTACGCAGGGGCATCATGGAGCTTTATCTGTCGGACTTCCCCGAGTCGGAGATTCCGGACGGCTGGAGCGAGTTTCATCGCACGCTCGATGAGATCGGCATCAAGACGCATCGCTACGGCGAAAGCGAAACGCACTTTGAGCTTGCCGTCGACGAATCGAACCCCTATTTCTTATTCGACCCCGCGAAATGCATCGTCTGCAGCCGCTGCGTCCGCGCCTGTGAGGAAATTCAAGGCACGTTTGCTTTGACGATCCAGGCACGTGGATTCGAGTCCAAGGTCGCAGCCGGCATGGATGAGCCTTTCATGGAGTCGGAGTGCGTGAGCTGCGGCGCCTGCGTGCAGGCCTGCCCCAGTCACGCGCTCGTCGAGAAGAGCCTGTTTCCAGGAGGATATGAACGTGCCTAATCCACGCAAGCCCGAGAAAGAGACGATCACGATCTGTGCGTACTGCGGCGTCGGTTGCGGTTTCAAGGCCGAGACCATCGGCGACGAGATCGTTCGCATGACACCGTGGAAGGAAGGCAAGTCAAACCACGGCCACAGTTGCATCAAGGGCCGCTTCGCTTACGACTACTACCGGCATCCGGATCGAGTCAAAACCCCGATGATCCGCGCGAGCATCGACGATCCGTGGCAGGAAGTGACCTGGGACGAAGCGTTCGCGCACGCCGCGAGCGAGATCAAGCGCATTCAAGCGAAGTATGGCCGCGCCTCCGTGGGCGGTGTGTCGAGCTCGCGCTGCACGAACGAGGAAATCTTCCTGACGATGAAGTTCGTGCGTGCCGTACTTGGCAACAACAACATCGACAATTGCGCGCGCATCTGCCACTCACCAACGCAGTTCGGGCTCTCGGCAACTGTCGGCGCCGGCGCCGCGAGCCAGCATTTCGACTCGATACTGCAGGCCGACGTCATCATGGTCGTCGGCGCGAACCCGACCGAAGGCCACCCCGTGTTCGGCTCGACGATGAAACGCCGTATCCGTCAGGGCGCGAAGCTCATCGTCATCGATCCACGGCGTACCGAGACCGTGGACAGTCCGCACTGCCGCGCCGACGTGCACCTCGCGTTACGTCCCGGCACGAACGTCGCGATTCTCAACAGCCTCGCGCACGTCATCGTTCGCGAGAACCTGCACGATCCCGAATTCATCAAGGCGCGCTGCGAGTGGCAGGAATTCGAGCACTGGGCCGCGCTCGTCGGCAGCGACGAGTACTCACCCGAAAACGTCGGACGCATCGCCGGCGTCGACCCCGAGGACATCCGGCGGGCGGCGCGGATGTACGCATCCGGCCCGCGCAGCACGATCTATTACGGCCTCGGCGTGACGGAGCACTCGCAGGGATCGACCGGCGTCATGTGTCTCGGCAACCTCGCCCTGAGCTGCGGGATGTACGGACGCGAAGGCGTCGGCGTGAACCCGCTGCGCGGCCAGGGCAACGTGCAGGGCGGCAGCTGCCTGGGTAGCTGGCCACACGTGTTCACGGGCTACCGCTTCGTCACGGACAAGGCGACGCGATCGAGCTTCGAAGCCGAATGGGGCGTCGAGCTCGACCCCGAGCCGGGCCTGCGGCTGCCGAACATGTTCGACGCAGCGCTGACGGGACACTTCAAGGGCATGTACATCATGGGCGAAGATCCCGTGCAGTCCGATCCCAACCAGAACCACATCATCGCGGCGCTGCGCAACATGGAATGCGTGATCGTCCACGATATCTTCCTGAACGAGACCTCCAAGTACGCGCATATCATCCTGCCGGGCAGCTCGTCGCTCGAGAAAGACGGCACGTTCACGAACGCCGAGCGGCGGATCAGCCGCGTGCGCAAGGTCGTCGAGCCGCTGGCCGGCTACCAGGACTGGGAAGTCACCGTGAAGCTCATGAACGCGCTGGGCTACGACGTCCATTACGAGCACGCCGGCGAGGTGCTCGACGAGCTCGCGCGCCTTTCACCC
>JBFJXA010000109.1:0-7310 GCA_041623375.1 Gammaproteobacteria bacterium | reverse complement strand
CCGCCCAGCTCCTCGAGCGGCAGCTCCCGAGCACGGATCTCAAGGCCTACACGAAGGTCATTATCGAGGAGGCGGACCGCCTGGCCGCGCTCGTCGACGGCATTCTGCGGGCCGGCGGAAAGTCGCGACCCCAGCGCCTGAATCTTCACGAGATCACCGAGCATGTGAGCCGGCTCATCGAAGCGGAGAAGCCGCCCGGGGTCAAGCTCGTGCGCGACTACGATCCGAGTCTCCCGCCGACGCTGGCTGATCGCGACCAGCTCATTCAGGCGCTGCTCAACGTAGCGGGCAACGCGCTGCAAGCCGTCGACGCGGCCGACGGACGCCTCGTATTCCGCACGCGCGCACTGCCGAACTACACACTCGCGGGCAAGCGTCACCGTCTGATCCTGTCGATCGAGATCGAGGACAACGGTCCGGGTATTCCCGAGGAGCTCAAGGAAACGGTGTTCTATCCGCTCGTCACGGGCAAGGATACGGGCACCGGGCTCGGGCTCACGATTGCGCAGGATCTCGTCAGCCAGAACGGCGGGCTCATCGAGTTCACGAGCCGCCCGGGCACAACGACGTTTTATCTGCGCTTGCCCGTTCGATCCGGCGACAGCGAGGGTAAAGGGCCATGATCACGCCCGGGATATCGGTCTGGATCGTCGACGACGACGAGTCCGTGCGCTGGGTCCTCGAGCAGGCCCTCAAGCAGGCGCATATGATTCCCCGCTGTTTCGACTCCGCGACGAAGTTCTTCGCCGCTTTGGACGACGCCCGGCCCGACGTGCTCGTGACGGACATTCGCATGCCCGAGATGTCCGGGCTCGAGCTGCTCGAGAAGCTCGGCGCGCGCGAGCCCGACTTGCCCGTCATCGTCATGACGGCGCACTCCGATCTCGACAGCGCCGTGGCGGCGTACAAAGGCGGTGCGTTCGAATACCTGCCCAAGCCGTTCGACATCGACGAGGCCGTCGAGCTCGTATCGCGAGCCGTTCAGGCCAGCGCGGCGAGCGGCGACGCACACAAGCCGCACCGGCCCTCGATACTCCTCGGTCAGGCGCCGGCCATGCAGGAGGTCTTTCGTGCGATAGGGCGGCTTTCACGCACGAGCATGACCGTGCTGATCACGGGCGAATCCGGCACGGGCAAAGAGCTCATCGCGCGCGCCTTACACGAGAACTCACCGCGCGCCGAGAAGCCTTTCGTTGCGCTCAATACCTCGGCAATCGCTGCGGAGCTGCTCGAGTCGGAGCTCTTCGGCCACGAGAAGGGGGCGTTCACGGGGGCCGATCAACGCCGCGTCGGCCGCTTCGAGCAGGCAGACGGCGGCACGCTCTTCCTCGACGAGATCGGCGACATGTCTCCGGCACTACAGACGCGGCTGCTGCGCGTTCTGGCAGAAAAGGAGTTCTTCCGTGTCGGTGGTCAGCAGAACATCAAAGTCGACGCGCGCGTCATCGCAGCGACGCACCAGGACCTCGCGCGCGCCGTTGAAGCAGGCCGCTTTCGGGAGGACCTCTACCATCGACTCAACGTCATGCGTATCGACGCGCCGCCGCTGCGCACGCGGCGCGAGGATATCCTGGAGCTTGCGAATTTCTATCTCGCAGAGGCCGCGAGCGAGCTATCGCTCGTGCCTAAGACCTTAACGACTGAGGCGGCGCAGCTGTTCGTGAATTACGACTGGCCGGGCAACGTGCGCGAGCTCGTCAACCTCTGCCGGCGTCTGACGGTCACGGCCGCAGGTCGGGAAATTACGGCTTACGACCTGCCCAGCGAGCTCGGCGGCACCGTGCCGGATTCCACGGGCGGCGCGGAATGGACCTCGGGTCTCGCGCGTTGGGCGGCAGGACGGCTCGCGAGCGATGCGACTCGACCATTGCTCGATGAGGCGCGCCCGGCCTTCGAGCGCACGCTCATCGAGGCGGCCATGCGCCGCTCGCACGGCAAGCGATTGCAGGCCGCCAAGCTGCTCGGATGGGGCCGCAATACGCTGACACGCAAGCTCAAGGAATTGGGATTGGACGAGCGCTACGAGAGCGAGGGCGTCTGACCCGCGGGCGCACGCGGCCCGACCGGCCGGCTTCGGGCTAAAACTTCCTGCGGTCGATATCGCTGAGAATGCGCTCGGCGAGCTCGAGCGCCGCGACGCCATCCTCACCGCCGACGAGGCACGGCTCGTCGTTACGCACGGCGCGCACGAACGCGGCAACCTCGGCGAGCAAGGCATCGCCTTTTTCGAGATTCCAAGTCTGCTCGTCCAGCTTGCCGGGCTCATCTGCGGATCCCGGGGCGTGCGTGACGAGCTGCAAATCACCGTTGCCGAAGTCGATCGACAGATATTGGTTGCGCTGAAAGACCCGGAACTTGCGTTGAGCCGTCATCGACACGCGCGACGCGGTCACGTTCGCGACGGCACCGGTATCGAACTCGATTCGTGCATTGGCGATGTCGATACTGTCGGTCAACACGGGAATTCCGACCGCGGATACCGTTGCAGGCAACCCCTCGACCAATGACAGGATCACGTCGAGGTCGTGGATCATGAGATCGAGCACGACGTTGACGTCTGCGCCGCGTTTCTG
This sequence comes from Gammaproteobacteria bacterium, assembly GCA_041623375.1. Lineage (GTDB taxonomy): Bacteria > Pseudomonadota > Gammaproteobacteria > Steroidobacterales > Rariloculaceae > JAHEEM01. Next base: position 4,737 of record JBFJXA010000109.1, on the reverse strand, counting down.
GAACGGCGCAAGGCGATGACATTCGATGAACCTGACCGTGCCGAGCCTGTCCCGCGCCGATAACAGCGCCGAATTGAAACGCTCCACGTGACCGACCTGGAGCTTCAGGCCCCCGTCGGCGGCCAGCGCCGTCAATTCCCGCCCGGCAGCGCTCGTCGTCGTCAGCGGTTTCTCGACAAATGCGTGAACCCCGTTGTCGAGGAAGAGTTTGGCCAGCTCGAAATGCGCGGGCGTGCTCGTCGCGATCGTGACCGCATCGATGCGCCCGAGCAGGTCCCGCGGATCATCGAAGAATTCCACGCCGCACGATTCGGCGAAAGCCCGCCCTTCGTCGGCCCGTTTGTCGCTGACACCGACGAGCTCGACATCGGCCAGCCCGAGATACTTTTGTGCGTGGATTCGCCCGAGATAACCCACGCCGACCACGGCTGTCCGCAAGGCCTTCACGATCTCGCGAGCCCGCGCCTGGACGACGTCACGAACTCGAGCAAGTGCTCGACGCCGGCACAATGTGCGCCGGCCCCACGAATCTCGGCGACTGCGGCGTCGATCGTCTTGGAACGATCGAGCAGAATACGGACCGCGTTATCGACCTCGCGAATCTCCTCGGTCGAGTAACCGGCCCTCTGCAAGCCGACTTTGTTCGTTGCCTTGGGGACGGCCCAGTGGCCCTCAGCGATCGTGAACGGAAGGATGTCTTTATTCACCATGGCGCCGAGGGCGAGGAAACTCAGCGAGCCCAGGCGAACGAACTGAGAGACCGCGGCGATTCCGCCGACGACTGCCCGTTCCTCGACGGTCACGTGCCCGCTGAGCTGCGCGAGATTGATCAGCATGGCGCCGTCGAGCACCTGGCAGTCGTGGGCAACATGGCAGTAAGCCATCAGCAAGGTGTCGCTGCCGATCCGCGTGACGCCGCCGCCTTTCGCTGTGCCGAGATGCACGGTGACGTTCTCGCCGATTCGGTTGTTGTTACCGATCTCCAGGCGCGTGCGGCTCTCCTCGTAGGTCCGGTCCTGGGGTGGCCCGCCTATCGCGGCGCCGCTCTGAATGTAGTTGTCGGTGCCGATGACGACCTCACCGAAACGGCTACCGATGCGCGCATGCGATTCGACGACCGTACCAGCGCCGATCGAAACGGCGCCTGAGATGACACAGTAGGGGCCGATCGTGGCCCCTGGAGAAATCTGTGCCTGCTCGGCCACGATCGCTGTCGGATGAATGCTCAAATTTTCGACATCTGCGTTTGAGAACGCGCAACTCCGATCAGCATTCGCGACACGCTCAGAGCCGGCCGGTGCGAGTTGTGCTCGTGCATAATACTTCCAAGAGGGACCGATGCCAGCGAATCTAAGCCCCGAGTACAAGAAAGCCGAGCAGGCGTTCCGCGCGGCGCGAGATGAGCGCGAGCGGCTCGCGTGTTTGAAGGACATGCTGCGCACCATCCCGAAGCACAAGGGAACGGAGCATCTGCAAGCCGACATCAAGAGCCGGATCAAGCAGCTCACAGACGAGCTGGCCGGCCCGAAAAAGGGCGCCAGCCGCACGGGCCCCGTGCATTCGGTGCGTCCCGAAGGTGCCGGGCAGATCGCGTTGATCGGGCCGCCGAATTCGGGCAAGTCCAGCTTGCATGCTGCGCTGACCGGTTCCAGGGCCGATGTCGGACCCTACCCGCACACTACGCACGAGCCGTTACCGGGCATGCTCGCGTACGAGGACATTCATTTCCAGCTCGTCGATCTGCCGCCGCTGAGCGCCGATTACATGGAGAGTTGGTTCGTCACCGCTTTGCAGCCGGCCGATGCGGCGTTACTCGTCGTCGATATCGCCGATCCGGCTTGCACCGAGCACATCGTCACCATTCTTGCGCGGCTCGACGAGAAAAAAATCACGCTGTCGAGTCGCTGGCCAAACCGCCAGGACGCCGACGCGGGCGGCGCGGCCGATATCGGCGATGACATGGCGCAAGCGGCTGATCCTTTTAGGATCGCATTGCCGACGTTGCTCATCGCGAACAAGTGCGATCTCGATCCCGACCCCGAGGCCCTCGACGTGCTCGAGGAGCTTACGGGCGTCAACTTTCCAGCGATGGCCGTATCCGTCACGTCGGGTCACGGGCTCGAGGCGATCGGTCGCTTTCTTTTCGAGAATCTCGGCATAGTCAGGGTGTATACGAAAACGCCCGGAAAGCCGCCTGAGATGGAAAAACCGTTCAGCGTTCGCCACGGTGCCACCGTGCTCGACGTGGCTCGCCTCGTCCACAAGGAGATCGCAGGCTCGCTGCGTTACGCGCGCGCCTGGGGCCGGGAGGTGTTCGACGGCCAACAGGTCGGTCCCGAGCACGTGCTCTGCGACGGCGACGTCATCGAGATGCACATACGTTAGTCGGCGTTGACGCTACTCAGGCCGGTATCGGGCGCCCGCAGTCTACCGATGAGCTCTCCGACGCTGCCGAGCTTTCGCTCGGCGAGAAAATCACGTAAACCGGCGTTGATCTTCTTCGCAGCCAGCGGGTCGTAGAACAGCGCAGTGCCGACCCCGACCGCCGTCGCGCCGGCCATCAGAAACTCGATCGCGTCATGGGCCGATTGGATTCCGCCCTGGCCGATGATCGGTATGCCGCGGGGGCCGGCCTCCTGGTAAACCTCGTGAACCTTGAATAGGGCAATCGGACGGATCGCGGGCCCCGAGAGTCCGCCGCTGCGATTGCCGAGCACAGGCTTCTCGGCGTCGATATCCACGGCCATGCCCATGACCGTGTTGATGACGGACAACGCGTCAGCACCGGCGTCGATGCAAGCGCGGGCGTTCGCAACGATGTCGGTTTGATTCGGCGAGAGCTTCGCGATGATCGGCTTCGTCGTCGCTGCGCGGCAGGCTGCGATGACGCGACCGGAGATATCGGGCTGGTTGCCGAACTCCACGCCGCCTTTCTTGACGTTCGGACAGGAAATGTTGATTTCCATCGCGTCGATCCGTGAGTCGTGGAACCGCCGAGTGACCTCACCGTACTCCTCGATCGTCGACCCGCAGACGTTGGCGAAGAACCGCGTCTCGCTGAAGTCGAGCTCGGGCAGGATCTCGTCGATGACGGTCTGAGCGCCGGGATTCTGCAGACCGATTGCATTGAGCAGCCCGGCCGGCGTTTCGCACAGACGGTGCGGCGCATTGCCGAGGCGCGGCTCGAGGTATGTGCCTTTGAGCACGACGGCGCCGGCGTCACGGTTCGAGAAGCCCTCGACGCGCGTGTACTCCTCGCCGAAGCCGACGCATCCGGACAGTAGAACGACGGGAGACGCCAGGTCTAGACCGCAGAAGCTGATCGCGAGGGGGTCGGTCATGTCGGCAACGTCAGCATCGGGCGGGCGGCATTATCGCACACGCCGCGGCGCCCGAGCGTCGTGGCCGCCCCGACACGAGGTGCGCTGCAGCCGAGCTCCGACCTCGACGGGCGCGCGCGTCGAACCGAATGGGGTTAGACCCCAATTACTCGATAAATCGCCATACGCGAGCAGCGCCGGGGGCGTCAGCCGTATTGATCGGGGTCTGACCCCCGATCAATACGGCGCCGACCCGGTGCTACCATGCCGCGCGGTAGCCCACTGAACTACGGTTTGGCAGTACGGTGTTCTCGCTGATCCTTTTCGAGCCGGAGATCCCGCCCAACACGGGCAACATCATTCGTCTGTGCGCAAACGTCGGCGCGCGTCTGCATCTGGTCCATCCGCTCGGTTTCGCGCTCGACGAGCGGCGACTGCGGCGCGCGGGCCTCGACTACCACGAGCTTGCGAGCATCGAGGAGCATACAGATCTTGCGAGCTGCCTCGACAGCCTCGGCGCTGCGCGTGTGTTCGCGTTGAGCACGAAAGGCACACGCCGTCTGCACGATCAGCGCTTCGAGCCCGGCGATGCGTTCCTGCTCGGGCCCGAAACACGCGGGTTACCGGACTGGGTGCTCGAGGAGCGCGGCGCCGAAGCGGTGCTGCGCCTGCCCATGCGCGAGGGTAATCGCAGTTTGAACCTATCGAACGCTGCTGCCGTGGCGCTCTACGAAGCCTGGCGGCAGACAGGCTTCAGCGGCGGCGCCTGAAACGGCTCACTCGGGCGTGATGGGCCGGCGCATGAGAGCGACGACGGCATCCTGCGGGCTGTCGCCGTCATAGACGACCTTGTAGATTTCCTCGACGATCGGCATATCGATCTCGAGGTTCGTCGCCACTCGGTGCACGGCTTCGGCGGCGTAATAGCCCTCTACGACCTGACCGATAGCCTGGCGGGCCTGCTCGATATCGGCGCCTTTGCCGAGCGCGAGGCCGAAACGCCGGTTGCGGGACTGATCGTCCGTGCACGTCAGCACGAGGTCACCCATGCCGGACAGGCCCATGAACGTGTCCTTCTGAGCACCGAGCGCGACGCCGAGTCGCGTCATCTCCGAGAGGCCGCGCGTGATCAGGGCGATACGCGTGTTGGCACCGAACCCCAGCCCGTCGGATATCCCCGCGCCGATGGCCAGGACGTTTTTCGTCGCGCCGCCGACCTCCACGCCCGTCATGTCCGAGGACGGATACGCCCTGAAATTATCGGTCGTTATGGACTCGGACAGACGCATCGCGTAGGACGCGTCGTTGGAGGCAATCACGATGGCGCTCGGCAGGCCGATGGCGACCTCGGCTGCGAACGTCGGCCCTGACAGCACGGCCGTCGGTATCGCGTCGCCGAGCACGTCCTCGGCAACCT
>JBFJXA010000108.1:0-7352 GCA_041623375.1 Gammaproteobacteria bacterium | reverse complement strand
TCACCCGGCGCCGTTTTCTGGCATCGACCTGCGCGGGCCTCGCGACGACGGCGCTCGGTCCGCGAAGCGCCCGGTCGGCCGATTTTTCCGGCCAGATCGTCGAGTTCGTCATTCCGTTCAAGGAAGGCGGCGGCTCGGACACGTGGGGGCGCTTCAACGCGCCGTTTCTGTCGCGATATCTTCCGGGGCAGCCGACCGTCGTCGTGCGTAACGTGCCGGGCGGTAATTCGATCGCAGGCTCGAACCGGTTCGCGGCACGCGCCCGGCCGGACGGGCTGTCGATACTCGGCACGTCGGCCTCGACGCAGTTTCCGTACCTCATGGACGATCCGCGCGTCGACTACGACTATCAGGATTGGCGCGTGCTCATGGCCTACGGCACGGGTGGCGTCGCCTACGTGTCCTCGGCGCTCGGTATCAGCGAGAGCTCGCAGATCGGGAACATCGTGGAACGCGAGCTGCTGTACGGCAGCCAGGGTCCGACGTCGCTCGATCTCGTGCCCGTGCTCGGCTTCGAGCTGCTGGGTCTGAACGTACGGCCGATCTTTGGCATGAGCGGCCGCGGCGCCGGCCGGCTCGCGTTCGAGCGACGCGAGACGCAGATCGATTATCAGACCTCGACGGCATACCTCAGAAACGTCGTGCCGCTGATCGAGCAAGGCGATGCCGTGCCGTTATTTTCCTGGGGCGCGCTCGATGCGAACGGGGCCCTCGTGCGCGACCCGACGTTTCCCGATCTGCCGCATTTCGGCGAAGCGTACGAGCTCGTGCACGGCAGACCGCCGAGCGGGATCGGCTGGGAGAGCTGGTTTGCGTTCTTCACGGCCGGCTTCCCTGCGCAGAAACTGCTCGTCGTGCCGCGCGAGACGCCCGATGACATCGTCATGGCCTACCAGAACGCTGTCGAGACGATGAAGCAGGATCCCGAATACATTGAACGTAAACCCGCCGCGCTCGGCACGTATGAGCAGGTCACTGGCGCGGCAGCGCAAACGATGTACGAGCTTGCGACGGACGTGCCGCTCAGCGCGCGCACGTGGGTCAGAGACTGGCTAAGACAGAGGTTCCGGGTCAATCTCGCAACCTGACAATGGCTGACGCCCTACTACAGGCGCTGGCCAATCTCGCAACGATCGATCATCTCGCGCACCTCGTGCTCGGTGTCGCGCTCGGTCTCATGGTCGGTGCATTTCCCGGACTCGGCGGCATCGTCGGCCTGTCGATGGTCATGCCGTTCCTCTACGGCATGGACACGATCTCCGCGCTCGCGACACTCGTCGGTCTCGTCGCCGTGATCCCGACTTCCGATACGTTCACGTCGATCCTCATGGGCATACCGGGCTCTAGCGCGAGCCAGGCGACCGTGCTCGACGGTTTTCCACTGTCACAACAAGGCCACGCCGCACGCGCCCTGGCAGCTGCATTTTGCGCGAGCCTCTTCGGCGGACTCGTCGGCGCTGTTATTTTGAGCGTCTTCGTGCAGATCGCGCGGCCGTTGATCCTGACATTCGGCTCGGCGGAGCTGTTCATGCTTGCACTGTTCGGTCTGTCGATGGTCGGCGTGCTGTCGGGCCGCAGCCTCGTCAAAGGGCTCGCGGCCTGTGCTGTCGGCCTCGTCGTAGGCTCGATCGGCGGTGCGCCGGCGACCGGTGAGTTTCGTCTCACGTTCGGTATCGACTATTTCTACGACGGCCTGCCGCTCGTCATCATCGGCATCGGTCTGTTCGCGTTTCCCGAGATCGTCGACCTCCTGCGTAAAGACCGCTCGATCGCGCACGGCGGCAAGCTCACGGGAAGCTGGATCGACGGCTTCCGCGACGTCGTGCGGCACTGGACCCTGTGCCTGCGCTGCGCGAGCCTAGGCACGCTGATCGGCGCGATTCCCGGGCTCGGCGGCACAGTCGTCGACTGGATCGCGTACGGCCACGTCGTGCAGACGTCCAAGGACAAATCCCGCTTCGGCAAGGGCGACATACGCGGCGTGCTCGCACCCGAGTCCGCGAATAACGCCAAAGAAGGCGGCGGCCTCGTGCCGACGCTGTTGTTCGGCATCCCAGGCTCCGGCGCCATGGCCGTGTTTCTCGGCGGGCTCGTGCTGCTCGGCATCGAGGCAGGTCCCGCGATGGTCTCGAGCGACCTCGATCTGACCTACACGATCATCTGGTCGCTCGCGCTCGCGAACGTAATCGGTGCAGGCAGCTGTATCCTGCTCGCGAAGCCGATCGCGCGGCTGACGACGATTCCGTTCAATCTGCTCGCGCCGTTCATGATCATGGTCATCAGCTTCGCAGCGTTTCAGGCGACACGCAGTCTCATGGACCTCGTCGTCCTGTTCGGCGTCGGACTGATCGGTGTTTCGCTGAAACGATTCGGCTGGTCGCGTCCGGCGTTCCTGATCGGCTTCGTGCTCGCACCACAAGCAGAGGGCTATCTGAACCTCGCCGTGCAGTTCTACGGTTGGCAAATGCTGCTGCGCCCGGGCGTCGTCATCATTTTGCTGATCGCCCTCGTCTCGGTCTGGCTCGGTGCGCGCGGGGGTTTGACCGATACGGAACCGAATGTAGCGAGCGATGCCGGAAAAGCCAGCGATCGCCGCCCGCAAATCGTATTTCTCGCCGGCGTCTCGGCCATGGCGCTCTATGCGATCTGGAGCAGCCAGCAACTCTCCCCGTTAGGCAGCATGTTTCCGATGGGCGTCGCCGTCGTCACACTCGGTCTCGCGGCCTATCTAACGGCCAAAATCGGTCTCGGGCCGGGCGATGATCCGATCAACTTCGATCTGGAGGCCGACGCCCGGACAGACACGCGTCCCGGTCAGCGCCTTTGGCCGAACATCGCATGGTTTGCCGTGCTCACGGTGCTGACGGCCCTGGTCGGCTTCGTGCTCGCGACACTCGTCTTCTTCATCGCGTTCCTGCGCGTCAAGGCAGGAGCGGCGTGGCCCAAGACGCTCGGCCTCACCGCGGCCGCGGTCGCCGTGCTCGGCTTGCTGACGCGCGTGCTGCTCGTCGAGCTGCCGAGTGGCCTACTGCAGGCGGCCCTCGAGCTGCCCTGGCCCTTAGGATGAATCGATGACTCAGCGTGCGATACCTTGTCTCTATATGCGCGGCGGCACGTCGCGCGGTCCGTATTTTCTGCTCGAAGACTTGCCGGATGACATCGCCACGCGCGACCGTGTATTGCTCGCGGCGATGGGCTCACCCGACGTGCGCCAGATCGACGGGATCGGGGGAGCGGCGACGTTGACGAGCAAGGTCGCAATCGTCAACAAGTCGTCGCAACCTGATGCCGACGTCGACTATCTGTTCGCGCAAGTTTCGATCGACAAGGCCTTCGTCGATACAGCACCCTCATGCGGCAACATGCTGTCGGGCGTCGGCCCGTTTGCGATCGAGCGCGGGCTCGTCGAGGCCTCGGACGGCGAAACGCGCGTGCGCATCTACAACGTCAATACGCAGAGCCGCATCGAAGCCATCGTGCAGACGCCTGGCGGGCGCATCGAATACGCGGGTAGGCAGACAATCGACGGCGTGCCCGGCAGCGCAGCCCCGATTCTTCTCAATTTCTCGGACATCGTCGGCTCGAAGACCGGCGCGCTGTTTCCTACGGGTGCGGCACGCGAGGAGATCGACGGGCTAAGCGTGACCTGCGTCGATGTCGCGATGCCGATGATCTTGTTCTCGGCCGCCGAGCTCGATCTGACCGGCTATGAGACCAACGAGATCGCCGACGACCGCGCGTTACTTTCGCGAATCGAGAATATCCGGCGCGAAGCCGGCCGGCGCATGGGACTTGGCGATGTCAGCGAGCTCGTCGTGCCGAAGGTCGGAATACTGGCCAAACCGCGATCGGGCGGCGCGATCTCCTCGCGTTATCTGACACCGCACCGCCTGCATGCCGCCCATGCCGTCACCGGTGGCATTTGCGTCGGCACCGCGGCGATGCTCGACGGCACGATCGCGGCGCCTATTGCCGATTGCGGCACCGTGCGCGACGCCGTCGTGCGCATCGAGCACCCGTCGGGCTTTCTCGACGTCAAGCTAAAGATCGCGGGAACGCCCGAGCAACCGACCGTGGAGTCGGCCGGCATCGTAAGAACGGCGCGCAAGATTCTCGACGGCAGCGTGTTCGTACCGGCGAGTATCTGGCGATAAGAGATAATCGGGGTCGAACCGCGGTGTCAGGGACTACGCGATCTCGGCTTCGAAGGATTGCCGCGCGCGATCGACCTTGGCCGCGAACACGAAATCGCTCTCGGTCAAACCGCTGATCTTGTGCGTCCAGATCTCGACCGTGCAACGCCCCCAGGAAACGTGCAGATCCGGATGGTGATTCTCTTCCTCGGCGATGGCGCCGACGCGGTTCGCAAAGTCCAGCGCCATGACGAAATTGCCGAATGCGAAGTCGCGCTGCAGGTGCTCTGCGTCGTTGAGCGTCCAGCCCTCGTCGAGCTCGCCGAGCAACCGCTCGGCCTGCTCACGTGGCATCGGCGGCACGCCGCCGCGGCAAGGAACGCACTGCTTGTCGGCCAGACTCATGCGGCGATAGTAGCGACGTGGGATCATGTTGACAAACACGAGGGGCCACGAGATAGTCGATTGCCCCCGCTCGACGACCGTGGCCGCGAACGCGTTAGACTGACCTGTCCATCATGAGCAACGAAATCATCGCCAAACTCCGCAGCGAAGGCGAGAGTGCGCGCACCGACGTCGCGATCGCCGAGGAGGCCGCCGATGAGATCGAGCGGCTCGAGCAGGACCTGGCCCGTTATCGCCGGGCACTCGAGGAAATTCGCGATCATCCTTTCCAGCAATCGAATTCACCGCGACTGACCGATCAGCTCTGGCATTTCGTGCGCTGGTCGAAGGCGACTGCACGCACAGCCCTCGAGCGAGGCAGCGCCGACGGCAAGTCGACACGCGGTGAAGAATCCTAGACCGCGCGGGTAAGGCAACGCCATGAACTCTCATCGTTTTCGGCGCCTCAGATGGCTCCTCATCGCTCTGGCCTGGCTGCCGCTCGCTGCCGGTGCGCAGGCGCTCGATCGCAGCACGCGCACGATTCTCGTTGCCGGCGCGACGGGAACACAGGGCGGCGCTGTCGCTCGCGAGCTCAACGCGCGCGGCTACCGCGTCAGAGGCTTGACGCGCAACCCGAACACCGAGCGCGCGCGTTCGATGGCGGCGCTCGGTATCGAGATGGTACAGGGCGATTTCGACGATCCCGAGTCGCTCGACCGCGCATTGGCAGACGCCTACGGCGCATTTTCCGTGCAGCAATATCGCGGTGTCGGCGTCGATGGCGAAATTCGTCAGGGTAAGGCGTTTGCCGATGCAGCCAAACGCGCAGGCGTTCAGCATTTCGTCTACACGTCCGTCGCCAAAGCGACGCTGAACACAGGCGTGCCGCAATTCGAGAGCAAGCTGCTGCTCGAGAATTACATCCGCTCACTCGACATTCCATTCACGATCATTCGCCCCGCAAGCTTCATGGCGACGTTCGAACCGTGGCGGGAGGACGCCGAAAACGGCCGTATCAGCGGACCGCTGCCGGCATCACTCGAGCGCGTGTTCATCGCGCCACAGGACATCGGCCGCATCGCGGCCGAGGCGTTCGATCATCCCGAGGAATGGCTCGGACGTGCCGAAGCCATCGCGGGGCAGAAAATCAGCTACGGTGAGGTTGCAGCCTCGATGGGCCGCGTGCTCGGCCATCCGGTCGAGTACTACCAGATCCCGTGGGACGAGTTCACGGCCACGGCCACGCCGACCGCGGTCGCGCGCGAGGGCTGGTATCTCGAAAACAGCGACCCGATCGACGTCGACGCGCTGCGCGCGCGTTATCCGTGGCTCATGACGCTCGAGGACTACCTCCGCGCGCAAGGCTGGGGCAAAGCGAACTAAAACCACGGCTTGATCCACATCGACGCCAGCGCCCGTTGCGCGTCGGAATTTCTTACAACTTCGTCGAAGACCCCGTCCGGGGAGTTGTCGCCGCGTGTGACATAAGACAAAATCGTTGCGACGCAGTTCACAATTCAGTGGCTTAACAGACATTTCTGTTAAGTAACCTGAGCTTTTGGGGTGAGTTGGACTGGCTCTTGCAGCGAGGGGGCATGCAGGTACCGATGCGATTCCGATCGGCGTCGTGGGGATGGACGTCAATGGGCGTTTTCTCAAGACCAGCGAGCGTCGTTCTCGGACAGCGTGGGGCGCTGTTCAGGATGTGTTGTTGCCTGAGCGCCCTGTTCCTCGTCGCGTGCAGCGGTGGCAGCGCGGACGTCGTCGGCGCGGCCTCGGCCCCGGCCGCCACGGTGGCTCAGGGCAGCCCGACTGCCCCGAACCAGCCGCCGATCGTCGATGCCGGCAAATCCCAATCCGTCCAGGGTGGCGGGATCGTCGTGCTCAGCGGCTCGGCCTTCGACCCGGAAGGCGACGCGCTCAGGCACGCGTGGCGTCAAGTCGACGGGCCGGGCGTCGTCCTGAATGACGCCGACTCGGCCGTCGCGAACTTCGAAACGCCGGCGCATCTGCCGACGGCCTCGCTGAGCTTCGAGCTCGAGGTCTCCGACGCCGACGGCGTGTCGTCCGTGGACAGCATGGACGTTATTGTGACGACCGGTTATTCGCCATGCGCAGTCACGAGCCCACCGGCAGAACTGGCTGTCGACCCCTGGTTTTACCAGAAACACTGCGATGCCAACGGCCACCCCGTCGTCGCGTCGGGAGTCGTCTCCGATCGTGCTGTGCAGTGGATACGGTATCAGGCGCTCGAGATGCTCAAGCGCTTACCGGTCACAGCGCAGGCGATGATCCTCAACGGCGGTCGAATCGCGGTCAAGGGACACGAGCAGGTGCTCACGCAGATTCCTGAGTTCAGCGACCTCTACGATCTCTATCCGGCGTACGACTGGGATTCGCTTCCGGGCGTCGGCGCGGTCATGGATCGACCCGTGACGTCGACGACGGAAGAAAACGTTCTCTGTCTCGACGACGACGTTTATCGAGGCTACAGCGTGTTCATCCACGAGTTCGCACACTCGATTCACTTGATCGGCCTGACAACCGTCGATCCGACCTTCGATAGTCGACTGCGAGCAACCTACGATACGGCTATGGCCTCGGGACTGTGGGCCAAATCGTACGCCGCGAGCAACTATCTGGAGTATTGGGCAGAAGGCGTCACGATCTGGTTCAACGCGCACTGGTCAGAGTGGAATTACCCAGGCGTCGTCAACACGCGCGAGGAGCTGGCTCAGTACGACGACGGGCTCTACCGACTCGTCCGGGAGTACTTCACGGAGGACGAGATTCAGCGGTGCCCGCCGGCGGAATCGTAACGGAACGCCCGTC
>JBFJXA010000107.1:0-7370 GCA_041623375.1 Gammaproteobacteria bacterium | reverse complement strand
GAACCAGAAACCGACAATGTCTTCGGCGGATGGGGTCATGCGCGCAGTCGTTGTGGGCTCGCGCCTACCATAAAGCGGCGCGGCGGCGACGCCAAGCCGGCGCCACGCAGCCGAATACTCGCGGCGGACTGCGCATGCCCTACAATACGATTCCATCGTGGGAGCTCATATGTCTACTTGCGCGCGCGTGCTCGCGGCCACTGCGGTGCTTGCGGGCGGTTGCTCGGCACAGGATCCCGCAACTGCGATCGAGCAGCTCATCGACGAGACCGAGGTTGCGGCGGAATCTCGCGATACGGGGCATTTCCGCCGGTTGATCGCCGACAGCTATGTCGATGCGCGGGGCAACGACCGTGAGCAGCTCATCAATTTGATCCGCGGCTATTTTCTCGCGAATCAGTCCATCGACGTGCTCAGCCGGATCGAAGCCGTCGAGCTCAGTGGCGATGATGCCGCCGAGGTTGTGGTGCTCGCCGGGGTTTTAGCGCGCCGGCCCGGCGCGGGACTGCTCGACGGTTTCGACGGGCGCGTGTATCGACTCGAGCTCGAGCTCGTGGAGAATGGCGGCGATTGGCAAATCATCGGCGCGAGCTGGGAGCGCTCGCTCGACGTGTTTTGAGGAGACTGAACGCGATGTCGCGACGAACCCGTGTGCTGCTCGGAATCTGTGTCTGTCTGCTCGGCTTGCAGGGCTGCTCGTCGCTGCCGAGGCAACTCGCGCCGCCGCGCGCCGAAGTCGTCGAGCTACGCATCGTCCAGGCCGGGTTCGACGGTCAACGCTTCGCCGTTCGTGTGGACCTGTTCAATCCGAATCCTGTTCCGATTCCGGTTCGGTTCGTCGAGTTCAACGTGCGTCTCAGCGGGGAGGGACTGCTGGACGGCCGATCCGCGGCGCCATTCACGCTGCCGGCGGGCGGCACCGAGGTCATAGAGGTCGAGATTTTCAGCAATCTCGTATCCTCGGCGACGCGGCTGTTGGCGGTCGTTCAGGGACCGACGAATACGCTCGAGTACGAGATTCAGGGCGAGTTGACCCTCGACGTCTCGATGCGTGAGCCGCTCGGGTTTTATCATCGCGGCCAGGTGCCGCTGTCAGTAGCGCGATAGGTCGCGGCAGCGGCGTAACCGCTTGATTTCAACGGTGGCGCTCGCTGCGTCTCATGCACCGAAATTTGACGCCGCGCGGGCGCAGTTCTTATAGTTAAAGGTCGGCAACGGCCAGCAGAGCGCGGCAAAGCGCCCAACGGCGGGCCACGTCAGCGGCTGGTCTAAGCCTCATCTCTCATCGGGATTCCGTAGGATGGTGTGGCACCGGAGTCGACGGGCTCCCGGCGACGGCGCGGCGGGCGCCATCGTCACCCGGCGACGGCCCGCCGGGTGGGCGCGGGCACGCGGACGGTCGAGCCGAGCAAGGAAGAAAAAAGTAAAGGCGCGAGCCGCGCGGCTCGCCGAGGGAAGTGATGAGCCTGGATCTGGCAACGACGACAGTCGACGTACGCGCCGCCAACGGCGGCTTACGCGTGTGGGCGAGCGTCCGATGACGGCGGTCGATCGCAGGGCACGGCCGGGTGCGTCGGGTCTTTACGATCCGGCCTACGAGCACGACAGCTGCGGAGTCGGATTCGTCGCCCACGTCAAAGGCAAGGCCAGCCACCAGATCGTGCGAGACGCCGAGCACTTGCTGTGCCGCATGGATCACCGTGGTGCTCGGGGCGCCGAGCCGAACACGGGTGATGGTGCGGGTATGTTAACGGGATTGCCGCACGAGTTTCTCGCCAGAGTCGCGCGCGAGGACCTCGGCACCGAGCTGCCTGCGCCGGGACGGTTCGGCGCCGGCGTCGTCTTCCTGCCAAACGATGTCGCCGAGCGCGAGAAGTGCAAAGCCGTCATCGCGGAGGTTTGCGAGGCTGAGGGCCAGTCACTCGTCGGCTGGCGAACGGTTCCCGTAGATTCCGAAAAAGCCGATCTCGGGCCGACGGCGCGTGTTGCGGCACCGCATATCGAACAGTTGTTCATCGCCGCCGGTGACGGGCTCGAGGGTGATGCCTTCGAGCGCAAGCTTTATTTAATCAGAAAGCATGCGAGCCGCGCGTTGCGCAACGACGCGACGCTCGCGGAGGCAAAGACGTTTTACGTTTGCAGTCTGTCTACGAAGGTACTCATCTATAAAGGCATGCTGACGCCGGCGCAGCTCACGGAGTTCTATCTCGATCTGCAGGCCCCGGACTACAAAACGCACCTGGCGATGGTTCACTCGCGTTTCTCGACGAATACGTTTCCGAGTTGGGATCGCGCACAGCCAAACAGGTTCATGTCGCACAACGGCGAGATCAACACGTTGCGCGGCAACGTCAATTGGATGCGTGCACGGGAAGGGACGGCGTCGAGCGAGCTCTTCGGCGATTCGATCAGCCGGCTGTATCCCGTCGTCGAGCCGGACGTCTCCGATTCTGGCGCATTCGATAACGTGCTCGAGTTCCTGCTCATGACCGGGCGGACGCTGCAGCAGGCCGTCATGATGATGGTGCCCGAGGCATGGCAGAAGAACGAGCTCATGGATGCGAAGAAGAGAGCGTTCTACGAGTTCCTGTCGTGCGTCATGGAACCCTGGGACGGCCCGGCATCGATCGCATTCACGGACGGGCACTACATCGGCGCCGTGCTGGACCGCAACGGCCTGCGCCCGAGCCGCTACTACCTGACGACCGACGACCGCGTCATCATGGCGAGCGAGGTAGGCGTGTTGCCCGTGGACCCGGCGACGGTCAAGCACAAGGGCCGCCTCGAGCCCGGCCGAATGTTTCTCGTCGATTTCGCCGAGGGTCGGCTCGTCCCGGATGCCGAGCTCAAGGAGGAGTTCGCGAGCCGGCGCCCGTATGGCGACTGGCTGGCCGAGGAGCGCATCACGTTTCGCGACATCGCCGTTACCGATAAGATTCCCGGCCTCACGAAGAAGACGCTGCTGTCTCGGCTGCAGGCGTTCGGTTATACGACCGAGACGATGCAGTTCATGCTTCGCCCGCTCGTGCACGAGCTGCGCGATCCGGTCGGATCTATGGGTAACGACTCGGCGCTCGCATGTTTGAGCGATCAGTCGCGGATGATCTATGACTATTTCAAGCAACTGTTCGCGCAGGTCACTAATCCGCCGATCGACTCGATCCGCGAAGAGATCATCATGTCGCTGGAGACCTACATCGGGCCCGAGCAGAATCTTCTCGACACGAGTCAAAAGCATTGTCACCGGCTGCGCCTGCGTCACCCCATATTGACCAACGCCGAGCTTGCCGCGATCAAGCGGATGGATCATCGCGGCTGGAAGTCAAAGACCGTCGACATCACGTTTCCGAAGGCGGATCTACCGGGTGGAACGGTCGCTGCGCTGGATCGAATCTGCGCCGAAGCCGAGTCGGCGATCGACGAAGGTTACAGCGTCGTCGTCTTGTCAGATCGCGACATCGGACCGGACCGTATCCCCGTGAGCTCGCTGCTCGCCTGTGGTGCCGTGCATCACCACCTCGTCAGCCGGGCTAAGCGAACACGACTCGGTATCGTCATCGAGTCCGGCGAGGCACGCGAAGTGCATCACCATTGCTTGCTCGTCGGCTACGGCGCGGACGGCATCAATCCCTACCTGGCCTTCGAGGCGCTCTGGCAGGCGCGGCGGGACGGGCTGCTCGACAAGACGGAGTTGCCCGACGATGACAGCGTCCTGTCTGCGTATCGCAAGGGCGTCGCGAAGGGAATGCTCAAGGTCATGGCGAAGATGGGAATCTCGACGCTGCACTCGTACAAGGGTGCGCAGATCTTCGAGGCCGTCGGCCTGGCCGACGATGTGATCTCGCGCTGTTTCGACGGCACGGCCAGTCGATTGCAGGGCGTCGGGTTCGAGATTCTCGAGCGGGAAGCCGCGCGACGGCATGCGGTCGGCTATCCGGGTGACAACGCCTCGCGCTCACCCGCGCTGCCTAATCCCGGAGAGTTTCATTGGCGCGCCGACGGCGAGCAGCACGCGTGGAACCCGACGGCGGTCGCGGAGCTGCAAGTCGCCGCGCGCTCAAAGGACAGCCAGGCCTATCGACGGTTCTCGCGAAACATCAACGACGAGAGCCGCGCGCGGCGAACGCTGCGCGGCTTGCTCGGATTCAAGAAGAACGTCGCCGGTAAACCGATCCCAACCAGCGAGGTCGAGCCTGCCAAGGAGATCGTCAAGCGGTTCTGTACCGGTGCCATGAGCTTCGGCTCGATCTCGGCGGAATCGCACGAGGCATTGGCCGTGGCGATGAACCGTCTCGGCGGGCGCAGCAATACGGGCGAAGGCGGAGAAGACCCGGAGCGGTACAAGCCATTGCCGTCCGGAGATTCACGGCGCTCGGCGATCAAGCAGATCGCGTCCGGGCGCTTCGGTGTCACGATTTGGTATTTGACGAACGCCGATGAGCTGCAGATCAAGATGGCGCAGGGCGCAAAGCCCGGCGAGGGCGGTGAGCTGCCCGGTCGCAAGGTCGACGAGATCATCGCTCGAATTCGCTACTCGACGCCCGGCGTCGGTCTGATCAGTCCGCCACCGCATCACGATATCTACTCGATCGAGGATCTCGCCCAGCTCATTCACGATCTGAAGAACTCCAACCCGTCGGCCCGCGTGAGCGTCAAGCTCGTCTCGGAGGTCGGTGTCGGCACGATCGCCGCGGGCGTGGCCAAGGCGCATGCCGATCACATCCTGATCTCGGGCGATTCCGGCGGCACGGGCGCCTCGCCGTTGACGAGCATCAAGCATGCGGGTCTGCCGTGGGAGCTCGGCATCGCCGAAACGCATCAGACGCTCGTGCTCAACGATCTGCGCAGCCGCGTCGTGCTGCAGACGGATGGCGGACTCAAAACAGGGCGCGATGTCGTCATCGCCGCGCTTCTCGGCGCGGAGGAAATGGGCTTCTCGACGGCGCCGTTGATCGCCATGGGCTGCATCATGATGCGCAAATGCCACCTCAATACGTGCCCGGTCGGCATAGCGACGCAGGATCCGGTATTGCGCAAAAAGTTCTCCGGCGAGCCTGATCACGTCGTGAACTATCTGTTCATGGTCGCCGAGGAGGCGCGCGAGCTCATGGCGGAGCTCGGTTTTCGAACGGTCGACGAGATGATCGGCCGTAGCGACGTTCTGGAAACGGACCGGGCCGTCTCGCACTGGAAGGCCGATGGACTGGATCTCGAGCCTATCCTCCAACCGGCGTCGCCGCCGTACGAGGGCGTCGAGGTGCGTTGCACGAAAGCTCAGGATCACGGCCTCGAACGCGCGCTCGACAATCGACTCATCGAGCTCACGCGGGATGCGATTCATCACGGCAAGCGAGTCCGGCTCGATCTCGAAATTTCCAACGTCAACCGGACCGTGGGAACGATGTTGAGTCACAACGTCGTGAAGGTCTGGGGTGAGCGCGGTCTGCCGTACGACACGATCCACATCAAGTTCAAGGGCTCTGCCGGTCAGAGCTTCGGTGCTTTTCTTGCCAAGGGCATCACGCTGGAGCTCGAAGGCGACAGCAACGACTACGTCGGCAAGGGCTTGTCCGGCGGCCGGCTCATTATCTATCCGCCGAAAGAGAGCATCTTCGTGCCCGAGGAGAACGTTTTGATCGGCAATGTCGCGCTCTATGGTGCAACGGGTGGACGAGCGTTCTTCCGCGGTCGTGCAGCCGAACGATTCTGCGTGCGCAACAGCGGCGCCCGCGCAGTCATCGAGGGCGTCGGGGATCATGCATGCGAGTACATGACGGGCGGTCGCGCCGTCATCCTCGGCCCCACGGGCCTGAACTTCGCGGCCGGTATGTCGGGCGGAATCGCTTTCGTCTACGACCTCGACGGCGACTTCGCCTCGAAGTGCAATCGCGGCACCGTCGATCTCGATCCGGTCGAGGCCGACGAGGATGTTGCCGAGCTGCTCGAACTCATCGAGCTGCATCTGGAGTACACGGGCTCGAGCGTGGCCGAGCGCGTGCTCGACGCCTGGCCCGACGTGCTCGGCAAATTCGTCAAGGTCATGCCAACGGACTACAAGCGGGTGCTGCGCGAGCGCACACAGCATGACGAGGAGATGGAGTCGGCGATACACGAAGATCAGACGGGCCTGTACTCCGCCATCGGCAACTAGGGTCAGCGTCGAGCATGGGCAAGCCAACTGGATTCATGGAATATCGGCGCGAGAGCGTGCCGTACCGGGATGCGCTCGAGCGACTCGGCGATTTCGAGGAGATCTACACACCGCCGCAGGTGAAAAGCCTCAAGCGGCAGGGCGCGCGCTGCATGGATTGCGGCGTGCCGTTCTGTCAGTCCGATGACGGCTGCCCGATCGACAACTTGATCCCCGAGTGGAATGACCTCGTTTACCAGGGCCGGTGGCGCGAGGCGCTCGATCGCCTACACAAGACGAATAATTTTCCCGAGTTTACGGGCCGAACCTGTCCCGCGCCGTGCGAGGGGGCATGTGTGCTCGCTATCACGGACCCGGCCGTTACGATCAAGAATATCGAGAACGCGATTATCGACCGGGGTTTTGCCGAAGGCTGGGTCAAACATGACGCGCCTGCGGTCCGGACCGGAAAGAAAGTCGCGATCGTCGGCTCCGGGCCTGCGGGCCTGGCCGCGGCCGATCAGCTCAATAAAGCCGGACACGATGTCACGGTCTACGAGCGTGAAGATCGGATCGGCGGGTTGCTGATGTATGGAATTCCGAACATGAAGCTCGACAAGGCACTCGTCGATCGCCGCGTCGATCTCATGCGTGAGGCCGGTATCCGATTCGTCGCGAATGCGGATGTCGGCCGCAACGTCGATGCGTCGACGCTTCGCTCGCAGGTCGACGCCGTGCTGCTCGCGACAGGGGCGACGCGCGCGCGCGATCTGCCGGTGCCGGGCCGTGACCTCGACGGTGTTCACCTTGCCATGGAGTTTCTGACGGCGAACACGCGCAGCCTTCTCGACAGCAAGCTGGCCGATGGCCAATTTATCAACGCGAAGGATAAAAACGTCGTCGTCATTGGCGGTGGCGATACGGGTGCGGACTGCGTCGGTACGGCGCTGCGCCATGGCTGCCGCTCGATCGCGAATTTCGAGCTCCTCGCCCAGCCCCCGGCCGAGCGGGCGCCCGATAATCCGTGGCCGACGTGGCCGAAAATTCTGCGCACGGACTACGCTCACGAGGAGTCGATTGCGCGCTTTGGCGCGGACCCGCGCGCCTACGGGATCGTGACGAAGGGCTTCATACCAGACGGACACGGGCGACTCGGTGGCCTGACTGCCGCGCGCGTGGAATGGACACAGGATCACGGCAATCCCGTGATGACCGAGATCGAAGGCAGCGAGCAGCGCTG
>JBFJXA010000106.1:0-7410 GCA_041623375.1 Gammaproteobacteria bacterium | reverse complement strand
GCCAGAAGTAGACGCCGAAGCTGATGACGATGACCGCGATGATGGCCACAGCGCCCGGACGCAGCAGGAATGCGGGACCCCATAGCGCATAGGCCTTGTGAAACGAGTCTTCGACGATCGGACCGAGGATCAGGCCAATTACGAACGGCGGCCGCGGCCAGTCGTGCTTCTTCATGAAGTAGCCGAGCGCACCGAGCGCGGTCAGCAGCACGAGGTTCTCCCACGCCCGGTGGCTCAGGTAGGCGCCGAGATAGGTCAGCGTGAGCACGAACGGAATGAGCAGGTTGCCGCGCACATAGCTCAGGTAGCCGAACGCCGGTGCGACGGCGAAAAACATCACGACCGCAACGACATTTGCGAGCATGAGCGCCCAGATCAGCGTCCAGACGACATCCATGCCGGTCAGCGCGAGACCCGGTCCGGGCTGAATGCCGAGCATGACGAATGCGCCGAGCAGTATTGCCATCCCGGAAGATCCCGGCACGCCGAAGAACAACGTCGGCAGAAGCGAGCCGCCTTCTTTGGAATTGTTCGCGGTCTCGGGCGCGATAATGCCTTCCACGGCGCCCTTGCCGAAACGCTCGGGCGTCTTCGACGATTGAACCGCATGGCCGTAACAGATCCACGAAGCGGCTTCGCCGCCGAGGCCGGGGATCATCCCGACGAATGCGCCGATGATCGACGTACGAATTGCGAGCCCCCAGTGGCGGAACACGTCCCCGATACCTTTGAGCACGCCCACAAGACCGTAGTCGGCTCGCTTGCTGGAATCGGCCATGGCGCCGCCGGCGACGCCGAGCGCGATCATCTCGGGGATCGCAAAGATGCCGAGCACGGCCGTGATTATGTCGATGCCGTCCCAGAGAAACAGCAGGTCAAAGGTATAGCGCTGAGTTCCCGTCTGCGGATCGAGATTGACGGTCGCGAGCATGAGGCCGAATAGCCCGACGAGCAGCCCCTTGACGAGCGAATCGCCGGCCAGCATCGCGATGAACATGATCCCGAAAAGCGCGATCAGGAAGAACTCGGCCGGGCCGAACGCGAGCACGACCGGCCGAAGCAGCGGCAGGCTCGCGAACAGAAACAAACCGCCGATGATGCCGCCCAGGCCGGATGCGCCGAGCGCCGCTCCGAGCGCGCGTCCCGCCTCCCCGTTGCGCGTCATCGGCAAACCGTCGATGATTGTCGCGGCATCGGGCCCCGTGCCGGGCACGCCGAACAGAATGCTCGGAATCGATCCGCCCGTATGCACAACGGCGTGCATTGCAATCAAGAAGATGGCTCCCGCGAGCGGATCCATGCCGAATACGAACGGAATTGCGAGCACGATGCCGAGCTTGCCGCCCAGCCCCGGAATCGCACCGAAGAACATGCCAGCGGGAACGGCGATCAGCAGCAAGAGCAGGTGGGATGGGGTCCCGATGACGTCGAGCAGCGCCGCGAAGATCCCGGAAATGTCCACGTCTGGTTTCGGCCGCGCGTGACTAGAGCGAGTCGGGCCCGAGCACCCGTGCGATGAGATCGAGAAGCTCAGGCGTCTGGTCGAGCGCGGCGTTGATGAGTTGGCTGACCTCCTCGCCGAATGCCGGCTCGATCGGGCGTCCCCTCGCCCGCGCGTCCGCGAGCAACGTCGGATCTTCGAGCGCGCTCCTGTAGGCGGCTCGCAATGTCGCGAGCGTTTCGCCCGGTGTGCCTGCAGGCGCGGCGCTGATGCGGCCGAGCTTCGCCATGGCCGAGATCAACGTGACGATCTGGCGTGCGTGATCGTCGCGTGCAAAGTCGATCGCATTCGGCACGCCCTCGATCTCGCCGCCAACGGTTAGAACGAACTTACCGTAACCTGCATCCACGAAACCCTGCACCGAGCTCGTCGACGCGACGAGCCCGCAGATTTCGCCACGCATCATCGCCATCTCCGCTTCCGTGCCCTCGTAGCCCGGAATGATCCGGACATTGAGCTTCAGCGCTTCGGCGAGCAAACGGGTGTCCGCGTAAGACGCCGAGCCTATTCCTGCGCCAGCGAAGACGGCCGGCTCGCGGGCGTCAATGAGATCCTCGATGCTCTGATGCGAACACCGAGTAGCCACGACCACAGCGCGCGGCTCTCCAGCCGCCTTGCCGATCCACGCAAGATCCTCGAGCCTGAATTGCAGCGCAGCGTTCTCGAGCAACTGCGTGTAGATCAAGCCGGCATTGAACGTGCCGATCGTCAGTCCGTTGGCAAGCGAACGCGCTAGCGTGTTTGCACCGATCAGGTGCCCCGCACCCGGGACGTTGCGGATGATGACGTGGTTCGCCCCGAGATAGGATTCGAGGTAGGGGCCGATGAGCCGGGCGTAGGTGTCGTATCCGCCACCCGCGTTCGTCGCGACGATGTACGTGACGTTCTTGCCGGCGAAGTAGTTGGAATCCTGGCCGAGCGCGGCTGTCGAAAATGCCGCGAGAACGACTGCGAGCAGGATCCCCTTGCCGGGCAGCACGGGCTCAGTCCTCGGGCGGTATCCAGAGCTCCTCGAAGCCCTCGGCCGGCTCGAGCTGATCGAACCAGTTGAAACCGATCGCTTTCAAGATCCGGCTGTTAATGACCACCACTCGGGCCTCGCTGTCGGAATCGTTGACGCGCTTGTGCGCGCAATACGGCGGGATATAAATGTAGTCCCCGGGACCCCACTCGAATTTCTTCGGCGTCGTCTCCCAGGCCCAGATGAACTCCTCTTCGCATTTGAAGCTGACGTCGTAATGCAGATCGTGCCCGGTCCCTTCGATGACGAACGCGACCTCTTCGGAAAGGTGCCGCGACGTGCCGGTCGCGCCGTTCGGCGGAATGAACTGCATGTAGATATCGATGCAGCACTCGGCCGTGTTCATACCCTCGTTGACGATGTGCTTGATGAGACCGTCGGCCGTGCGCTCCATGGGCATGTCGTGCCACTTCACGAGGCTCGGCCGCTCGCGGTACTCCTTGCGAAATGCCTTCGACGCCTCGAGCGCCTGGGCGTAGAAATCGGCGCTGACGTCGGAGCGCGCACGCTGCCGCTCGATGTCGCTGACGAAAGAAGGTTTCGAACTCATAAATCAATCCTCAAAGCGAGCTCGGCGGCGCGTAGTCCTCGTGGCCCGGAACGGGCTCGGTCGGCGGATACTCGACCATCTTCTGAAAGATCAGGTGCATGAACAGGAACATGGGCTTGGCTTTCATGATCAGCACGATCGTCTCGTCATCGGGGTCGTCGGAGAAATGCTGATGCACGCAGCCGTTCTCGACGAGCAACGCGTCGCCCGCCTCCCAATCGATACGCCGGCCGTCGTGGACGTCGTGCCCCTTACCTTTGAGCACGAAAAACACGGCGCTGTTCATGTGACCGTGCTTCTGGCCGTGTCCCATCGGCGCGAACACGTCGACGTGCGACTCGATCGACTGGGCGACCCTGACGGCCTGCGGGTTGATGACTTTCTTGCCGAAATTCTGCGGGCCGCCCTTCCACTTCAGCGCGCGCGTGGGGTAGATACGTGGCTGCGAGAACAGCTCCTGCATGAGCTCGCCATACGTGCCCTCGAGCGCGCGGACGAACGTTCGCTTCTTCGACCAGCGCTCCCAGACGACTTCTTTCTGACCGGGAGCTTGTTTAGGCGCTTGGGACATACGTCGATCTCACTGTCGTCACACGGGCGGCTTCACGCTTCACGGATGGCAATATACACGATCTCAGGACACCGCCAGGGCCCAGCTCTCGACGATCAGGCCGCCCCCGATCAGGACCGCCGCGCCGCCGATACAGGTCACAGCGAAGGCATTGAACCACCGCGCCGAACGCTCCATGAGCTTGAGCGGAAACGATGCGACGAACGACAACGCAGCCATACCGACTATCGAGCCGGCGCCGAACGCGAGCACATAACCGATTGCGGTCAGAACGGATTCGGCCGCGGCGACGAGCACGAGCAGCCCCGCGGAGCCTGCGGCCCCGTGAACCATGCCGACCGTCAGCGCTCGGCCGATCCCGAGGTCGGCGTGCACGTGCCGGTGCTGACTCTGGTAGTGCGCCGCCTCGACGCTGTGGGAATGCCAGTGCAGATGCCGGACGCCGCCGTCATGCTCGTGCACGTGGATGTGGGGACGTTTTTTCCAGAGAGAGCGCAATACGCTCGCGCCGAGGAGGATCAGCATGGCCCCGACGAGCGCCTCGAGAACCGCCTCCACGCGCGGCGAGATAGCCTTACCTGCGAGCAGGAGCACGCCGCAGATCGCCAGCAGCGTGATCGTGTGCCCCAGACCCCAGAAGCCGCCCCTGAGCACGAGCGCACGGCGCGACAGGCGGCCCGTGCTCATCGCTGCGACGGCAGTCAGATGATCCGCCTCGAGCGCGTGCTGCATCCCGACGAGACAGCCGAACAACAACAGCGTGTAAAATTCCATGATCTTTGGAAAGGATAGCAGACCGATGACCAAGCATGCCCTCGTCTCCGCCGACATGGCGAAGAAATTCGCGAAGGAGAAAGAAACCCCCTACACGCGATGGGTCGCGAGCGAGGGCCTCGATATCATCGACGGGATCTACGTGCCCGATCTCAATGCCGTCGAGCTCAAGCCGTGGCCGCGCCGCAACGGGCGCGCCGTCTTCATCAACCACGACGCGTCGCGGACGTCGAACGATTGCTACGTTTGCGAGATCGCGCCTGGCGACAAGCTCAATGAGCAACGTCATCTTTACGAAGAGCTGATCATGATCCTGCAAGGTCGCGGCTCGACGATGGTCTGGAACGACGCGGGTCAGAAGGTCTCTTTCGAATGGCAGGCGGGCTCGCTCTTCGCGATTCCCGTCAACGCCTGGCATCAGCACTTCAACGGCTCAGGCACCGAGGCTGTGCGTTTCGTCGCAGTGACGAACCTGCCGCCGATCATGAACGTGTTCGAGGAACCCGAGTTCATCTTCAACACGCCCGTCGACTTCGAGAGCCGATTCTCGGGCGAACCCGATTACTTCGCACCGCGCGAAGAGCTCGACGGCTTCCTGCTCGACACCAATTTCGTTGCAGACGCCGTGAACCTCCCGCTCGTCGAGGCGAAAGAGCGTGGCGCGGGCGGCGGCCACATCCGTTTCAATATGGCGAAGAGCTCGTTGAACAGCCACATATCGCAGATGCCCGTGGCAACCTACAAGAAGGCACACGCGCACGGCCCGGGCGCGCACGTCATCATGCTCACGGGCGAGGGGTACACGCTCATGTGGCCCGAAGGCGAGGAGCCCACGCGTTACGACTGGCGGCCCGGCGCGCTGATTACGCCGCCGAACATGTGGTACCACCAGCATTTCAATACCGGTGACTCCCCCGCACGCTACCTCGCGTTCAAGTACGAAGGTGTCGCGATTCGCAACTCGCAAGGCGTTCCCAAGGCGTGGATCAGCCGCCGCATCGGCGGTCACCAGATCGACTACGCCGATGAACGCGGCGAGATCCGCACGATGTTCGCGGACGCCCTCGCCAAAATCGGAATCGAGTCACAGATGACCGAACACTACGACCTCGAGAAGGAGACGCTTCCGCCGCTGAGCTGAAGCCGGGAAGGACTATGCAAGAACAGGTTTTGGCGGCCGTGCGCACGGGTGCGCACCGGACCGAGTTTCGCGAGTTCCCGATGCCGGAGATTGCCGACGATAGCGCATTGCTGAAGATGGAGGTTGCCGGAATTTGCGGGACCGACGTCAAGTTTTACGCCAAGCCGCCGATCGCCGAGCCCGTCATCATGGGCCACGAGAACATCGGTTACATCGCCAAAGCCGGGCGCCAGTTCGTCGAGCGAAAAGGCGTGCAGGAAGGCGATCTCGTCTTCGTCGAGCACTACGTGCCCTGCTTCAAATGCGAATGGTGTCACAAGGGCGAGTACCGGCTCTGTGCCGGGACGGACTGGCGCAAGAACCCCGACGCGATTCGTTACGGCTATACGTCGATCGAGCGCCCGCCGCATCTGTGGGGCGGCTTCGCGCAATACATGTATCTGCCGTGGAACGCCGTCGTGCACAAGGTGCCGGATGGGGTTACCGCCGAAGTCGCCGGCGTCGTGACACCGATGGCCAACGGGATCCAATGGGCGCTGTTCGATTGCGCGGTTGGCTACGATTCGCGCGTGCTGATTCAGGGGCCGGGCCAACAAGGTCTCTCGCAGACCATCGCGTGCAAGCAGGCCGGCGCCTCGTTGATCATCGTGACGGGCGTCTCGAAAGACCGGGCACGCCTCGCTGCCGCGCTCGAGCTCGGCGCCGACCACGTCATCAACGTCGACGAGGAGGACCCGCGCGAACGCATCCACGACATCACCAACGGCGAAGGCGTCGACGTCGCTCTCGATTGCACGGCAGGTGCGGGCACGACGCCGTTTCTGGTCGGACTCGACGCGCTGAAGCGTAAAGGCGGCACGATACTCGTGCAGGGAGAGGTTGCGAAGTTTCCCGACTTCCCCCTCGCAACGCTCACGAACAAATACGTCACGGTCAAGTGTGCCCGCGGACACAATTTTCTGTCCTGCGAGCTCGCGCTCAAGCAGCTCGCGTCGAAACGTTTTCCGCTGGAGCTCATCACGACGCATCGTCTCGGGCTCAAGGATACCGACCTCGCCATCAAGTCGGTCGGCGGCACCCAGACCGAGGGCGTCATTCACATGTCGCTGCTGCCGTGGGAGTAGCCGTTCGCAACATCGCGCGTGCCGATACGAGCCTCGTCGACGGGCTCGGCCGCTACGGCGTCGCAACCATTCATGAGGCGCAGGGACGGACCGGATTGCTTGCGCCCCGCATTCGACCGATTTATCGCGGCGCCCACATCGCAGGCTCCGCCGTCACGGTATCGGTGCCGCCCGCGGACAACTGGATGATCCACGTCGCGGTAGAGCTCTGCCGCGAAGGCGACATCCTCGTCGTCGCGCCGACCTCGGCCTCCGACGCCGGTTACTTCGGCGAGCTGCTCGCGGTCTCGCTGCGCGCGCGCGGGGTTCGAGGCCTTGTCATCGATGCCGGCTGCCGCGACGTCGCCGAGCTGACAGCGATGAGCTTTCCGGTCTGGTCGAGGTGCGTCTGCGCACAGGGCACGGTCAAGGAGACACTCGGCAGCGTCAACGTGCCGGTCGTCTGCGCCGGGCAGCTCGTCACGCCTGGCGATGTCATCGTTGCCGATGACGACGGCGTCGTCGTCGTCGAGCGGGACTCCGCAGCAGCGGTATTGGCGCAGTCCGAGGAGCGCGAGGACAAGGAAGCTCGAATCCGTGAGCGCTACTCGCGAGGCGAGCTCGGCCTCGATATGAACGACATGCGCCCGCGGTTGGTCGAGAAAGGCCTTCGCTACGTTTCCGGTGACGACTGATCAGACCGACGCGTGCGGCTTGCCGGGCACGACGCGCAAGAGCTCGCGGGCTGC
>JBFJXA010000105.1:0-7451 GCA_041623375.1 Gammaproteobacteria bacterium | reverse complement strand
GCGCGCGCGGGGTTCGAGGCCTTGTCATCGATGCCGGCTGCCGCGACGTCGCCGAGCTGACAGCGATGAGCTTTCCGGTCTGGTCGAGGTGCGTCTGCGCACAGGGCACAGTCAAGGAGACACTCGGCAGCGTCAACGTGCCGGTCGTCTGCGCCGGGCAGCTCGTCACGCCTGGCGACGTCATCGTTGCCGATGACGACGGCGTCGTTGTCGTCGCGCGCAACTTTGCAGCAGCCGTGCTGGCCAGCTCCAAGGAGCGTGAGGACAAAGAAGCTCGAATCCGTGAGCGCTACTCGCGAGGCGAGCTCGGCCTCGATATGAACGACATGCGCCCGCGGTTGGCCGAGAAAGGCCTTCGCTACGTTTCCGGTGACGACTGATCAGACCGACGCGTGCGGCTTGCCGGGCACGACGCGCAAGAGCTCGCGGGCTGCCTCAGCATACGTCTGATCCCGCGGCAACAGGAACGCCGCTGAACGCACCTTGTGCAGCTTCGGATCGACCCCGTCGGGGAGCGTGCCGTTGTCGCGCAGCTCTTCGAGCGCCTTGAGCATCTTGCGTCTGGCAAGCATGATGCCGCGGTCCGTCGGCGCGAGTTTCTCCCGCGTCCGATCGCATATCGGTCCCATGCTCTCCTGCAACGACGCATCCTGAATGGCGATACCTTTGATGCCGCTATAGGTGAGCCCGGCCTTCTGCGCCTCGCGGTCCATGAGGTAATCGTTGCCCTTGTTCGCTTTCGGAATGAATGTTCCCGGAACGTACTCGCAGTGGATGCCTTCGCCGGCTTCCATCGCGCTGCGCTCGGCGTCGGTCAGATCCCGCATCGGCTTGTAGTCGAAGCTCCAGGCCCAACAATGCTCGTCGTCGATTGGGACCCAGAAATGTCCGTGAACGGGATGATCGGCGCGGGGCGGAATCATTGTGAACGCCGGCATCAGCCACTGCGTGATTCTCCAGTAATACTGGTCGTCCTCGGCGTTGCGCCGCGCGCCGACGTACAGTCCGCCCGGGCTATCGACGACCTCGAACACGGGACGCAGATCGCCGAAGTTGTACTTGTTGCCTTTCGAGCCCGCGAACAAAGGATCCGACTCGAGGTTGGCGCTGTGTAGAAACGACACGTGACTCGAATCGATACCGCCTTCCATGGCCTGCAACCAGTTGCATTCCTGCAGGCGCTTGGAGATGAATCGTTGCTTCGGGCCTACGTTGCAAAACTCGTATTCGGGCAACGGCGGCTCGTGCTCGGGATCGCCCATGTAGGCCCAGAGCACACCGCCCTTCTCGACGAGTCGGTAGGCTTTCAGTTTTATCTGCTCGCAGAACTTCGGGTTCTCCTCCGAAGGCACCTCGACGCAGTTGCCGTCGACATCGTATTTCCAGCCATGGTAGGGACAGCGCAGGCCGTTTTGCTCGTTTCGTCCAAACCACAGCGATACGCGGCGGTGCGCGCAGAACTCGTCCATGAGCCCCAGACGGCCTTGCGTATCGCGAAACGCGATCAAGGGCTCGGAGAACAGTGTCACGCGCACAGGCGGGCAATCGGGCTCGGGCAATTCTTCGGCGAGCAACGCCGGCTGCCAGTAACAGCGGAACAAATCCCCCATCGGGGTGCCTGGCCCCGTCTGCGTCAACAGGTCGTTCTTTTCTTGGCTCAACATAGTTCGCTCCCGCGGGAGCGTATCTTAGACGCCCAGCATGATCGGGTCACGACCGGAAAATCCGTATATGCTCCGGACACTATGGCCGCACGAAAATCCATCGCCGAGCTCCAGCAAATGAAGCGTGACGGCAAAAAGATCGTCGGGGTCGTCGTCTGGGACTATCACATGGCGAGCATCGCCGAACGCGCCGGCGTAGATATCCTCTCGGTCGGCGACTCGGTCGGAATCAATCTCTGGGGGCATTCGAGCCCCCTCGACGTCACACTGGAACAGATGCTCACGGTGGCGAATGCCGTCAGCCGCGGGCGAGACGCCGCGATTCTGAGCTGTGATCTTCCCTACGGACCGCTGCAGGAAGGCACGCAGGCCGTCGTCGCGGCGGGTCTGCGCATGATGCGCGAGGCCGGCGCGGACATGGTCAAGCTCGACGATGCGGCGGATCACCCCGAAGCCGTGGCGGCGATGTCTGATGCGGGCGTGCCCGTCTGGGCGCAGTTCGGCATCACACCGCACACGGCGGCAAAATACGGCGTCGAGTTCGCTGCCCTGGCCGATAGCACTGTGACAGCCGATATGACAGAGCGCCTCGTCGACGAAGCGCGAGCGCTCGAGGATGCGGGGGCCGTCATGCTGGACTTCACGAACTCCGGACCGATCGCCGGACCCGCGGTCGCCGCTGCGGTCGCAATCCCCGTGATCGGCGGCTTCGGCGGCGGGCCGTGGCTCGACGGCAGAGTGCGCATGTTGCACGCGGCCATCGGCTACGGCGTCAAGCACTTGGACGAGGAGATCGACACTTACGCGAACGTTGCCCGAACCGCGCTCGACGCCGTGACCGCGTACCGCGACGACGTGCGCGCCACGCGCCAGATCCGAGGCGGCATCGGCAGGAAGTGATGGACTGCGCACTATGCCCGTCGCGACGATAAACGGCATCGAGACTCGTTATGAGATCGTCGGGGACGGACCGCCGGTCCTGATGTTCGCACCGGGCGGATTCGACGCGACGCTCGACAAGTGGTCGACGCTCGGTATCTACGAGAAAACCCGGCTGCTCGAACAACTCGCCGAGCGCTACCGCTGCATCGCCTTCGACCGCCGCGAAACCGGCGAGTCGGGCGGCCGCGTCGAGGTCATCTCGTGGGCAAGCTATGTCGCCCAGGGGGCGGGCCTGCTGGATCACCTCGGCATCGAGCGGGCGCATCTGCTCGGCGGCTGCATGGGCTGCTGTCCCGTGACTGTATTCGCGGCGCAAAATCCGCAACGCACGCTAAGCATGGTGCTGTATTGGCCCGTCGGCGGGGCGCATTTTCGTGAGCGCGGACGAGCGCGTTTCGACACGCATCTCGCGTATGTCGACGAGGCAGGTCTTGCAGGCGTCGTCGAGCTTGCGAGAAGCACCGCAGACGGCTTCGGCAAAGATCCGCGAGTCGGCCCCTGGGCCTCTGTCATTCGGCGTGATGACGCATTCGCCGACGCCTATGCGACGCTCGACGTCGAACGATACCGTGCGGTCGTGTCCGAGACCGCGGACACGCTGTTTGATCGGGACACGGTTCCGGGCGCCTCACCCGAGGCGCTCGCGGCGCTCGACCAGCCCGCGCTGATCGTGCCCGGCAACGATGCCGTCCACACGCGCGAGGCTGCGCACTACCTCGAGTTGGCTATGCCTGAGTCCGAGCTCTGGGACGTGCTACCGGAGGCGCAAACCGCGCAGAGCGCCCCGGCACGCGTCATCGAGTTCCTAGACGCTACGCGCTGACGGGTCTCAGCCGGTCAGCTCGAGCGTCGCAGGCGCGAACAGCGACTCGACCGTTACGGGTTTCCTCAGAATCTCCTGGGACCTCGCATGCGCGATGAGGCTTTCGAGCACACGGCGGTTCGGCTCGATGCCGTACGGCAGCGGATCGCGGACGTGCTCGAGCATTCGAAGATGCAGGCGATCGGCGCTCGTCAATCGGTCGATCGTTCCCGACTTCAGAGAATTCAGGTACAGGCGCTTCGACTCGGCGAACGCCTCGAATAGCGCGACGGCGAGATTGGGATGCGCACCGAGCACCTCGTCGCGGACGACGATCAGATGATTGATCGGGTAGTGCCCGTTGCGACGAAACGCGGCAATCCCCGCCTCGAGCGCGTCCGGAATCAACGGTCGAACGTTCGGATTATCGATGTCGACATTGACGGCGGCTGCCAGTTCGCCGGCCTCGAGCAGCGCTTCGATCGACTGCCCGGGCGCGAGTGGCACGACGTTCGGCGGCGGCTCGTAGGCTTGGACGTGCTCGTCGCCGGACAGCACCCAGGTGATCTTGCCGAGGTCGACGCCGTACTCGTCCGCAAGAATCGCGCGGGCCCATACGCCGGTCGTCACGGTGTAGCCGCGGCCGACGCCGACGCGCTGGCCTTCGAGTTGCTTCGGATCGTCGAGACCCGAGCGCACGTCGTGGACGATTGCGCCGTGATGAAACGCGCGCACGAGGAAGATCGGCAGCGCCGTGAAGGCCACACCGTGCTCGCGCGCGCACAGGTAAGTCGTCAGCGCCATCTCGCATATATCGAACTCGAGCTCACGCACCATGCGGCGGAACGCGTGCACGAGCACCGGCACTTCGATGAAGTCGAGCTCGAACCCCTGCGGCACGACGGTGCCGTCCTTGATCGCAGCGTTGTTACCCTGTGTACGGCTCACGGCCGTCAAGCGGACGTCACTCACGGCGCGTGTCGGCGAAAAGCAGCGACTTGATCGTGACCGGAACGGTGCGCGACGGCCGTCGCAGCCGACCGAGATCGATGTAGTCGAAGTCCCACAGCGTCAGGCCGTCAATGACGAGGACTTCGTTGTCGAGCGACATATCCTCGCGCAGCACGGCACCGAGAGTCATGGCAATATCGGCGTCGAGAATGGCGTAGATCGGCCTGCCCGCCCTGATACGGTTACCGAGGCCGGCGCGAATGCCCTCGGCGAGCGCCTTGATCCGCTCGTACTCGGGACGTCCCGTCCAATGCAACGCGAGGACGACGTCCGCAGCGGATTCTTGGACGTCAGCGCGCTGCAGGCTTTGCCGAATGGCGGCAGCGAGATGAGCCGCGTCAACCGTATCTTCGAAAGCGTAGTTGACGGCAACGACCTGCAGATTACGTCGCGGCAGCAGCCGATCAGCATCGCTGAGATAGACGGTATTACCGCTCATCTGGACCGTGAACTCCGAGCCGCCGAGCGCCGTCGAGCGAATGCCGCGACTGTCCGGCAACAGCCGCCACGGCAACGTACCGGCATCGACGCGTCGCCGTAGCGCCTTGCCGAGCGCTCGCCCGAGATCACCGAAGTCCCGGTCCTCGCGCCCGTAGACGAACTCGGATACGCCGCCCGAAAAGATGACGCTCTCGATGCCGTCGAGATGAGCAATCGGCTCCGTCAGGTACAACGCCATGACCTCGGGGGGTGGCGCCGGATTGCTGAGCGCCGCAACAAGATCGTCGGCCATCGACTCGGCGACGGCCTCGGTCTGCTCGTGCGTGATGTTCGCGCCGAGCGACCACGAGACGCCCGCCCGCGCGGCATGCGACCGCCCGGCAGGTTCGAGGCGTGTGATCGTCCCTGTCGCATCGACGGCGACCAGACGGGCACCGATGTGGATTGCGGCCGTCGAAACGACGTTGCCCCGATCGATCACGCTGAGCTTGGTCGTACCGCCGCCCGTATCGATATTCAGAACTTTCTGACCTCGGGCGTGTGAGGTCTGCACGGCGCCCGAGCCGTGAGCGGCGAGCAATGCTTCCATATGATGTCCGGCGCTCGCACACACGAGCTCGCCACAGGTCCGGGCGAGCACGTCGGCGATCTGCTCGGCGTTCTCCCGCCTGAGCGCTTCTCCGGTCAGTATGACGACTCCGGTATCGATCTCATCGGGATGGAGCCGAGCCGCTCGGTATGCTTCGTCGACGAGCGCGCCGAGTGCCCTGGCGTCGATGAGCCGTTCGTTACTGTAGGGCGTCAAGTGAATCGGCGACTCGAACAGGGTCTCGCGCGACACGGTCAGATAACGGGTCGAAAAATCGATAGCCTGGCGGCGCAGCCTCACGCGCGAGAACAGCACTTGGGTTCCCGCCGAGCCGATATCGATGCAGACGCTCGACAGCGTCACGTTGTCGCGTTGCCACAGCGGGTGCGCCTCGATCGGCCCTTCGAACGCCGGGCCGACGTGGTGACCGTCCGGCGTGTGGTCCGGGTCCGGATGATAGTGGGACAGGTGTTGCTTCATAGGCCGCGATAGGAAAGTATAGGGGGAAGTGAAAGCACGCAGTAGATCGGCGCTGGCCGCCTTGCTAACCGTCGCGACGCTCGTGCTCGGCCCCGTTTTCGCGTGGGGCCAGGCGCCCTTCCCGGACGGACCTGCCCGGGACGCCGTGGTTAGAGCCTGCACGGCCTGTCACCCGCTGACGCGAATCACCGACAACGATCTCGACGCCGACGATTGGGAGTTCACGTTGTACGACATGATCGCGCGCGGTGCGCCACTGCACGCAGAGGACCTCGAGGCTGTAAGGCAATATTTGATCGACAACTTCGCCACCGACGGCGGATGAGGGCAATGACCGATGCGTGACCTCGTCGACGATCTCATCAGCGCAAAGATATCGCGGCGCCAATTTCTTGCCGGCATGTCCGCGGCGAGCTTTACGACCGCGGCCGCACAGTCGGCGCTGGAGTCTGTCGCACCGTTCGTGCCGGGCTCGGAGATGCCGGCGAACTATATGCGCACGGTTACGGGAACGGGGGCCGACCTGCTCGTCGAGCAAGTGCTCGAGACCGGCGCGGAGTACCTTTTTGTATCCAACGGCTCCGGGCTGGGTCCGATCTGCGACTCGCTCGTCGACCATCCGCAGCTGCAACTGATTCAAGCGACTCACGAAGGCCAACTCGTTGCAATTGCCGACGGCTACGCGAAGGCGTCCGGCAAGACCGGCTTCGGCATGTTCAGCCGCGTCGGGCTGCCGCATTCCTCGGCCAATATGTACAACGCGATGAAGGACCGGACGCCGCTCGTACTGTTCAGCGACCACGCCGATCCGGATCGCATGGGCACCGACAGCCACGAGGACCTGGACGACTGGCTCGAAGCCGTCAAGCCCTACACGAAGTGGCGCTGGACCGTGCACGAGCCGACGCGACTGCCGGAATGGGTCCGGCGTGCCTACAAGCTCGCGAGCGTCATGCCCGGCGGGCCGACGCATGTTCGCGTTCCGCGCGACCTGCTCTATCAGGCCGACGTCACGGCGAGCATTTACGCAGGCCAAGCATTGAACATCGCGATGGATCTGCGTCCGGATACCGACGAGGTCGAGCGCGCAGCGCGCTTCCTGCTCGAGTCCGCGTCGCCATTGCTCTATGTGGGACCCGAGGTCAGTCAATCGGGTGCGCGCCGTTCAGTCGTCGAGCTGGCCGAGCTTCTCGCCCTCCCGGTCGTCCAGCACCGCAGCTTCTATGCCGACTTCCCGAACTTCCATCCGCTCTGGATCGGCGAGGTGCCGAACGTACCGAGCTACGTGAACGCGTACGGGACGCCGATCGATTGTTTTTTGAATTTTGGCGCACGCTATCCGAACAACTGGAACTACGCGAACACAGCCGTAATACATGCCAGCGTCGACGCCACCACCGTGGGCCGAAACGTGCCGCTGGCCGGATCTCTCGTCGGCAATCTCGAGGAGGTAGCGCGCGCGCTCATCGATGCCGTGAATTCCCTTGCGACGCCACGTCAGATCGAACGGCGCACGGCCGGG
>JBFJXA010000104.1:0-7582 GCA_041623375.1 Gammaproteobacteria bacterium | reverse complement strand
CGGCACGAGTATCGTGTCCCCCGGGCCGACGGGCTGTTCTGCGCCGTCGGTCCAGAACATGCCCGACCCGGACAGCACGTGGATACATTCCTCGGAATCGCTATGGGAATGCGGCTCGCGCGCGGCGCCGTCTTTGGCCGGTGGGATCTCGACGTGACGTAGCGTCACGGCGGCGGATCCCTCCGCCGACGAGACGATCTCCCGGGATACACGCCCTGGGAGCCCGAGCTCCCGAGCGGCATCGAGACTGATGACCCGCGCCATAAATCAGGGTCGAACCGAGGTTTTTCTGGAAACCCGCTCGTTCAACGCCGCACTCCTTCCTTCGTTGAGCTCACCGGGGGCGGTCTGCCGAGAACCTCGGTTCGGCCCCCTAATCCTTCTAGCTCGCCTGCTTGAGCTTCGTAATCTCGGCGACGCCGCCCTGAACCTCGGCGAGTTGGCGATAGATGTCAGCGGCTTCCGCGGCAATCGCATCGGCGATATCGGCAACCATCTTGCGCCCCTTCTCGACGGTCGCGTGCTCGGGCGAGCCGTACCATCCGGTCGGCGCGATCGAGCGTATGTCGGTCAGCACCGGCTGATAGCTGCGCGTGCGGCGCAGCTTGTCCATCTTGGCGCCGAGGTCGTGCTCGGAGGCGTAGTCGATGCGGTCGAGGTGCACGAGGTCCGACTGATACTCGAGAATGGCAAGCGCCTCGATCTCACCGCCATGCGTCAGTCCGCCGCATTCGTGACCGTAGAGCTCGGCGGCAACGTAGCAGGCCTGTACCGTCAGGACCGTCATGCCGTGCTTGCGGTGCAGGTCGTCGGCCGCGATCGAGAGGGACGGAATGTTGCCCTCGTGCCAGTTCAGGATCAGCAGGTGCGTCGCGCCGTGCTGTGCCGTCGACACGCACGTCTCCGTCACGACTCTTTGATACGTGTCAGGCGTCAGGCTCAGCGTGCCCTCGAACGGCATATGCATGGGCGTCACGCCGAGCGGCCCGCCCGGCAGCACGAGACCGTCCATGCGCTCGGCGACCGCGTGCGAGATCACGTTCGCCGCATAGATATCCGTGCCCGTGGGCAGATGGGGACCATGTTGCTCGGTGCTGCCGGCAGGCAGAATCACGAGCGGGTTCTTCTCGAGCTGGCCGGCAATCTCAGGCTGCGTCAGATCGATGAAATATCGGCTGGGTAGGGAGCTCATGACGGTTCGCCCTCCATTGTGATGAGTTAAGCGGCGATCTTCGCGCGCGATCTGTTCAGAACGTCCTTGATGGCGACGCCGGCACCGTTTTTATCAACCGACTCCAATGCAGCGTAGACGACGGCGAGCGCGACGTTGCCGCTCTCGGCACTGAGCTCGACGGGCTGACCCGTCGCGCACATCTCAGCGAACATCTCGAGCTCGTCCTGAAACATGTTGGCCTGCGGCATCGGAATCTCCTCGCGCAGACCATAGCCGTCCTTACCGCGCTGAATGTAGAGCGTGGAGGTCTCGTGCAGCTTGTCGGGATCGTCCCAGGAGTTGAAGTCGAGCTCGTAGTGCATGAGTCCGGCCTGGCCGAAGACGCGCAGCGAGAAGATACCCGGCGAAGTCCACGACGAGCCGACGTAGGCGAGCTTGCCGTCGGCAAACCGCAGCAGCGTCATCGACTGATCGTCGACCTCGGCACCGACGGGCGACAGCTTCGAGGCGATCGAATGGACGTCGGCGATCTCGCCGCCGATGAAATGCACGGTGTCGAACTGATGGATCGCGAGCTGAGACAGAGGGCCGCCCGGCGCCTTGTCGCGATACCAGCGCCACGTGTCGGGGGTGATCTCGAGCGCGCGCTCGTTGGAGAAATTCGCTTCGATGAAGACGACCTTGCCGAGCTCGCCGCGGTCGATCGCCTCCTTGATCATGCGTGCGCCCTTGAGCAGGCGGGCGCTGTGGCCGACCATGATCTGCACGCCGTGTTTCTCGACGAGGCCTTCGATCTCGAGGCCCGATTCGAGCGTATTGGCGATCGGCTTCTCGGTGTAGACGTGTTTCCCGGCAGCGGCGACGGCCTCGGCCACGGGCAAATGCTGCTCGTTCGGTACGGTCAGTATGACGCCCTTGATGTCAGGGTCGGCGAGCAACGCCTCCATGCTCGGCGCGGATTTGACGCCAAATTCGGCCTCGAACGCAGAGCGCTTTTCCTCAGAACGGCTGTAGCCTGCAACGACCTCGAGCTTGTCGGATTTCTGTGCGGCGCGCGTTAAGACCTTGGCCCAACGCCCGAGGCCCACGATGCCGACTTTGACCGGCTCGGTGCTCATTTGCTCTCCTTTTCCAAGGGTTTCATTGGATTGTCTGATTGTATTACAATATTACAGCATGAGCCAAGCGCCGCTGCCCAGGATAGAACGAACCGCGGCCTCGCTTCGCCAGCAGGTTATCGAGCGGCTGCGTGAGGCGGTCATCTCCGGCAGCCTGAGCCCGGGACAACGCCTGACCGAGCGCGAGCTCACTGAAAGCCTCGGCGTGTCGCGCACCGTCGTGCGCGAGGCGTTGCGCCAGCTCGAAGCCGAAGGTCTCATCGAGGTCATCCCGAACAAGGGCCCGGTCGTGCGCGCGCTCACGGCCGAGGAAGCCGAGGACATCTACCGGATACGCGCCGTGCTGCAAGGGCTCGCCGCGCGGCAGTTCGTCGCACACGCGACGCCTGCGCAGATCGCCGCGCTCGAGGACGCGCTCGAGGACGTCGTCGCAGCTTACAAAGCGGGCGATGCCGAGCGCACGGTCGATACGAAAACCCGTTTTTACGAGCTGCTCTCCGACGGCGCGGCGAGTGAAACGTTGAGCTCGATGCTGCAAACGCTACACGCGCGCATGTGGCGCTGGCGTGCGCTCGGTTTGGCGCATCCGCAGCGCTCCGCAGCGCGCTCACGCGAAAGTCTCGATAACCTGCGCGCCATTGTCGCCGCGATCGAAAACGGCAACTCGGACGAAGCCGAGCGTTTGACGCGTGCTGAAGCCAACCAGGCGGCCGAGGAAGTCCTGCGTCTGCTTAGCTTTGCCGCGCAAGCCGAACCGCAGACCACGGAGATGCGCGCTTGAACACCGATTGGAACACGCTCGATACCGACGTGCTCGTCATCGGCGGCGGCGTCGCCGGCTGTATGGCAGCAATCCCGGCGCTCGAGGCAGGCCTCGACGTCGTCGTCTGCGAGAAGGGCAAGGTCCTCGATCACTGCGGCAGCGTCGGGTGCGGTGTCGACCACTACCTCACGGTCATGGAGTCCGGTCCCGAATGGGATACGCCCGAATTCCTGATCAAGCACGTGCCGCAGCTGACCGACGGTATCGTCGACATGGCTGTGACGAGCCGTGTCATCCACGAGATGCCGCGCGTGCTGCGCAGAATCGAGAGCTTCGGTGTCGACTTCAAGGATCCCCGCTACGGTGACTACTACCGCCTGCGATCGTTCGGCCTGCCGGGCACCTACCACATCAACTTCGACGGCACCGAGTTCAAGAAACACATCGGTCAGCAAGTGCGCAAGAAAAAAGGCACCGTGCTAACGCGCACGATGGCCGTGCAGCTGCTGACCGAGGACAACCGCGTCTACGGGGCGCTCGCGTTCAATTTCCGCACGAGCGAGTGGTTCGCGATTCGCGCGCGCGCCGTAGTGCTCGCAGCCGGCGAGGTCAATCGCCTGTCTCTGAACGCCTCGGGCGTCGCGTTCGACAGCTGGCACTGCCCGTACAACACGGGCGACGCGCACCGGATGGGCTACAACGCCGGTGCAACGTTGACGAACATGGAGTTCATCGAGTCCACACTGACGCCCAAAGGCTTCTCGGCGCAGGGGCTCAACGCGTGGGTCAGCGAAGGCGCACACTTCGTCAACAAGCAGGGCGAGCGCTTCATGTTCAAATACGACGAGAAAGGCGAAAACGCGCGCCGTGCAGTCATCGCCGATGCCGTCATCATGGAGTATTTGCTCGGCAACGGCCCGATCTATGCCGACTGCCGGCATCTTCCCGAAGATGTGCTCGACCATATGGAAGCGACCCTGCAGGTCGACCGCTATACGATGCCGGCGTTTTACGAGCAAAAGGCGCTCAACTTTCGCGAGGAACCCGTCGAAGTCTCGATCTCCGAGCTCAGCATCCGTCGCAGCGGCGTTTATTTTCGCGGCAGCGGCCTCGCCGTCGATACGGATGCCCAGACCTCGGTCGGCAGTCTTTTCGCAGCCGGCGACTGCGCATCGGTCAGCGGCGGAATCGCCGGTGCCTCCGTGCTCGGACACATTGCAGGAGAAGGTGTTGCGACACATCTAAAGAAACCTCAGGGCTCGCTGCCGGATATTCCAATGGATACGGCCAACGCAATCCGCGAGGCCACGATGGCGCATGCGAAGATCGAAGACGGCATCGGCTGGAAAGACTTCGAGCAGCAGACGCGTCAGACGGTCTCGGATTACATCGGCGTGCGTCGCAACGAGAAGGGGCTCAAACTCGCGCTCGACGAGCTCCATGCGCTCGCAGACAAAGAAACGCAACTGCGGGCCGACGACCTGCATGGCCTCATGCGCGTGCAGGAGTCCAAGAGCATTCGCCTGTCGGCAGAGCTCATGGCGCACGCCTCGCTCGCACGCAAGGAAACGCGCACGCGCTCGTCTCATCGCCGTCTCGATTTCCCGGACAAAGACGATGCGCATTGGCGTAAATTCGTGCTCGTCTCCCAGGGCGCGGACGGTCCGAACGTCGACACGCTGTCTTGCGACGAACCGCTGGCCGCTGCATTCGGCCGACTCGAGACGAAGGCTGTACCCAATGTCGGCTGATCCGAAAAAAGCGCAGCCCGTGCACAATCCGATCGAGATCAATCCGGAGACCTGCGTCAAGTGCAATCTCTGCGATTGGATCTGCCCTGGCGATCTCATTTACAAAGAGGAAGACAACCGCGAGACGTTGCCGGTCGTCGCCTATCCCGACGAGTGCTGGTACTGCGGCCTGTGTCAGTCGATCTGCCCCGTCGATGCGATCACGATCGTATTTCCCGACGAGATGATCCACTGCAAGACGAACGTCGTCGACCTGCTCGGCAAGGTCGTCGAATGACTAGCGTTTACGTGCGGCGAAAGACCGCGCAGCCAATCTCTCCGGGAACGCCGTAAATCCATCCCTGGAGGCTCCGGGGCGCGCGTCCATGCGCGCCACGGTCCCGGAGAGACAGGCCGCACGTCTTTCGCTGGTGACGTCACCTAAAGAAGAGCCGCACCAAGCGGTTGGGGGAGCGTAAAGGCGTGCTCGAAGCCATAGGCGCAGGACTCGTATCGCTTGCGACGCCGCAGGCCGTCGCGTTCATGTTCATCGGTGTCGCGTACGGCCTCGTCGTCGGCATTCTGCCGGGTCTCGGCGGGATCGTCGCGATCGCGCTACTGTTGCCGTTCACATTCGGCTATGAGATCAGCGCGACGCTCGCGCTCCTGCTCGGCGCGCACATTGCGACGATCTGGGGCGGCTCGGTTACGAGCATCCTGTTTCAAGTCCCGGGCGCCGCCAAGAGTCTCGCGCTCGTCTTTGACGGTCATCCGATGACGCAGCAGGGTCAGGCGAGCCGCGCGCTCGGCGCATCGGCCATGGCTGCGCTGCTCGGCGGCATCCTCGGCGCAATCTTCCTCGCCATCAGTATTCCCGTCGTCCGGCCCGTCATGCTCGCGCTCGGTCCGAGCGAATACCTCATGCTGGCGCTCTGGGGACTCACGATCATCGCGACGTTCAGCGAAGGCTCATTACTCAAGGGCATGATCGCAACCGCGCTCGGCATCATGGTTGCATTCGTCGGCATGGATCCGGTCACGGGCACACCGCGATTCTGGTTCGGGATCATCTATCTGCTCGACGGTATTT
Organism: Gammaproteobacteria bacterium; assembly: GCA_041623375.1. Taxonomy (GTDB): domain Bacteria; phylum Pseudomonadota; class Gammaproteobacteria; order Steroidobacterales; family Rariloculaceae; genus JAHEEM01. The sequence continues at coordinate 1,707 of JBFJXA010000104.1, read as the reverse complement.
CTTTCCCGGTCGCGATGATCGGACTGTTCGCCGTCGCCGAGATGATCAAGCTCTACGTCAAGGGCGAAACGATCGTGAATCGAGTTGCTGGTCACGAGCGCAGCTCCGTGCTCGACGGCGTTAAGGACACGTTCCGGCACTGGTGGCTCGTGCTGCGCTCGAGTCTGCTGGGCCTATGGATCGGCGTTCTACCCGGCGTCGGCGCAAGCATCGGCGGCATCGCCGCCTACGCTCAGGCCGTGCAGACCTCCAAGCATCCGGAGCGTTTCGGCAAGGGCGCCGTCGAAGGCGTCATCGCGCCGGATGCGACGCTGGGCGCGAACGAAGGCGGCGGCCTCATGCCGACGCTCGCATTCGGTATACCTGGCGGCGAGAGCATGGCGATCCTGCTCGTCGCTTTTTTAGGCATGGGGATCGTCCCCGGTCCGCAGATGTTGACGACGGGTCTCGACCTCGTCTTCGCGATGGTCTGGATCATCGTCATCGCCAACGTGCTGACGACGCTCGTGGGCCTGGCCATTTCACCGTATCTCGCACGCCTGCCGATGATGAATCCGAACATCATGATTCCAGTCGTGCTGTCGATTTGTCTCTTCGGCGCCTTTGCGACGCGCGGTACTGTCGTGGACGTCATCGTAGCCGCGATCTTTGGCGTCATCGGCTACTACATGGACAAATACGACTATTCGCGCGCAAATTTCGTCATCGGCATGGTGCTCGCGGAGATGATCGAGCGAAACCTGCATATCTCCTTGAGCCTCTATGGCAACGATTTCATTCTGACGCGTCCGATTACGCTGTTGATGCTGATCTTCGTGATCGTCACGACAGCGCTACCGTTCACTCGCAGCCGGCGGTTGCGCCGCACGAGCGCCGGAGCCGGCGCATGAATCGCCGCGCGCAGGAAAATGTCCTGGCCGCCATCCTCGCCTGCGTGTTCGTCGGCTACCTCGCCGTCGCCGCGGGTTTCGGCCCGAACGCCCGGCTCGTGCCGCTGCCGATTGCCGGGATCGGCTTGCTCTGTCTGTTGATTCAGATCGTTCGCCAGAATCGCGAGGGCGGCCTCGAGAAGAACGCGTTCGGACCGCTGGACCTGCTGATCGGCAGCCGCGGTTCCGGAACCGAGCCGGAACAGAAAGCCGGGCCGGCGTCAGAGCCGGCCGGACGCAGCGCTGCGCGCGAGCTCAGAGCTTTCGGCTTCGTCGGGCTGTTCGTCGCCCTCATTGTCGCGTTCGGCCCGGTCCCATCTGTCTTCCTGTTCTCGGCCGGATTTCTGGCGATCAGTAAGCATTTCCCCGTCTGGAAGGCTGTCGTGAGCGCTGCCGCTTTCGCGATCATCATCTACCTACTGTTCGCCGTTGGGCTGGAGCTACAGCTCTATCACGGACTATTGGCGCCGCTCGTGGATCGGTTTTAGATTAGGCGAAGCGAAGAGATAAGCGTATGCAGCTGAGCGTAGGCACAACCCGACTGTCCACGGTGGCGATGACGGCTCTGGCCGCTCTCACTGTGCTCGTTGCGGTTGGCGATGCGCGAGCTGCGACAGTGCAAGGCGAGCGCATCACGCTCATCGTGCCCAACAGCGCCGGCGGGCTCATGGTGCGCTATGCCCGCATGATCGCGCCATACATTGCCGAGCACGCCGGAGCCGACGAGGTGCGCGTTCGCATCATGACGGGCGGCGGCAACATCCGCGGCACGAACTAT
>JBFJXA010000103.1:0-7660 GCA_041623375.1 Gammaproteobacteria bacterium | reverse complement strand
GTTGACGCAGTTGGCGGAAGCTTTAGCGCCGAGCATGGTATAGGTATATTTCGCCGTGATGAGCTGCGGCGTTTCGAGTCGGACACGGCATACGATCTCATGCGGATGATCAAGCAGACGCTGGATCCTGTCGGAATCATGAATCCGGGGAAACTGTTCGCGGACGAGGATACCGGGCCGTGATAAAGTTGAATCGAAGAGTAACGCTGTTGTTCGTTGTATCAGGGGTCATCGCCGGTTGCGCGACGACACCTCCTGCGAACGTCGAGAACATCTGCGCTATTTTCGAGGACAAGAGCCGCTGGTATCGGGCTGCGAAACGCTCGGAGGAACGCTGGGGCACGCCGGTGCACGTGCAGATGGCGATCATCCGCCAGGAGTCCACGTTCGAGTTCGACGCAAGACCACCTCGACGCAGGCTGCTCGGCTTCATTCCGTGGACGCGGCCGTCCGACGCATACGGTTACGCCCAGGCGCTGGAGAGCACCTGGGATTGGTACAAGCAAGATACCGGCAGACGTTTCGCCGATCGTGACGATTTCGCGGATGCGATCGACTTCGTTGGCTGGTATACAGACGTTTCGCAGAAATCCGTTGGGATCTCTAAGTGGGATCCTTACAACCAGTACCTCGCCTATCACGAAGGGCATACCGGATGGCGACGCAACAGCCACAGAAACAAGCGCTGGCTGACGAGCACGGCGCGGCACGTCGACTATCGCGCCCGCGAGTGGGGCGCTCAGCTACGGCGGTGCGAGGACGATCTCGACGACGGCTGGTGGATATTCTGATCGGTCCCGCAAATCATTGACCTCGCAGACAAAGTCCAGCTAGAACACGCCATTGCTCAGGCCACGTCGGAAACTCGGTAAGTATCGCATCCAGCGTTGCCTCAGTAACGGCCCGATTGCGGCTGTTTATCAGGCATACGACACGATACAGGGGCTGCGAGTTGCGCTTAAGATCCCGCACCCGAGCGCGATGGACGAGTATTTCCTGGCGGACTTTCGACGCGAGGCACGGCTCGCGCCGAAGCTCGAGCACCCGAATATCATCCCGATTCGAGATGCCTCGTTCATAGATGGACACTTCGTGATCTCGATGCCGCTCGGCGAATGCACGCTCGGTGACCGGATGCGCAAGCGCCTTGCGACCAATACGGCACTCGACTACGCGGAGCAAGCGCTGGCGGCCGTCGCGCGCGCCCACGAGTGCAAAGTTATTCACTGTGACGTCAAACCCGATAATTTCGTGTTGTTCGCCGACAACGTGCTTCGGCTCGGAGATTTCGCTTTTTCGAAGATCGCACAACGTACGCTCAAGCAGGCGTCCGGCTCCGGTACCGTTGGCTATATGGCCCCTGAGCAGGCAGTCGGGCGGCCGATGTTTCAGTCTGACGTGTTCGCGCTCGGACTCCTGATCTATGAGCTGTTCTCCGGTCATCTGCCGCAGTGGCCTTACGATTGGCCGCCTCGGCGCATCGAACGCGTGCGCGCGAAGCTCAATCCCGCACTCGTTGCATGGCTTCGCAAGGCGATTCAGGTGCGCCCCGCGGCGCGGTACAAGAATGCGATCGTCATGTACCGAGAGTTCAAACGCGCACGTAACGGCCTCGGTCGGCGTCGAAAGCCTGCGCGGGAAGCGCCGATCGATCCGGCGCGTTGGGAAGCGATCCGGTTTCGCGAGTTTCAGAAGAAATATCGTCAATCGATCGAGACCCACCATCATTGCCCCAGTTGCGAGGGCCCCGTTGCCGAGGTTATGCAGAGCTGTCCGTGGTGCGGCGATCGGCTGAAGGCTGCGCGGCTGGAGACGCGCTTTCCGGCGACGTGTCCGCGTTGTCGCCGCGGCGTGAAACTCGATTGGCGTTTCTGCGCCTGGTGCTATGGGCACGGTTTCGAGGTCGAGACGACCCGCCGGTACCCCGATCGCCGCTACGAGGCCCGCTGCAGCAACGCCAAATGCAGAGAGCCGTTGATGCCGTTCATGCGTTATTGCCCGTGGTGTCGCGCGAAGGTCAAGCGGGCGTGGCCGCTACCGTCGAGTACGGAGCGCTGTCCGTCGTGTCACTGGGGCGTGGACACGAGTTTCTGGGATCGTTGCCCGTGGTGTAGCAAGGGGTTGCACCGGTGAAAGCGCCGCCACCAGACGCGCGGTTGTTTCTCGGTGCCGAGGCCGACGGCGCGGATCTCGATCTCGCGCAGGGGCAGGTCAGCGTGCGCACATTTCGCATGCCGGGCAAGGAGACGGACAACGAGGATTCGGCCGCGGTCATTCCGATCGGTACCGACGGACTCGTGCTCGCGGTCGCGGACGGCGTTGGGGGCAGTCCGGGCGGCCGGCAGGCGTCGAACCTCGCTGTTCAAACGTTGGCGGACGTCCTCTCGCGCAGGAATCCGGAACCGGACAACCTGCGCGCGGCTGTCATCGATGCCGTCGAAGAGGCGAATCGGCAACTCCTCGATCTCGGACGGGGCTCGGCAACCACGCTCGTCGTCGGCGAGTTCCGTAATGGCACAGTGCGCAGCTACCACGTCGGCGACTCCGAGCTCATGAGCGTCGGTCAGCGTGGCCGCATCAAGCTTCGCGTGACTCCGCATTCGCCTACCGGATTCGCCGTCGAAGCCGGTTTGCTCGATGAGGACGAAGCCGTCGAGCACGACACGCGTCACCTGCTGTTTAACGTGATCGGCGCGCCCGACATGCGTATCGAGATAGGCACGCCCCTACGAGTTGCCACCTACGATACGGTTATTCTCAGCACCGACGGGCTTCTCGATAATCTCTTTATCGACGAGATCGTCAAGATCATCCGTTCGGGAGATCTAGCACGCGCGGCAGACAAGCTGGCGGGTCTCGCGCTAGAGCGCATGGACGGCGACGATAAGGGGCCGTCAAAGCCCGATGACTTTACGGTCGTTCTGTACCGGTTGCCGCGGCGTCGGCGCAAGCGGCGGCGGGATTCATCGCATCGTTAGGCGGTTTTGCTGCGATCCGAGCCCGTCGTTGGAACACTCGTTTGCTTGGCGATCTCCCGATCATAGGCAGCAGCGAAAACCTCGGCAAACATCTGTGGGAATTGGCCCGGCGCGTGCTCGGCCAACGTCGCGTACAGGTCCGAGTATCGCTCCCAATATTTTGCTTCGCCCTTCGAACCGAGTAGCCCGCGTTTGCTCTCGCCGCATTTCTGCACGATCTCCTCGGGTGCCATTCGCTCGAGATAGTCGAGCAAAGCCGAATGCGTCGCATCGAGCACGGCTCGCTCATGCGACGAGATCTCGTCGAAGGCCTCACGAACGGCTTCGACTGCCGGCATGTACTCGGCCTTCTCCATAAAGAATAGATTTTCGAGCGCTTCGTCTAGGCTCGCGGCGAACTTCAGGAGATTGTTGTTTTGCGGTTGAATCGTCGTATTGGCCAAACGCATGAGGTTCTTTTGATCGACGCGAAGCTGAATCGAGTTTCGCAGGCCGACCGTGAGCTCACGAACGAGTTGTCCGGCGCGGTGTAGAAGCAGCGAGGCTTCATTGGCTTCTAGCTCGCGCGGAGGAAGCCCGGCGCCGCGAAGAAAGGCAAAGACCGCGGTCTGCTCGTCATCTGTGCTCGGGTTCGCCGGCTTAGCCGAGCTCGAACGCGCGCGTTTTTCCTTAGACTTTTTTTTCGTCGCGGAAGAGGCTCGCTTGCGGCTGGCGCTCGCGGCTTGTTTCGGGCGCGCAGGCTCGGGTTTTGCAGCCGCCGGCTGTGTGGGCGCTGGCGCGCGTTTGGGTGCAGGCCTGGGCGACGAGGACTGTACGTCGTCATCGACGAGCTTTAGTCTGCTCGCAGCCTGCTCGGCTGCCGCCTTGAGCGCGTCGTCCGCCGTGTCATCGGCGAGAATTTCCTCGATGGCGAGCACGCCGAGCTCCTCTTCGGAAACCAGCGTATAGCCCGTCGGTCCCGCCTGTGAGGCGTGCAGAGCTGTGTCGACGGGGTCGCAATGTGAATCCGATTCGAGATCGTCGTCGAGATCGGAGTCGTCGAGGTGCACTCGCATGGTGTACTCGCCGAGCCGCAGGCGGTCTCCATGAAACAGCCGCTGTGGCTTCGTGCGGCCGATCGGCACATCGCTGTCGTTGACGAAGACGCCATTCGTCGAGGTGTCGATGATGTAGTAGCTGCCGGATCGAAAATCGATCGCTGCATGCCGGCCGGACAGATAGCGGTTGCTGTCCTCTAGCGACCAGTCGCTTTCGAGCGAACGGCCGATCGTGCCGCCATTGACGCCGAACTCCTTGATTCGGCGCTCACCGAGGCGAGTACGCTGGAAGCTGATGATTTCGAGGCGCAGCGGCATTCATGCATCCTGTCAGGTCGGCGTTCGCGAGGCCTGAGGGCGCATCCGGACTCGCTGCCGGGAGTCGATTCTAAGCCGAGTATAGCCCTGCGCGGCGCCGCGCCGGCACGCGGCTTGGCCGTACTGTGAACGGAGTCTCAGAAAGCGCGGTAGGCTAGCCGTTTTGCCGCCTATGCTAAGCTCGCCCGCATAGCGTCGACCCGAGGTATCGCATGAGCGCCCAGCCCATCTACAAAATCGTCTTCATGAACCAAGGCAAGATTTTCGAGATCTATGCACGGCACGTCAGCCACGGTGCGCTGTTTGGTTTCGTCGAAGTCGAGAAGCTCATTTTCGGCGCACGCTCGACCGTCGTCGTCGATCCCTCCGAGGAGCGCATACAAGCAGAGTTCTCCGGTGTTACAAGAACGTATTTACCGTTGCATTCGATCATTCGCATCGACGAGGTCGAAAAACAGGGTGTCGGCAAAGTCAGCGATGTAGAAGGCGGTAATGTGACGCCGTTTCCGATGCCCGTGTACGCGCCACCAGGGGGTGGCAAGGGTGGGGCAGGCGAGTAGCTGGCGTCTTGAGCTTGCGGTTCGCATCGCTCGGTAGCGGCAGTCGCGGCAACGCGCTTCTCGTCGAGTCGGCGCAGACGCTCGTGCTCGTCGATTGCGGTTTGACGCTCAAAGCCGTCGAGGAGCGCCTCCGCGGCCTCGGCCGAGAGCCGCGCGACATCGACGCTGTTCTCGTTACCCACGAGCATACCGATCATGTCCGCGGCGTATCGGCCTTCGCGCGTCGCTACCGCACTCCCGTTCGAATGACCGCGGGCACGGCTGCAGGAAGCAAGAGCCGCACACTGCCGAGGCTCGAGACCTTCAACTGCCACCGGCGATTCGAGATCGGCGATCTAACGGTCGAACCTTTTCCCGTGCCGCACGATGCGCGCGAGCCCTGCCAATTCGTGTTCGCGAGCGGTCGCAAACGTCTGGGTATTCTGAGCGACACGGGGCACATCACACCGCACATCAAGACGCACCTTGCCGGCTGCGATGCGTTGGCGCTCGAGTTCAATCACGATACCGAGGCGCTCTGGGCCGGCAGCTACCCCGAGCATCTGAAGCAGCGCATCGCGTCTCAAGTCGGGCACCTCAACAACAGCCAGGCCGCAGAGCTCCTCGAGCACGTCGTGGACAGCCGGCTGCAATGGGTTGTTGCATTGCACCTGAGCGAGGCCAACAACAGCCCGGAGCGCGTGCGCGAGTCGCTGCAAGACGCGCTAGGTACCGAACATTCTGCGACGGCGCATCTCGCGGGCCAGCACGAGCCGAGCCGCTGGCTCGAGGTCGTCTGAAGTCTGGTGAGACGAGCGGGCTGACGGTATCATTGCGGCGCCCTTTATCGTTCACCATCGCGCGCCGATATTGATTCTCACGAGCTCGCCCGTTTTCTGGCAGATGCATGTCTGACACCGCCACGGTCCTTCGGCTGACCGGCCCGGTCGCCGAGACGGACTTTCGGTGCCGCAAGCTGACCGAGCAGGTACGGGCGCTGCGTCCTGACGTAACGAGTGTGTCTGTGCGCTTCGTGCACCTGGTCCAGGTGACGCGCGGGCTGGACCGCGATGAGCAGGCGCTTCTCGGTGCAATTCTCGATTACGGATCCGCGCCGGGCGCCGAGACGGGTGGCCAGGAGATCATGGTCGTTCCGCGCATCGGCACGATCTCGCCGTGGGCATCGAAGGCGACGGATATCGCCAGAATCTGCGGCCTGCCCGTACATCGCCTGGAGCGCGGCCGGCTCTATTCGATCGCGGCGGACGCGATGATCGGTGAGCGCACACTGCGCGAGCTGACTCCGCTGTTGCATGACCGGATGATGGAGACCGTCGTGCTCGATGGCGAGCCGCCGGCTGCGCTGTTTGAGGCGCATGCGCCGCGGCCGATGACGACCGTCGATTTGAGCGGGGATGCAGCAGCAGCACTCGCAGCAGCGAATCGGGAACTCGGGCTCGCGTTGTCGGACGATGAGATTGCCTATCTCGTCGAGCAGTTCGGTGCGATCGGCAGGCATCCATCCGACATCGAGCTCATGATGTTCGCGCAGGCGAACTCCGAGCATTGCCGGCACAAAGTCTTCAACGCGGATTGGGTCATCGAGGGGCGGGCAGCCGATAAGAGCCTGTTCGAGATGATCAAGAATACCTATGCTCATGCGCCCGGTGGCGTGCTGTCGGCCTACGCGGACAATGCGGCCGTTGTCGAGGGTGCCCTGACGCAGTGGCTAATGGTCGCGCCGGGCGAGCGGCGTTTCGCTTACGCAAGCGAGCCGGCGCATCTCGTCATGAAGGTCGAGACGCACAATCATCCCACTGCGATCTCGCCTTTCCCGGGCGCCGCGACCGGCTCCGGCGGTGAGATCCGTGACGAGGGCGCGACGGGGCGCGGCGCGAGACCGAAAGCCGGGCTCACGGGCTTCACGGTCTCTCACCTCGAGCTCCCGGATTGGCCGCAGCCGTGGGAGAGGCGCAGTCCGGGCTATCCGAGCCGTATCGCGACGAGCCTCAAGATCATGCTCGACGGGCCGATCGGTGGCGCGCAGTTCAACAATGAGTTCGGTCGGCCGAATTTAGCGGGTTACTTTCGCACGTGTCTGCTCGAGGACGCTGACGGCTGGCGCGGCTACCACAAGCCCATCATGATCGCTGGCGGCATCGGCAACATCCGCGGCCAACATGTCGAGAAGCTCCCTGCCGCGCCCGGCGACAAGCTCATCGTGATCGGCGGCCCGGCAATGCTCATCGGTCTCGGGGGCGGTGCGGCCTCGTCCCAGGGCAGCGGCGCCGGCGAGGAAAACCTCGACTTTGCATCCGTGCAACGCGGCAACCCGGAGATGCAGCGGCGTGCTCAGGAGGTCATTGACACGTGTCTGGCGCTCGACGACGACAACCCGATTCTTTCCATACACGACGTCGGCGCCGGTGGCCTGTCGAACGCGGTTCCCGAAATCGTCGATCAGAGTCGCCGCGGAGCGCGAATCGACCTGCGGGCCGTGCCGAACGACGAGCCGGGCATGACGCCGATGGAGCTCTGGTGCAACGAGTCCCAGGAGCGTTATGTGCTCACCGTCGCAGCGGATTCCATCGAAGCCTTCGCGGCCATCTGTGTCCGAGAGCGCTGTCCATTCGCGGTCATCGGCGAGCTGACCGAGCGCCGCGATCTCGTCGTCGAAGACGCGCATTTCGATAACGAGCCCGTCGCCATGCCGATGGACGTGCTGCTCGGTAAGACGCCGAAGATGACACGTGAAGCCGGTCCGCTGCGCGCGACGGCTCCGGCGTGG
>JBFJXA010000102.1:0-7817 GCA_041623375.1 Gammaproteobacteria bacterium | reverse complement strand
GCAGAGGCGTATGCGACGCTTGCCCGCGACGGAGCGGCCGTGGCGGACGCCTTCTTCGCGCGCCCGCGCATGATCACGTTCGTGCCCCCGCCCGGACCGGTCGATTGGGGCCGGCGCTCGGACCGCCCCTACACATGGGGATCGATTACGCTGCGATTCGCGCTTTCAGCGCGGGGCCGCGCCGAGCGCATCCAAATCGTTGCGGCCGATCCGCCCGGACTCATGGACGCTCGCTACGTGCAGCGACTGCGCGAAGCCGTCTTTCGTCCGCGCTTCGAAGCCGGCGTGCCGGTCGCGACGCCGCGCCTGCGCTATTTCCACGAGTTTCGTTACTTCGTTGCCGAAACCGATTAGGCGCTTACGCGTGTGACGAACCCGATGCGAGCGATGGTATTGCGCAGGAAGGGCGAATCGCTGCAACTCGAGCACATCGAGAGTCCGATCGCCGGGCCCGGGCAACTCTTGATCGAGATCGAGGCTTGCGCAGTCTGCCGCACGGACTTGCATCTGCTCGACGGCGAGCTGCCGGACATTCCTTACCCCGTCATTCCCGGCCATCAGATCGTCGGTCACGTCGTCTCCAGCGGACCGTCCGGTCCACGCACGGGCACGCGCGTCGGCGTGCCGTGGCTGGGCTACACTTGCGGCGCTTGCGAGTACTGCGGCGGCGGGCGCGAGAACTTGTGCGACGCCGCCGCGTTCACGGGCTATACGTTGCCGGGTGGCTATGCCGAGCGCGTAGCCGCCGACGCGCGCTACTGCTTCGAGCTCGACTCGGGCCTGCCCGCGCGGTCGCTCGCCCCGCTGCTGTGCGCGGGACTCATCGGCTACCGCGCGCTGCGCATGTGCGGCGAGGCCAGGCACATCGGCTTGTACGGCTTCGGCGCCGCGGCTCACGTGCTGGCTCAGGTGCTGCGCTTTCAGGACCGGCCGTTTTACGCGTTCACGCGTGCCGGGGACGAGCCGGCGCAGCGCTCGGCCGTATCGCTGGGTGCTGCCTGGGCCGGCGCCTCGACCGAGAGACCGCCGCGGCAACTCGATGCGGCCATGATCTTCGCGCCGGCCGGCCAGCTCGTGCCCGCCGCGTTGGCCGCCGTGCGCAAGGGCGGCACGGTCGTTTGCGCCGGCATACACATGTCGCCGATCCCGGAATTCACCTACGATCTGCTCTGGGGTGAGCGCAAGGTCGTGTCGGTCGCCAATCTCACGCGCGCCGATGGCCTCGAATTTCTGGCGCTCGCCGCGCAAATTCCGATTCAGACCCAGACGGAAGTCTTCTCGCTCGAGGACGCCAACGCCGCGCTCGAGGCGCTACGCGCCGGTGCGATCACGGGAAGCGCAGTACTGCAGATCGGCGGCGAAAACCGATGCGGCTAATGGGGTCAGACCCCAATTTCTCGATTATCGCGGTACGCAAGCGGCACCGGCGATGTCAGTGGAATGGATCGGGGTCAGACCCCATTTTTTGGCACATTATTTCGCAGCGCGAGCCGAGCTCGCCGGCCGAATCAGCCGACGTTGGTCAGTCGATGATCTTGCCGACCATGCGCACGAGCTGGGCCAGTGACCGCGCACCCATCTTCTGCATGACACGCGCGCGGTGAATCTCGACCGTGCGCTGGCTGACGCCGAGATCCATGGCGATGACTTTGTTGGCCTGGCCCTGGACGACTCGATGCATGACCTCGGTCTCCCGAGCCGTAAGCCGCTCCAGGCGGTCTCGGGTCTCGGACAGCTCGCGATTTTCTTCGCGGTGCTTCTCGTCACTCTCGAGCGCCTGGTGAATGCGATCGAGCAGCTCCTGATCCCGAAAGGGCTTTTGTATGAAATCGAGTGCACCGGACTTCATCGCATCGACGGCCATCGGCACGTCCCCGTGTCCGGTAATAAAGAGAATTGGAATCGTCGATGAGCGGCGGTTGAGCTCCTCCTGCAGGTCCAGACCGCTCATGCCGGGCATGCGGATATCGGCGACGAGGCAACTGTGTTGGTCCGGGTCGTGCGTCTCGAGGAATTCGGCTGCCGAGGCGAAAGTCCGGCACGGCAGTTCAACGGACTCGAGCAACAGCGCGAGCGAATCGCGCACCGCCTCATCGTCGTCGACGACATATACAACGGCTGTGTCTCGGTCCAAGCCCCTCACCTCTCGTCTGCAACCGGCAAGCTGAAGCCGAATATCGCCCCACCGACGGGATTTCGACGACAGAACAGCTCGCCGTCGTGCGCGCGGATGATTGTACGACTGATGGCCAAGCCAACGCCAAGGCCGTCCCGCTTCGTGGTTACGAAAGGGTGAAAGATGCTCTCGGCGAGGCGCGGCGGCACGCCTGGCCCGTGATCGAGCACACTGACCTGAACCTCGTCTGGCGTCGACTGACTCGTCTGGATGATGACGCCTTCGTTCTTGTTCGGGCTACCCTTCATTGCATCGACCGCGTTGCGAGTCAGGTTCATCAATACCTGCTGCAGCTGGATCAGATCACCACTGGTTCTGGGAAGATCGTTGGCAAGATCGATGTGAATCGGAATGCCTTCCGCGCGTGCGTCTGTCTCGACGAGCTTCAATGTCGAAGTCACGACGTCGTTGATGCTGAGCTCGCTCTTGCTGACGTCGTTCTTGCGCAGGAACTCGCGTAGCTTGTCGATGATATGACCGGCCCGCAGCGCCTGCTCGGTGATCTTTGCGTAACAGTCGCGGATGGATTCGATGTTCGGCTCGTCGCGCTCTGCGAGCCGCTTGCCGGCCTGCGAGTAATTGACGATCGCGCTGAGTGGCTGATTGAGCTCGTGGGCCAACCCGGCGGCCATTTCTCCCATGAGGCTGAACCGGGCTACGTGCGCCAGGCGGTTTTGCAGCCCGTGTGCTTCTGCCTCCGCAGCCTTCTGCGCGGAGAGATCTCGAATCAAGCCGATGAAGCGTCGGCGCGTACCGCCCTCGATCTCGCCAACGCTCAGCGCGATCGGAAACAGGCTGCCGTCGGCCCGCTGGGCGTCGACCTCTCGTCCGATACCGATGATTTGCGCTTCCCCGGTGTCGAGATAGCGGCTGATGTAGTTATCGTGCCTCGAGCGATGCGGCTCAGCCATGAGCATGTTGACGGGTTCACCGACGACGTCGTTCGCCTCGTAGCCGAACAGCCGCTCCGCCGCCTTGTTGAACGCCGCGATGACCCCTTGTTCGTCGATGACGATGATGCCGTCCACGGCCACATCGAATAAGGCTTTGAGCTCGGCGGCGACCTGAGCCCGTGAGCCGGGCTCGGCCGAATCCGGCGGATACGTGTTTCCCGAGATTGGCTTAGGCATTTGACCCGATTATCGCTCGACTCCAGCCGCGAGTATAAATTCGCCACCGGTCGCGGAAACTCAGATGACCGCGAAACCTGTTTCGCGTTACTGTGTGGCTGGTCGCGAAGTCCTTTTGCGAATCTCGCCGTCGGATGCGGCCAGACGAGGCCATGGACGATAACAAAAGCATTCTCGTCGTCATCGACCCGACTGCCGATCGGCAGCCTGCGCTGGAGCGCGCGACCTGGCTCGCCGAGAAGCTCGGCGCTTCACTCGAATTGCTCATCTGCGACTACGATCAACTCCTGTCCGGCGGGCGGTTCTTCTCATCCGATGCATTGCACGGGGCGCAGCGCGAGCGGCTCGACTTGCACGAGCGTCGCCTCGAGACGCTGGCGGCACCGCTGCGTGAGGAAGGAATCACCGTAAACGTCGATGCGCGTTGGGAACACCCGCTGGATCATGGCGTATTGAGAAAGGCGGCCGAGCTACAACCGATCATTGTGGTGAAGGACACGCACTATCACAGCGCCGTCAGGCGCGCGCTATTCTCCAATGCGGACTGGAACCTCATCCGCAGTTGTTCTGCGCCGCTGCTCCTCGTAAAGCCGCGTCGGCTTGCAGCCACACCGAAGATTCTCGCGGCGGTCGATCCGCTCCACGCGCACGCGAAACCCGCCGAGCTCGATCATGCGATCCTCGCGCTGGCCGTGGAGCTGGCGACGGCGCTGCACGGCGATCTCGAGGTGTTTCACGCTTTCGATCCGGCACCCGTCATCGCCGGGGCGACGGGCAGCATCGCATCACCGATCGCGCTCCCGATCCGCGAGCTCACGGCCGAATTGGAGCAGCGCCACCGGCAAGCGCTCGAGAAACTTCTCGGTGACTATCCCGTCCGCGAGTCGGCGATTCACCTGCACGAAGGCATAGCCGCAGAGACGCTGCTCGCGCTGAGCGGGCATCTACCGGCTGACATCGTAATCATGGGTGCGATCTCACGCAGCGGTTTGAAGAAGATCTTTATCGGCAACACGGCCGAGCGCGTGCTCGACCGCCTGCCGTGTGACCTGCTGGTCGTCAAACCGGCCGGATTCGCCGTGCCGATCGACTAGCCCACCGATCCCACCAGGCAGCCCCCGTTAGACCGGGCCCGGCGTCCAAACCGGGCCCGGTTGCGTACGCGTATGCGCTAGAGGTTGTAGCCGCGCTCCTCGTGCAGCACGAGATCGAGACCTTCCGTCTCTTCCTCAGCCGACACCCGCAGCGGTACAACGACTGCGATGAGCTTGAGTAGGACCAGGCTCGCCGCAGCGCACCAGATCGCGGTTGCCAGGACGCCGAGCACCTGCACGCCGAGCTGACCGCCGATGGAGACGCCATCGTCGAGCCCGAGCCCACCGAGGCTGGCGGCCGAGAACACGGCCGTCAGTACCAACCCGATCATGCCGCCAATGCCGTGAACCGAAAAAACGTCGAGCGAGTCGTCGATCTTCAGCGTGCGTTTCATGAACTGTGTGGCGAGGAAACAGCCGAGGCCGCCTGCAAAGCCGATCACGAGCGCACCCATCGGTCCGATGAAGCCCGACGCCGGCGTGATCGTTGCAAGTCCTGCGACCATGCCCGTCACGATACCTAGCACGCTCGGTTTACCGAACTTAACCCACTCGGCCGTCATCCACGTCAACGATCCCACTGCGGCGCTGATGTGCGTGACGAGCATCGCCATGCCCGCTGCACCGTCCGCGGCTAGCGCGCTGCCGGCGTTGAATCCGAACCAGCCCACCCAGAGCATGCAGGCGCCCATCACGGTCATGGGTAAATTGTGCGGCGGCATTGGCGTATCCGGGAACCCGCGTCGATTGCCAATGACAATCGCGGCCAGAACTGCCGCAACGCCTGCCGTCACGTGCACGACGGCGCCGCCGGCAAAATCGCGAAAACCCATGGCGCCGAGCCAGCCGCCGCCCCAGACCCAGTGGGCGACCGGGAAGTAGACCACCACGACCCAGGAGCCGGTGAACAACATCATGGCCGAAAAGCGCATGCGCTCTGCGAACGCGCCGACGATGAGCGCCGGCGTAATGATCGCGAACGTGAGCTGGAACATCACGAACACGGTTTCCGGGTAGCTGCCCGAGAGGGCCTCGAGGCCGACACCGCTGAGCCAGGCCTTCGACAGATCGCCGACGAGACCGTTGAGCGCGCTGCCACCGAAGGCCATGCTGTACCCGAACGCGACCCAGATGACCGAGACCATGCATGCGATCGCGAAGCACTGCATGACAACCGAGAGAACGTTGCGATTGCGCACGAGCCCCGCATAGAACAGCGCGAGGCCCGGTAACGTCATGAACAGCACAAGGGCGGTCGAGGTCAGCATCCACGCCGTGTCGCCGCTATCGAGCGCCTGCGCACCTACGATAGCCGGCCACAAGCATGCGACAGCCGTCGCGGCTGACACTTTTATCATTGTTTTCATCGTCGCTCCCCGCTCAGATGGCTTGATCGCCGGTCTCTCCGGTGCGAATCCGGTAGACCTGGCTCAGATCCGTTACGAATATCTTGCCGTCGCCGACTTTGCCGGTCTTGGCCGACTCGATGATGGCTTCGATAGCTCGATCGACGAGCTCGTCGGTAAGCGCGACCTCGAGCTTGACCTTCGGAAGAAAATCCACGACGTATTCGGCGCCCCGGTACAGCTCCGTGTGGCCCCTTTGCCGACCGAAGCCCTTGACCTCGGTAACGGTCATGCCCTGGACGCCGACTTCCGCGAGTGCGTTGCGGACGTCATCGAGCCGAAAGGGCTTGATCACAGCGGTTATTAGCTTCATGAGAGTCCCCCGAGAAAAGTTAGGAAAAGAGAACGCCCTGTTGGGCTTTTTTGTTCTTGCCGGACCGATTGTAGCCGACTACGCACGGCGATGGCCCTGAGGCACCAATTTGGTGCACGCCGAGCCGCAAGCCTGGCGGCACAGCGCACAGACTGGCTATTTTTCGTGCATCGCTGCAATATTCGAGGAGTTTGTGGGGTCTATCTCACAGCCCTGATTAACCGAGCGAGACGATGCTGATTAAACGACCGAGCCCGATTAAGTCCTCGCAGATAACGCCCGAGAGCGTCTTTCATCAGCGCCGCGAGCTCCTCAAGACGGGCCTTGCGCTGGGCTTGATCCCCGGCCTAATGGCGCATTCACAGACCGCGAGCGGCGCGGCGCTGCCATCCGACGGCCGATTCGCGAACCTCGCTCACTGGCCCGACAGCACGACGGCGGAGCCGACGCCGCTGGAATACGTGACGAGCTACAACAACTATTACGAGTTCGGCACGGGCAAAGGCGATCCCGCGCGCAACGCACATACGCTCAAGACCGATCCGTGGTCGGTCACGGTCGAGGGAGAGGCTGAGAATACGGGTACGTTCACGCTCGAGGACATCCTCAAGCCGCACGCGCTCGAGGAGCGCATCTACCGTTTTCGCTGTGTCGAGGCATGGTCGATGGTCGTGCCCTGGGTCGGCTTTCCGCTCGGCGACCTGCTCAAGCGCTTCGCGCCGACGTCCGGCGCCAAGTACGTGCAGTTTTTCACGTTGAACGATCCGGAAACGATGCCGGGCGTGCGTTCGCGCGTCTTGCAATGGCCGTATCGCGAAGGCCTGACGATCGAAGAGGCTATGCACCCACTCACGCTCGTGACGGTCGGCCTGTATGGGCAGGTCTTACCGAATCAGAATGGTGCGCCGCTGCGCCTCATCGTGCCGTGGAAGTACGGTTTCAAGAGCATCAAATCCATCGTGCGCATCCGGTTCATGGAGGACCGGCCGCAAACGAGCTGGAACATGGCCAACGCGCGCGAGTACGGCTTCTACTCCAACGTCAATCCGGACGTGCCGCATCCGCGCTGGAGTCAGGCCTCGCATCGCCCGTTGGGCGGCGGTCTGTTCGCCGCGCGAGAGCCGACCTTGCTGTTCAACGGCTATGCCGAAGAGGTCGCCGACCTGTACACGGGTTTGGATCTCGCCCGCAATTACTAGCGCGCCGTCGCGAGACAGGCGCGTAGTTCGATGACTCGCCAACACCTGGCGTGGCTCAGAGCCGGCGTCCACGTTCTGTGTCTCGTACCGCTCGTATTACTCGTCGCACGAGCGTTCGGAGTTGGCGATCTCGGTGCCAATCCGGTTCAAGAGCTCTTGCACACGCTCGGGAAAACGGCGCTCAATCTTCTGCTGATCACCCTTGCGGTAACGCCGCTGCGTCGCCTTACGGGTCTGAACTGGCTCATCCGCTTTCGCCGAGCGCTCGGGCTTTATGCATTCGCCTACGCGTTGCTGCACGCGTTGACGTATGCAGTACTGGATTGGCGCCTGGACATGAATACGCTGCTCGCGGATATAACCGAACGACCGTTCATTACCGTCGGCTTCTTAGCTGTCGTACTTCTGATTCCGCTCGCCGTAACGTCGACGAATGCAATGCAGCGGCGGCTCGGGCGCCGCTGGATCAAGCTGCATCGGACCGTCTACCTCATTGCCG
>JBFJXA010000101.1:0-8045 GCA_041623375.1 Gammaproteobacteria bacterium | reverse complement strand
TGGCAGCCGTTGCGTTCGATGACCGACCCGATCATCCCAGGCACGCAGCTGCGCACGATGGTCGATGGAGGCATTGCTCTCACGCTAAGCGGTCAGGCGTCGCTGCGCCTCGATGCGAACTCGCGCATCACGATCGCGGCCGCGCGGCGGATCGAGCTGGCTATCGGCACGATCTATATCGACGCGGGCGTGCAAGCCGCATCGGAGCCATACGTCGTTACGACGCACCTCGGCACCGTGCGCGATATCGGCACGCAGTTCGAGGTCGCTGCGACGAACGACTCACTGCGTGTGCGCGTTCGCGAGGGTGCCGTCGAGCTGACTGCCGCGACAGCCGTCGACTCGCTACGCGGCTCGGCCGGCGAGCAGATCCGCCTCGCCGTGGACGGCAACGCCGAACGCAGCCAGTTCTCGCCGTTCGACCCGCAGTGGCGCTGGGTCGAAACACTCGCAGACACGCCCGAGATCGAAGGCCAGTCGCTGCTGTTGTTTTTGAGTTGGGTCGCGCGCGAGACCGGGCGCGAGCTGCGCTTCGATGCGCCCGTGACCGAGACCCGCGCGCGCACGGTCATCCTGCATGGCAGCGCCGAGAACCTGGCTCCGCTGGAGGCGCTCGATGTCATGCTGTCGACGACGGACTTCGACTACACGCTGGGCGACGATGGCGTAATTCTCATCAGCCCTCGTGCGTCGGTTCCTTAGTCCTGCGGGCCGAGACTCGAGGGGGAGCGCCCGAAGCTGGGAAAACCGACATCGATCTGGAGCGGCTGGCGTGATAGAACCTCAAAGACCGGTGTCGATGCGCGCGGCCTGCTCGGGCAGCCCGCGCAGTCGCGCTCCAGGAGGGATCATGCCGGCTGTATGCGCTTTCTCGCTGCGGACGTCTTGCCTCGTGCTCGGCGTCCTGATCGTCGCGGCAGCTTCGGCCCAGAGTCCACTGGGCTTGCAGCGCGGCATGCTGCTCGAGGAGGCGATCGCCGAGCTCGAGCGCGACGGTCTGACAGTCTTCTATTCGAGCGATCTCATCAAGCCATGGTCGCGCGTCAACGTCACGCCGAACGCCGTGGCGCCGGAAAATGCGCTCAGAGAAATCCTCGCGCCGCTCGGGCTCACGACGCAACCCGGCCCCGATGGCGCCTATCTCGTCGTTCGCGACGCCTCCATGGACGAGGAGCCGCCCGCAACCGGCGGGCTCGCGGGCGTCGTCCGCCAGGCTGCCGACGGCACGCCGCTCTCGGGCGTTGCCGTGACATTGCCGGAGGCGAATCTGCGCACGTTGACCGAGCGCGACGGGCGTTTCGCGTTTCACGGGCTCAGCGAAGGAAGTTATCGCATCGCGGTGCTCTACCCCGTCAACGACTTCGAGACCATCCAGGACGTCGAAGTCGTGCGCGCGCAGACGACGCTTGCCTACATCGATGTCGATACGTCGTCGACCACGGCGCTCGAGGAAGTCGTCGTCGCGGCAAGCCAATACGAGCTCACGCGCGCGCCCGGCGCCTCGCACGCGCTACTGACGGGCGAGGACATCGAGTATCTCCCTGATTTCGGTGACGATGCATTGCGCGCTGTCGCCCGCCTACCCGGCACGGCGACGAACGGCGTCAGTGCACAGGCGAACGTGCGCGGCGGCGAGGTCGGCGAAACGCTCGTGCGGTTCGACGGGTTGCGGCTGTACAACCCATATCATTTGAAGAATTTCCAGAGCATCTTCAGCACGATCGATCCGCGTCTCGTGAGCTCGATCGACGTCTATACGGGCGGTTTCCCGGCGACGTTCGGTGACCGCATGAGCAGCGTCGTCGACATCGTCTCCTTGCAACCCCCCGAGGACCGCTACCACGAGATCGGGCTCAGCTTCTTCAATACGTCGGTGCTGGCCGCCGCGCGGATCGACGACGGCAGAGGCGAGTGGCTCGCCTCCGTGCGGCGCAGCAACCTCGACCTATTATTCGACAGCCGCAGCAATCATCTCGGTAAGCCGCGTTACATGGACGCCTTCGCAAAATTTGCGTACGACGTCAGCGAGCGGCTGCGCGTCACGGCCAACTATCTTTACTTTGCCGATGAGATCGCGCTCGCAGACGCAGATGGCAGCCGGGAAGCTACGGCCGAGGATGACGAGCACTATCTGTGGCTGCGGCTCGACCACGATGTCGCTCCGGGGCTCAATGGCACGACGCTCGTCGCAAGGTCGCAGCTCGACAAGCGCCGCAGCGGGTTCCTCGACGAGCCCGGCGTCAGCGTTGGCACACTGAACGAATTTCGGGACGTTTCGATCACGACGCTGCAAAGCGATTGGACCTGGCAACACAGCGACCGCGTGCTGCTGCGGTTCGGCGGCAACGTCAATCGCTCACGCGCTCGATACGACTATCGCGATCAGGCGACGTTTGACGTGCTGTTCGCCGACCCGGGTGCCGCCACGGCAGCGTCGCGACAGCGGAGCTTGCGCGTCAATCCGAGCGGCCATCATTACGGGCTCTATGCGAGCCTGCGATACAGCCCAACGCCACGGCTAGCGGCGGACTTCGGCTTGCGCTGGGATAAACAAACGCTGGACCCCGACCACAGCAGCACGCTGAGCCCGCGCATCGGTCTGCGTTACCGCCTGGGCGAGCGTACGTTCGTGCGCGGCAGCCTCGGGCGTTTTTATCAATCCCAGGCAATTAACGAGCTGCAAGTCGAAGACGGTGTCGACCGTTTCTTCGAGCCCCAGCAATCCGATCACTTCGTTCTCGGCATCGAGCACGCGTTTCCGGAAGGCCTTAGCGTACGCATCGAAGCCTACGAAAAACGCATGAGCCATTTGCGACCGCGTTTCGAGAACCTGCTCAATACGCTCGCTCTGCTGCCCGAGCTCAAACCCGATCGGATTCGCATCGCGCCTAGCGAAGCGCGCGCGCGCGGCGTTGAGATCTTGCTGAGTCAGCAGCTCAGCTACCCGTTGACCTGGTGGTTCGGCTACAGCCGCGCCACGGTAGAGGACACCGTCGCCGGGCGGGCGTTTTTCCGCAGCTGGGATCAAGCCCATGCGCTCAGCGCAGGGCTCAACTGGGACACGGCGAAGTGGAATCTCGGCCTCGGTGTCATCGCGCGGTCGGGCTGGCCGACAACGGCAGTTACGCTCGATGACACCGGACCCGTTCCCATTGCCGTGCCGAGCGCACGCAATGCCGAGCGCGTCGGCTACTATCGATCCGCGGATCTTCGCCTGACGCGTAAAGTCGAGCTCGAGCGCGGATCGCTGGACCTGTTCATCGAGATCAACAACGTGTTCGGTCGCAAGAATCCTTGCTGTATCGAGTACGAGATTCTCGAGGAGGATGAAGGCGGTGGTCTCGAGCTACAAATGCTCGATTACCTGCCGCGAATCCCGTCGATGGGCTTCATCTGGCGATTCTAGGAAACCGAAGCAAACTGGCGTCGCGAAGGATTCTGCTCGCGCGCGCGTCTCTTGGAATCGCAGGGATGGGATTCCACCGCTATGGCCACGGAAACGATATTCCCGGTCGTCATCGCTCGGGATGCGGCCGCGACGATCGAGCTCACGCTCGCAAGCCTGCGCGAGTTCCCCGAGGTCATCTTGTACGACTACGGCTCTCGCGACGACACTCGCGATATCTGCGCGGCATACCCCAATGTTCAGCGCGTCGATGGCGACTTTCTCGGCGGCGGGCGCACGCGCAACCACGCCGCAAGCCTGGCTCAGGGAGACTGGATACTCGCGCTCGAGGCGGATGAATACCTGAGCGATGGCCTGCTCGCGAGCCTGCGAGCGCTTACGCTCGATGCGCTCGACGATGTCTTCGCGCTGCACCGGCACAATCTTTTCATGGGACAGGATATGCGCTGGGGCGGCTGGGGTAACGAGTGGGTCGTACGCATCTACAACCGCCATCGCTACCAGTTCAGCGATGCGGCCATCGACGAGCGGCTCGTGCTCGCCAACGACACGCGCGTGAGCCCGCTCAAAGGGGCGCTCTGGCACGAAGCCGTGCCGAGCCTCGATGTGCTCGTTTTCGATACGGGCCGGCGCACGCGTCTCGGGAAGTACACGGCCGGCACACCGGTATCGCCGCCGCTCGTCACGCTGCGTGCGCTGGCGGCATTCTGGCAGAGCTACGTATTCAAGCTCGGTCTGCTCGAGGGTTGGCGAGGGCTCGTGATCGCTGCCACGGCCGCGACAGAGACGTTCTTCCGGCTCATGCAACGCTATGCGACAGCGGAGCGTCGCAAATTAAAAAAAGGGTCGGGTCTTTTCTGAACCGAAAGACAAACCTGACCCCTGTACGGCCAATGTTCTCGACGCGTTTGTGCCCGGGCAGCGGCGGGACACGCCGTCAACGCAAGGCAAACACCCACAGACTGCCGCCCTGCGGCACGGCCGTCGTGATGCCGAGGTCGGCGTCGATGCGCCCGAGCATGCGCTGCGCGTCGACGCCCCAACCGGACTGCACGGCGACGTATTGCACGCCGTCAACGGAATACGTCGACGGAATGCCCGTCACGCCGGAGCTCGTGCGCTGCTGCCAGAGCACTTCGCCCGTCACGGCGTCGAAGGCGCGAAAATATCGGTCCGGCGTTCCGCCCGTGAATAGCAGTCCGCCCGCCGTCGCGAGCACGGGTCCCCAGTTGTTGAGGGCGTACTCGTGCGTCCAGACGCGCTCGCCCGTGCTCAGGTTCCAGGCTTGCAGCTCGCCGATGTGATCGGCGCCTTCTCTGACGTTTAACCCGATATCCACGCCCATGAACAGCTGGCCCGGGCGGTAGATGACTTCGTCATCACCCTCGAGCGTCGTACAGAGGTTCTCGTTGGCGGGAATATAAAGGTAACCTGTTTGCGGGCTGTACGCAGCCGGTGGCCAGTTGTTGCCGCCCGACAGAGACGGACAGTACGTTGCGGGCTTGCCGCTTCCGGGCGTCTTGTCGGGGTCGTACGTCGGGCGGCCCGTTTGCGGATCAATGCTCGTGAAAACGTCCTGATAGACGTACGGCCATGCATCGACGAACTCGATACCGTCAGGACCGGGCTCGAGTATCCAGATGTAGCCGTTGCGCCCGACGTGCACGAGGGTCGTGACCCGATCGCCGTCGCGCTCCAGATCGAGCAGCATGGGGGCGGTCACTTCGTCCCAGTCCCAGGAACCGTTCCAGTGGTACTGGTGATAGCCCTCGAGCGCCCCGGTCGTGACATCGAGCGCGAGAACGGAGTTCGTGTAGAGATTGTCACCCTCACGCTGATCGCCGATCCACGGACCCGGGTTGCCCGTGCCCCAGAAAGACAAGTTCGTCTCGGGATCGAACGTGCCCGTGAGCCATACGGGCGCGCCACCGGTTTGCCAGGAGTCGCCGGGCCATGTGTCGTTGCCAAACTCGCCCGGCGCGGGAATCGTATACGTCTTCCAGACTTGCTCCCCGGTGAACGCATTCAGCGCCGTGACGAAGCCACGAATGCCGCGCTCGCCCCCGGACACACCGACCATGACATTGCCGGCGACGATGAGTGGGGCAATCGTCATGTAGTAGCCGCGCTGATAGTCCTCGACCGCCGTCTCCCAGACAATCTCGCCCGTACGCGCATCCAACGCGACGACGAACGCATCGACCGTCGCGACGTAGACTCTATCTTCGTAGAGCGCGACACCGCGGTTCGTCGGATGCGACTGCTGCAGGTCGAACGGAAGCTGGCGCCTGTAGCGCCAGATCTGCTCGCCCGTGCGCGCGTCTAGCGCAATGACCTGCGCACCGGGCGTCGTGATGAACATGATGCCGTCGTTGACGATCGGCGGCGACTGATGCCCCTCGGTGATGCCCGTCGCAAAGCTCCAGACCGGCACGAGCTCACCAACGTTCTCCGTATTGATCTGATCGAGGGGGCTGAAGCCCATGCCGTCGTAAGTGCGCCGGTACATGAGCCAGTTTTCCGGCTCCGGATCGAGCAAGCGCTGCGAGCTCACGGGCCGATAAGCGTCAACGCCCTGCGCGATGCCGAGTACGGGAAAGAGGCCGACGACCAAATTGAGAAGTAGAACTCTGGAAGCGCACTGATAGGTCATGTCCGTCTCCACTCAGAAACCGAACGGATCTATGCCGGGCTGCTGGAAGCCAATCGGCGCATCGAATGCATCCGCTACCGAGATAACCCCGTCGTCGAGCTTCAGCGGTAACGATGGAAGCTGGCGCGGCGCCGGTCCACCGACAACGCGTGCGCCGTCAGCCGGATCGAACTGGGAGTCATGGCAGGGGCATTGAAATCGCAACGTCTGCGCGTCCCAGTCCGTCACGTCGCAGCCCGTATGCGTGCACAATGCCGAGTACGCGACGATGCCGGCAGCGGAATTTCGCCGCGTACGTTGCGAAAGCCGTTCCGGGTCCATACGGGTCAGCAATACCTGGTTGAGCCGTGAGCCGCTGCGGACGATTCCGGTCGCCGGATCCATCGGATAGGCGAATACCTGGCCGGCACCGACGGCGAGATCGTCGGGACCGATCACTTCGCCCTCGCGCTCACCGAAGGCAAACACGAACACGTCGTTTGTCTGCGGCGGAGCGTTCATCGCAGCTTCGTTCGATCGGGCCTGCCTGACGAACGGCAACCCGAGGCCGAACCCCAGGAACGCCTTCAACGTGTCACGGCGTTTCACGATGGAATTTGAACGGTCGATCTTCTTCATCTTCTGATCGTCCACCTTACACGCTGGGCGCGCAGTCGAGAAGTCGCTTCCTCGGCCGATCAGGCCGGCGCGTCCAGCCTGATTCTCGACACGAACACGGCGCCGAGGATCATCGGTATGGCATAGATCGCAAACGTCCAGCCGATCGTGACGCCGGCGCCCAGCAGCACGCCCGCAACGATCGGGCCGAGAATCGCGCCCAGACGGCCCGCGCCGATGGCCCAGCCGATACCCGTCGTGCGGATTTCCGTCGGATAAAGCCTCGCCGCGACCGCATAAAGCCCCGTGAACGCACCCTGCACGAAATACATGAGCAGAAAAACGAGAATCAGCACGAGCGCGACGTTGACCCGGGCCGTGCCGTAGGCGATGACAAAGACGGCGCTACACAGAAAGAAAACGCCAATGATCCGCGTCAGGCCGAATCGATTCGACAGCGCACCGAGGCTCACGGATCCGCAGAATGCGCCGAGATTCAGGCAGACCCCGGCCCAGATCGCATTCTCTAGTGCGAGGCCGGCCTCGAGCGCAAGCGTGACGACCCAGCTCAGCAGGAAATACAAGGTCGCGAACCCCATGAAGAACGCCAGCCACAACGAGATTGTCCGCTGGCGAAACGTATCCTTGAGAATCGACCCGAGTCCTACGGAGCGCCCCTCCTCGTCCTGCTTCGGCAACGCTTCGAGCGCCGCATGATTCATGCGCGCGAGAACCCGGTTGATCGTCTCCAGCGCGTGCTTCGGCTGCTTCTTCGTCAGGAAGTCGAGCGACTCGGGCAGCAGGAACCAGACGAGCGGAATGCCGACGGCCGATGCGAAACCGGCGACGACGAACAGCGGCCGCCAACCATGAATCGGCAGCATGTAGGCGGCGACGAAGCCAATGGCGATTGCACCGATCGAGTACGAGGCGTGCAATACGAGAATGAACATGTTGCGCCATCGGTCGGGCGCATACTCCGAGACCATCGAGGTCATGCTCGCGAGCATCGAGCCGATGCCGAGTCCCGCAAAAAATCGCAATACGATCAGCGCCGCAATCGAGTTCGCCAATGACGTCGCAAGCATTCCTGCGGATATCAAAACCAGACTGATCAGGATCATTCTGCGGCGACCGATGACGTCCGTATAAGGCGAAAGCAACAAGGCCCCGGCCGTCATGCCGATCAGAGCGGCGCTGAACACGACGCCGAGCGATTGGCGCGAAATCGCCCACTCCTCCGCGATGGCCGGCGCTGCGAACGAGATTGCGAGCACGTCCATGCCGTCGAGCATATTGAGGAAGAAACAGACGGCAACCACCGTTATCTGCACACCGGTCAGCTTGGACTCATCGATCAGCGTGCGGATTTGATCGGACAACGCTTGC
>JBFJXA010000100.1:0-8195 GCA_041623375.1 Gammaproteobacteria bacterium | reverse complement strand
GGCGCTGACCGAACGCAGTCATGTCCGCGATGTCGAGGTCGAGCCGCGAGAGAATCGGTTCGTCGCGGCCGAGCAATTCCTGCCCGCGTAACAGCCCGAGCCAGCCGTCGAGCTGCAGCGCGCTCACGTTTCCCTCGATGTCGAGCCCGTCGTCCGGCGGCAACAATGGGTAGGTACCGTCGAGTCGGACGCTGCCTCGACGAAACGCCAGCCCCGAGTCGGCGCTTTGAAAACTCAACGCGAACCGGCGGCTCGTGCCGAGACGACCTTCGATATCGAAACGGTTCGCCGGCAGCACGGTAAATGCGAGCTCGAGTGGCATCGGTGCCGCGGCGGGCTTGGCGAGGGGCGCTGGAAAGGCGAGCTCAGCGCCGGTCAGATACGACGCGACGGCGATTCGCAGGGGCGCTCGCTCGATCATCGGATCGCCGTCTGGCACATTGGCAGGCAACAGCAGATGTCCTTCCCACGTCGTTGCGCCTGACACCAGCGAACCGAATGGCAGATCGAAGTTCTGCTGCAGCGCCTCGGCCTCGACCGATCCGCTAACCTCCAGACGTGCCCGATAACCGGCCTCGTCCGACGCGGTCACGCGCGCGGTCACGGGGCTGCCGAACAGCATCGCGCGAATTCCGTCGCCTGTCACGGCGTTGTCGCTGAGCCTCAATCGACCCTGGATGTCGTTCGCGGTCAGATCGAATCCCTCGACCTCGAGCTGTCCGGCGTTAATGGCGAGTTCGGCGTCGAGATCGTAGGCGCCGATATCCTTGAGCGGCAGACTCAGGTCCAGCGTTACGACGCCGGAGCCCGAATCGGACTGTAGCCTCGAAAGGTCCGGGCCGAGCCGGCGCGCCGTAGCCGGCACGATTCGAAGATAATCGAGAAATTCGCCGAGGCTAGCCGTAACGTCACCGGAGACTGTGAGTACGGCATCACGCATATCGGCGACGCCGCCACGCATGCGCGCGAAATCTTCGTTCATGATCCGGCCCGTGCCCTGTGCCGTGAAACCGGCGTTGACGAACTCGACCTCACCCTCGATCGCCGTCGCGATGGGCCAACCGTCCACGTAGGCGAGAATGCCGTCCTCGACGGTGAAGCGCGCGCGGAGCTGTCCTTCACCGTTATCGAATGGAAACGCGTCGACAGGTCCGAAGAACGTCACGTCGGCTTCGGGCACACGGCCCTGAATGATCGCCCGATCGAGCCAGCTTACGACGGGCGCCGGCAGGACGCCGACAGGCAGATAGCTTCGCGTACGCGTGGTGTCGAATCCGAGCAACCGGGTCTCGAGATCGAGGTGCGGCGCGCCGCCGCCAGCCGGCACGATGAGCTCGAGATTCGAGCGCGTGCGCACATCGGCGTTGTTGAAGGTCAGATTGTCGCTGACGAGCCGAATGCCGTCGCGGCCCTCACGCCAGATCATGACGCCCGTGAGCTCGCCGATCGCGATAGGCTCCCGGAACATCTCGGGCCATTCGAGCTGCGCGTTGGTCGTCGTGAGCGCAACGCGACCACTACCGGTATCCGCGCGCAGCATCCCGGACACGCCGCGCACGCCGGGCCGTCCGTCGCTGGCTGCGATTCCGACACGGTCTAATCTGGCGGTCACGTCATACACGAATCCGTCGGGGTCGCGAGCGACGCTGAGGCTCAGGTTGTCGACGTCACCTTGCGGCGAAAGCGTTCGCCAGATCTCGGTTACCTGCTCGACGGGTAGCGCAGCGACCAGCGGCGAGAGATCCTGAAGCCGCAGGAAACCGGCATCGAGCTCCAGTGCCCGAGGTTCCCCCGAACTCGTCGTCAGGCTCATTCCGATATTGGTGACCTCGGGCCAACGCACGCCGTCGCGCGTGAGCTGCAGATCGGACAAGCTCAACGACCAACCGTCGGTACCCTGCGCCCATTCGACCGTCACGGCAATTCGATCGAAAATCGATCCGGCTTCGGCAGCTTCTGCGAGCAGCAGGTCCTCGAGCTCGACCTGAGCCGTCGCGTGTGTCACGCGACCACCCGCCGTTTCGAGCCACAGGGACAGATTGCCGATACCACCCTGTGGCAGGCCCGGCACCTCGGGGAAAAGCTCGGCAACGGTACTGAAGTCGACGTCGTTGAGCGCCGTCACGATCAACCAGTCGGCCGTGTCGTCGGCCGCGCGAGGTGCGAGCGTGCCGTCGATCGACACGTCGATACGGTTGCCGAGCTCGATGGGGGGCGTACCGCGGGCCTCGAGCAGGACGCGATCCTCGCTGCGCTCGAGCCTGACGCGAACGTCGCTGAAGTCCCACGCGCGCTCCTGCACGCGATCGACAAAACGGATGTCGCTGTCGGTCAACGTAATCGCGACCGAAGGCAGATCCTCGAAGCGCAGGTCCGTGCGCGACTGCCGATCCGACGGTGCGCCCTGCAGTCTGAGCTGGCCATCGGCACCACGCTCGAGCGTGAGCTGCGTGCGCTCGAGCGAGAGCCTGCTGACTGCGAGCCGGCGCTCGAGAAACAGCACGACGGGGCTCAGGCCGAGCGTGACCTCAGCGGCGCTGACCATGGGCTCGGCCTCTTGATCGGGTCGCGAGACGCTCGCATCGTAAAACGACAACTCCGGCCCGCGCAGTCCCCAACGCGCATCGAGGCGGCTGAAGCTTACGCTCAGGCCCAGCGTGTCTTGGGCCCATGCTTGCACCTGGCCCTGATAGCTCGGCAGCTGCGCGATGACGAGCCTGAAAGCGCCGATGCCGATCGCGGCGATGATGACGAGCATGGCCGCGCCGACCCCGAGGCCCTTGATCAGCTTGCGCAGGAAAATCGGCATTCGTAGCTCACATCAGTATTACGTCGAACTGATCCGGCGCGTACAGGCTCTCGCTCTGTAGACGGATCGTCGCGCCGGTGAGCTCCTCGAGCTCGGCGACGCTGGCGGATTCCTCATCGAGCATTCGCTCGATCACACGGGGCCTGGCGAGAACGAGCAGCTCCTGAAAGTCGAACTGCCCATGCTGGCGCAGGATCTCGCGAAAAATCTCGTAGCAGACCGACTCCGCAGTCTTGACGAAACCGCGACCCTCGCAGCTTGGACAGGCCTGGCATAGCACATGTTCCAGACTTTCGCGCGTTCTCTTGCGGGTCATCTCGACCAGGCCGAGCGGTGAGACATCCATGATCTGCGTCTTCGCGTGGTCGCCGGCCAGGCGGCCGGAGAGCGCCTGGAGGACCTGATCGCGGTGCTCCTCCTCCGCCATGTCGATGAAATCGATAATGATGATACCGCCCAGATTGCGCAGCCGCAGCTGCCTGGCGATCGCGACTGCGGCCTCGAGATTGGTCCGAAAGATCGTCTCCTCGAGGTTGCGATGACCGACATAGGCACCGGTGTTCACGTCGATCGTCGTCATGGCTTCGGTCTGATCGAACATCAGATAACCGCCGGACTTGAGCACGACTTTGCGTTGCAACGCGCGTTGAATCTCGTCCTCGACGCCATAGAGATCGAAAATCGGCCGATCCCGCGTGTAATGCTCGATCATCGGCGACATCTGCGGAATGAATCTGTCTGCAAATTCCTTCATGAGCTCATAGACCGGCCCGGAATCGACACGCACGCGCTCCATATCGGCGCTGAGCAGATCCCTGACCACACGCAGCGCGAGTGGCAGATCCTCGTGGACGAGCTCCGTTGCATCGGCCGCGGCGGCAGCCTCCTCGATGGCATGCCAGAGCTTGTCCAAGAAACGCATATCCGCGTGCAGGGCCTCGGCGCTTGCGCCCTCGGCAGCCGTGCGCACGATGTACCCAACCGGGGTCTCAGCCTCGAAACAGCCCTCGATCAGCCCTCGTAGCCGCTCGCGCTCCGTCTCGTCCTCGATACGAGCCGAGACGCGAACGCCGGTATCCAGAGGCATCATAACGAGATACCGGGACGGAATCGTGATCTGTGTCGTAAGTCGCGCACCCTTGGTGCCCAGCGGATCCTTGAGCACCTGGACCAGAATCTCCGCGCCCTCGCTAACGAGATCACGGATACTGACCTCCGTCTCGCGGCTCTCCTCGTCGATACCGTGCCCGATGTCCGAGGCGTGCAAGAACGCCGTGCGCTCGAGCCCCAGATCGATGAACGCCGCCTGCATGCCCGGTAGCACACGCGACACGCGACCCTTATAGATGTTGCTGATCAGACCGCGATGGTCGGCACGCTCGATGACCACCTCCTGGACGATGCCATCCTCGACGAGCGCGGCCCGCACCTCTCGCGGCGTAACGTTGACGAGGATCTCCTCCTTCACGCACGGGCTCCGGCCTCGAGGAGCCAGCGCGGCTCGCCCACGCGGGCCAGCAGTTCCGCCGTCTCGCGCAGCGGCAAGCCGACCACGGATGAGAAGCTGCCTTCTATGCGCTCGACGAATACCGCACCGTAACCCTGGATCCCATAGCCACCGGCCTTGTCGAGCGGCTCGCCCGTTGCGCAGTAGGCGCGTCGCTCGTCCTCGGACGTCGGGCGAAACCTCACGTCGCTCACGCTCAGCACGGAGCTCAGACCAGCGTCGTGCCGCAACGCGACTCCCGTGAGCACACGGTGGCTGCGACCCGATAAATCCGCGAGCATCGCGAGCGCGTCGGCAGCATCACGCGGCTTGCCGAGCAGGCGCTCGCCCAGCTCGACCGTCGTGTCGGCCGCGAGCACAGGCCGGCGCTCGGTGCCCCGCGTCTGCTCCCAAACGGCACTGGCCTTCTGCTCCGCGAGCCGAACGACGTAGCGCTCTGATGGCTCATCGTGCTCACGATCCTCGTCGATCTGAGCCGGCACCACGCGATGCGCGACGCCGATTTGCTCGAGCAGCACGCTGCGCCGCGGCGAAGCCGAGGCCAGATAGATGAAATCCTTTTTCATTCAAAAGACTATACGAGCAACGTCGAGGCAAGCAAAGCAACACAGGCCGGTATTTTCGGCCGATTCACGCGCGATGGTACGGGTGGCCCTGTAACAGGCTGTCGGCGCGATACAGCGCCTCGGCCACGACGATGCGCACGAGCCCGTGGGGCAACGTCAGCGCAGACAGGGACCAGCGCTCGACGGCCCGGCTCGCGCACGCGGGCCCGAGACCGTCTGGTCCGCCGACGAGCAGACAGACGGGCGCACCTGCCATGCGCCAGTCCTCGAGTCGCGCCGCGAGTCGGTCGGTGGACCATGGCCGGCCGTCGCGCTCGAGCATCACGACGTGTGCGCCGGAGGCCACGTGGCGGAGCATCCTGCGGCTCTCGTCCTCGACGGCACGCTCGACCGGGATCGCCGCTGAACGCCGAGCCAGCGGAACTTCAACGAGCTCGATCGCGCTACGTCGGTCGAATCGGCGCGCGTAATGCTCGTAACCGTCGATGACCCAGCGAGGCTGCTTGCTCGAAACCGTGATGAGGCGGATACGCATGATCCGAGCGATTCGCAGACGCGGGCTGGCCCGGACGCTCAGCCCGCGTCGCCGGTCTCGCGGCGCGGTGCGATATCCCAGAGCTTCTCGAGGGCGTAGAACTCGCGCACGCTCGGAACCATGATGTGGACGACGACGTCGCCGAGATCGACGAGCACCCACTCACCGCCCTCCTCGCCCTCGACACCGATCGGCTTGAAACCTTCTGCCTCGCAACGCTCGAGCAACGTTCGGGCCACGGCGCGCACGTGCCGCGCCGAACGGCCGCTGGCGATGATCATGAGGTCGGTCATCGTCGTCAGGTGCCGTACGTCCAGGCGCAGCACGGATTGCGCCTTTAGATCGTCGAGCACTTCGACAATCAGATCACCGAGCGCTGCGGATGTCGCTGGCTTTTTTGTCTTCATCTCAGGCGCAACGGTAACAGGCCGAGCGAATGATGATCTCGCGCACGGCGTCGGGCACGAGATAGCGCGGATCGTCGCCGCGCGCAAGCGCGCGGCGCAGCTCGGTCGCCGAAATCTCGAGCTGTGTAACCGCCGTTACGAATACGCGCCCGCCTGCGTATTCACGCAGCGGTGTCGGCGAGTCGGCGCGGTGCTGGGTGAGCAGCTTGCCAAGCGGACCATCGGCGGGGACTACCCAGCCAGGCCGATGCGCGACGACGATGTGAGCGACCTCGAGGAGCTCGGTCCAGCGGTGCCACGTCGGCAGCCCGAGAAACGCGTCCATGCCGAGCAGCAGGCACAGAGGGCGCGACCCGACCTCGGCACGCAAGCTCACGAGCGTGTCGATCGTGTACGAGGGGCCCGGACGCGTGAACTCGCGCTCATCGACGCTGAAACCATTCTCTCCGGCAATAGCGGCACCGACCATGTCGAGCCGCAGCGCACCCGCGCTCGGCTGCGTGTCGCGGTGCGGTGGCCTGTGACACGGCACGAATTTGACCTCGGCCAAGCCGAGGGTCTCGCGCAGCTCGAGCGCCGTTCGCAGATGACCGAAGTGAATTGGATCGAACGTGCCGCCGAAGACCCCGATCGGTCCGCCCACCATTCCCCCCGCCAAGCTCAGGCCACCTCGTCGACACGCGCGCGCCGGTCGAGGGCGAGCAACAGCAGCTGCGTGAGCGCCTGCCATGGGTTACCGGTAATCACGCCCTTGACGACGTGATCAGCCTTGACGGCGTGCCCGAGCAGGCGCCGCACTTCGGCCGCGGTGTAGCGTTCTAGGGCACGTTTGACGAGCGCCTGACGGCGCTGCCAGACGCCGTGCGCCTTGAGCGCGCTCTCGAGTCGCTGTCCCCGCCGTAGGGCCGAATGCAACCGCGCCAGGAGGCTGAGCTCACGGCTCAACGCCCAGCAGATCAGCGCCGGCTCCGCACCTTCCCTGCGCAGGCCCGCAAATACATCGAAAACGCGGCGCGCGTCTCCCGCGAGAAATCCGTCGACGAGGCGAAAGACGTCGAAGCGCGCGCTGTTGGCGACGGCATCGAGCACCTCGTCCTCGTCGATCGCACCGTCACGACCGAGGATTGCGAGCTTTCTGATCTCCTGATCCGCGGCGAGCAGGTTACCTTCGACACGATCGGCCAGCGCCTCGGCCGCCCGCTGCGTGAGCTTCACATGCAACGCCGCAGCGCGGTGCTTGATCCATGCCGGCAGCTCAGCCCGATCGATAGGCCAGCTCTGCACGACGACCCCGTTGGCGTCGATGGCCTTGACCCATTTGCCGCGCGATGCCGAGGAGTCGAGCTTGCTCGTCACGACGAGCACGAGCCGGTCCGGATCCGACCGAGTCGCGAGCTGCTGCAATACCTTGCTGCCGGCATCGCCCGGTCGCGGCGTCGGCAGCCGAACCTCGACGATACGGCGCGCGGCGAACAACGACATGCTATCGACGCTGCCTTCGAGCTCGGTCCACTTGAAGCCGCGCCCGGCGACGAGCAGCTCGCGCTCCTCGAAGCCTTCGCTGCGAGCCTGCGCGCGGATGCGGTCAGCCGCCTCGGCCACGAGCAGCGGCTCGTCGCCGCTGACGAGGTAGATCGGCGCGAGACCGCGCGAGAGATGACTCTGCAGCTGCCGGGCGTTGACCTTCACGACGGTGTTTGCGCGTCGAGCTGTGTCATCGAGATGCCCTGCTCCCCGAGCAGAATCGGTATCCCGTCGCGGACGGGGTAGGCGAGCTTGCTGTCACGAGTCACGAGCGCATCGTCGAGCGCATCGGTAACGATCTCATCGCCGCGGTTGGTGATTTTCCCCTCGGCGATCAGCGCATTGAGCCGCTCGAGATCCTCTGGCCGCATCCGCTCGAGCGGCGAGTGCGTCACGGGGCAACAGATAATGTCGAGCAAACGATTATCGAGACTCAAAGCGTCCTCCTTCGCGCGTTGGCGCTGCGCCCTCCGGTACCGGATCGTAGCCCGAACCGCCCCACGGATGACATCGCAGGATTCGCCGCGATCCGAGCCAGCTACCGCGCAGGGGCCCGTGCCGGGCGATGGCCTCGGCGGCATATGCCGAGCACGTCGGCGTGTACCGGCACGTGCGCCCGAGCCACGGCGACAGGACGAGCTGATAGGCGCGGATCAGCCCGAGCAGCAGGCGCGTCGTCAGCCGGTTGAGAAGCGTCATATCAGCGCGACCGCCGCCAGCGTGGTCCGGCCGCGCTGTCCTCTATGACGATGCCCTGGTCGGCGAGCCTGTCGCGAAGCGAGTCGGCCTCTGCGAACTTGCGTGCCTGGCGCAAGCTTTCGCGCTCGGCCATGAGCGTATCGATCTG
>JBFJXA010000099.1:0-8238 GCA_041623375.1 Gammaproteobacteria bacterium | reverse complement strand
TTCTCGTCCGCGTCGGCCAGACGATCGCCAATTGCCTCGTCGAGAAAGTACGAAAGATAGCCGCCAGCCTGAAACTTGAGCGCGACCTGCGACGTCAGGTCCTCTTCCGAGGAAAACAGGCCCATGCGACCCGGCACGGAAATCACATCCTTGGCGAAACCCCCGCTGAAGCACGAATCGAGGAGTAGCAACGTCGTGCCCGCGCGAACCGCATCGAGCATGACGCGCAGCTCGTCGTCACTGATCGCCGCGTCGTAGAGCTCGAGCGTCTCATCGAGCGAATCGGGATCGAAGACCTCCGGGCCGGCGGCACGTTCTACGCGGTCGCCGTGACCGGAGTAAAACAGCACGAACGTGTCCTCGGGACCGGCTTGCGCCGCGAGCTGCGCGATCGCACCGCGCAAGTTCTCGGCCGTCGCATCAGCGTCGGTCAGTGTGATTGCGTCCTCGGGCTGCATGCCACCGCCGCGTATGAGCGCATCGCGCACGCGAATCGCATCTTCGGCCGTGAACTCGAGATCGTTGTCGGTGCCCGGATAGTCGCTGATCCCCGCGAAGACGCCGTAGGTGCGCCCGCGGCCGCGTTCGCCCGTCCGCTCGAGGACGGTCGCCGGCCCGGAACGCGCATCGACGAGCAGACGGTATGCGCCGGTTTCCCCCGCGCCATACGACGTCGCCGCAACTTGGTACCGCCCGGTTTCGGGCAGCTCGAGCTCGACGACGGAGCGCGCCGTGCTGCCTTCGAAGTCGTCGTTGTCTATGACGCCACCGCCAGGCGTCGTTAGTGCGACAAAGGTATCGAAATCATCCGAGCTCATCTCGACACGGATGCGCTCGCCGGCCGTACCATCAAAAACGTAGAGATCGCGGTACTCACCGGTCTCACTCTCGAGGTCGATCGACTCGAGCCTGCCGCTCGTGGTCCGCCCGACCGTCAGCGTTTCGGCTTCACCACTTGGCCGCACGCCGGCACCGTCGACTCGATCGATGACGAGGTCGTAGCGGCCGACTTCGCCGGGCTCGTAGGAAGTGACGATGACCTCATAAACACCCGTCTCCGGCAGCGTCGTCTCGATGCGACTATGAGAGGTTCCGTCAGCGTCATCGTTCTCCTGCTGCTCTCCGCTCGGCTCGACGAGCATGACGTAAGTATCGAAATCGTCCGAGCGCAGATCGATCGTCACGCGGTCGCCGGGTCGGCCAATGAATTCGTAAGAATCCGTGTACTCGCCCGACTCGAGCGTCGAATCGCCGTCGGCGAGCTCACCCGTCCGCGCGATCGTGCCTGTGCCCTGCCCATCGTCGGCCTGGGTCTCGACGCGCAGCACGTAGTCGCCCGTCTCTCCGGCGTCATAGCTCGTGACGCCGACCGTGTAAGTCCCCGACTCCGTCATCGGCAACGTCAGAAACGAGCGCGAGACGTCGCCTTCGTAGTCGTCATTGTCGAACTGCTCGCCGCCTGGCGTGCGCACGATCAGGTAGGTATCGAAAGCGTCCGAGCGCAGATCGATGACGGCGATGTCGCCCTCAGCGCCTTCAAACGTGAAGTTGTCGCGATATTCGCCGGACTCGAGCGCGCCGTCACCTGACTCGAGTCGGCCGCGTTGCTCCGTGCCGACCGTCAGCCCGACGGGGGGCGGACCTTCGCCCGCCTCGCTCGTGCGTAAACGGATACGGCCCGCCTCGAACAGGGTGCGGCAGTCGGTCGCATCGGCGAGGCGATCCTCGTCGAGCAACACGCTGGCCATGCCGTCGCCGACGAATCGCGGATCGTCGCACTCACCGTCGTGCGTCCACTCGCCGGAGTCATCGCCAAAATCGACGCTGTCGGCTGAGACTGTGCCCGACGCGTCGGTTTTGCGCAGCCTGATCCGGCCGGTCTCGAAGAGGCCGCGACAGTCGGTCGCATCGGCATAGAGGTCCTCGTCGAGCAATACGTCGGCCATACCGTCGCCGATAAAGCGCGGATCGTCGCATTCGCCATCGTTGGACCACTGGCTGCGGTCGTCACCGAACTCGACTTGTGCAAAGCTCGGCCAGGCGACCAGGGTCAGGACGACGCCTGAGAAGAGCGTGCAGCGGCGCGAGGTCGTATGGTTCATTGCCGATGTCTCTGCCTAGGTACGTAACGCCCTCGATGGCGCACACCTTAAATAACAATATACGCCCGTGCGTGAGCGTATGCAGATCACATTACGTCGCCGGCGAAGCCTCAAATCGCGCCGATTGTGCGATCGAACACCCAAAACGCTGCAACCGATCCCATACC
The DNA here is from genome assembly GCA_041623375.1 of Gammaproteobacteria bacterium. GTDB lineage: Bacteria > Pseudomonadota > Gammaproteobacteria > Steroidobacterales > Rariloculaceae > JAHEEM01. The sequence goes on along the minus strand of JBFJXA010000099.1, from coordinate 5,969 downwards.
GTACGCTGCCGCGACGCGCCAGATCGGCGGCGCCGGAAGCCGCACACTGCGCCACACCCAGGCCAGGCCGAGCACGCCGAAAATGAAAATGAGCTGACCGATCTCGACGCCGATGTTGAAGAACAGCAACGCGAGTGGCACGGCTTGTGACGGCAGACCGACGTCGGCGAGCGCGCCGGCGAACCCGAAGCCGTGCAGGAGGCCGAACAAGAAGGCGACAATCCACGGAAACTCGAGCGCAATATCTTTCGAATCGCCGATTCCGACCGCTTTTCTGCCGAGCTCCGCCGCGAGAAAGAGGATGCTCAATGCGATAACGGCTTCGACGGGCGCCTGAGGCACGTTGACGAATCCCAGCGTTGCAGCGCCGAGCGTTATGCTGTGCGCCAGCGTGAATGCCGTGACCGTGATGATGAGCCGTCGTACGCCATTAACGAGCAGCAGCAGGGCGAACACGAAGAGCAGGTGATCGATGCCGATAAGAATATGCTCCGTGCCGAGCACGAGGTAGGTGAGGATGACCGCGAGCGCACCTTGCGTCTCGGCGATCACGACGCCGGGCGCCGCAGGCGTCAGCAGATGCGTCACGGAGCTACCGTCGAGATAGTCGATGCGCACGAGCACATCGGTCATCGTCGAGGGTAGCCCATCGATACTGACCGAGCGACCGGCGAGGCCGCCATCGCAGTGCACGTCCCGCTGCTGCACACGCGCATCGCCCATGACGTAGGCGTTGAGATCACCGGTGAACGTGCACTCGTCGGGGAGCTGCGGCAGCAGCCCTTCAGCGAGCCCGCCTGTCAACGAGACTTTCCATTGCACACGGTAGACGTCCGCCTCGAGCTCTATGAAGCCGAGAAAGCCCGGGCTGAACTCGTGCGCGTGCGTGGCGCTTGCGCCCAACGCGAGTACTGCGAGCGTGACCCACCTCACTCGGCGTGCCATGCTTCTCTGACGGCGTCCGGTATCTCGACGACGATGTCATAGCGTTCGCGTAATGCCTGGTAGGCCTGCTCGTTGGCGCTACGGCGGCGCTCAGCGTTGAGCGCCGCGACAACTCGATCGCGTATTTCCTCGAGCGCCGGTGTGCGGGCTTCGGTACGCGACGTAACGCGCACGAGGTGCACACCGAAGAACGAGCGGATCGGGCCATGCCAGGCGCCGTCGGCCGCCAGCGCGAGCACGCCCGCTGCAAATTCTTCGCCGAGGTCGGCGCTGAGCGCCTCGGCCGAGGCAGCTTCGAGCGAGCGAGGCACGGTGCTCGAGTCGCCGAGCGTATTCGGATCGGCGCCGTCGGCCAGCGCCGCGAGAGCGTCCTCGGCCGCGGCGACGATACCGTCGCCGTGAGCGCTCGGGCTGAAATACAGTTGCTCGAAGTCCACGCGCGCAGGGTCGACGAAGCGCTCGCGGTTGGCCTCGAAAAACGCGGCAACTTCCTCGTCACTCGGCGGCTCGGCCGGAATCAGGTCCTCGCTCAAAAAGGTCATCTTTTCGACGAGGCGCTGACGCACCTGGGAGTCGTCGCGGTCGAGCCCGAGGGCGAGCGCCTCGCGGTACAGGACCTCCTCGCGAATGCGCGGCTCGATGAGCTGCTCGATCTCGGCCTCCGTCGGCGCACGGCCGTAGATCATCGACATGGCGCCCCAGAGCCCGTCGATCTCCGCCTCGGGAATGACGATGCGCCGCTCGTCGGCACCGGGCTCGTCCTCGAGAAGCGCGAAAAGACCGAAAATCGCCGCACCGAGAAGCACGAAGTGCACGAGCGGGTCTTTGAGCAGCTTGGCCAATACGATTCCCAGTAGTCGCCGTAGGCCTGAAACGATAGCAAATCCGGTGCCGCTTGGGGTCTGACCCCAACTCACCTTATCGGGGTCTGACCCCATTGGTCGGGCCTAGACCACTCTCTCTTTTGGGAGGACCTTCTCAGCCACACCCGCATATAAGCAGACGCGCGGGAGGCGTCGAGGATCCGGATTGTCTAATTGGGGTCTGACCCCATCTACCGTGGACCCCATCTACCGTGGTTGGGGTCTGACCCCGTCAATCCGTCAATCGACCCGATTGATCGAGAACTGCGATAATTGTGCGTTGTCTCAAATAGATGTTCCCCATGCCGAAAATCATCATCGTCGCGTCGCTGCTAGCCGTCTGCGGGCTGGGTCTGTCGAGCCCGGTCGCGCGCGCCCATGGCGGCGTCGTGCTCGAGGAGGACATCTGCGTGATCAACATGGGCTTTTTGTCAGCCCACTTCACGATCTATCAGCCCGAAACGCGCGCGAGCAAGGAGTTCTGCGAGGACGTTCCCGACGTTACGCAGACCGTATTCGTCATGGAGTATTTGCACTCGAGCCTCAAGGAGATGCCGCTCGATTTTCGTATCATCCGCGACGTGACCGGTGCCGGCGTCTTCGCGAGATTGGACGACGTCGCAGCCATCGAGGATCTCGAGGCAGCCACGGTGTTCTACGAGCCGGCGGCCGTGCGCGGCGAAGCGGTTTTCACGGTCGAGCATCGCTTCGACGAGCCCGGCTGGTACATCGGTATCGTCACGACGACGTATCCCGAAACCGGCCGAACGTACGAGACGGTCTTTCCGTTCGAGGTCGGCACGACTTGGGGTCTTCTGCCTCTTTTTCTGCTACTCGGCATCGGGGCGCAGGCCGCGTTTCTAGTCTCCACGGGCACGGCTGCGCGCTGGTGTACGAAGGCTCGCACTGCGATAGGCGCGTTGCGATGAGAAAGTGGCTCTTACTCGCGCTCGTCGTCACCGCGCTCATCAGCGTGCCGCCGCAGTGGTACCCGCGAACCTGGCGCGCCCAATGGGCAGACTGGTTCGGGGCGAGTGGCTACCGTCCATTGCCGGCATCGGTGTCGGTCGAAGGTGCCGTGCCGGAACCTGCCTGCCTCGAGGATCTATCGGGCTGGCGTGACGGTCAGACGATCGACGGTGTTAGCATCCTGCCGTCACCGACCTGCATCGCTGATGATCCCTATGCCATCGCCGCCTTCGTGCGCGGCACGAACAACGTCTCGGCCGCGACGCTCGCCGCGAGCGGCCTCACGACCGATGCCGTCGAAAAAGGCGCCGATCTCGACGGCGACGGCGACCCCGACGAGATCCACATCCGCCTCGAGGTTATCGAGCTCAACGGCGGCTCGCCCGAGCTGCCCGAACCCGCGGCCCAATACGCGATTGCCCCGGGCATCATGCCGGGCTTCTGGACGTTCGCGCCGAAATTCGTCGGCATGGCGACGGAAAACTTCGAGTCGTTGAACGCCCGCGCGTCGCTGCGCCTGCCGTCGCCTGCAATCCGCGTCGAGCAGGGTGACCGGATTCGCATCACGCTCGAGAACGGCCACTACATGCCGCACACGGTGCATCTGCATGGTGTCGATCATCCATTCGTCGACGTCAATGGCGAGGGCAACGACGGCGTGCCATTCACGAGCGAGATCCCCGTCATGCCGGGCGCTGCGCGCACCTATGAGGTTCAACCGCGCACGACGGGCACGGCGTTTTATCACTGCCACGTGCAGCCGCACGTGCACGTCATGATGGGCCTGCAGGGTCTCTTCGTCGTCGAGGAGAACCGCCCGAACAATTGGCTGCAGACGCTCAACGTCGGCGCCGGCCACGTGCGCGCGCCGTCGCAGGCCGTGCGCGAGCAATACGACCGTGAGTACGACCTGCACTATCTGGAGATCGACAGCGACCTGAACACGCGCATCCAGCGGTCCAACGATCCTCGCCTCATTACGCAATCGATGCACCGCGACTACGACATCACGGATGCGACGGCGGATTATTTCACGCTCAACGGTAAATCGTTCCCGTACACGTTTCGAGACTCGCTCGTCGTCGTCGAGCCGAACGAGCGTGTGAAGCTGCGTGTCGTCAATGGCGGCATGAACCCGATCGCACTGCACACGCACGGACACAAGGTCACGATCACGCACCGCGATGGCGTCGCATCTCCACCGGCCGCCCGCATCACACGCGACGTCGTCTCACTCGCACCGGCGCAGCGTCTGGATCTGTTGCTCACTACGACGAACGACGGCATCAATTCCTACGGCAGCGGCATCTGGCTGTTTCACGACCACGGCGAGCGCGCTGTCACGTCCGACGGCATCGGCCCCGGTGGGCATATCTCGGCGATCGTGTACGAGGATTATCTGGGCCCGAACGGCTGGCCCGAGACGCTCGGTGTGAGCTGGGACCCCTATTTCACGGAGGCTTATTACCGCAAAGAGCTGCCGATCTGGCAGGCGTATGCGCCGAACCTGTTCACGGACGCCGGCGTGGACGTCGGGTTCCTGCTGCGGCTCATCGTCCTCGCGGCCAGCCTCGGTGCGATCGGCGTCGTGGGTCTAGGGTTACTCGAGCGGACGAGAGCATGATGCGCTTCGCCCAGATCGCCGGTGGAGCGCTGCTCGCGACCCTGGTCGCACCCGCGCTCGCGCAGCACGACATGATGCAGCACGATGTGATGCGGCATGAGGTCATGCAAGAGGGGGGCATGGTCATGAACGCGAATGCCGAGACGCCGCCGCGCGACTGCGAGCAAGTCTCGACCGACCACGCGTTCACGGTGCATGCCGGCGCAGAGTACGCAGACGGCTATCCGGGCACGACGTTCGGCTACAGCCAACGCGAATTTGTCGTCGAGCCTTGCAGCCGCGTGACCGTCACGTTCGTCAACGACGATGACGTGCGGCATCAGTGGATGGTGCATGGCCTGCCGCGCTATCTCTATCCGGGTGGTATGTTTCACGTCGAGGCGAACGGCGGCACCAGCCAAACGGGTTCGTTCATCGTCCCGAGCGACGACCGCACGTACCTCGTGCACTGCGATCTCACGCAGCACATGGAAAAAGGCATGAAAGCCCAGCTCGTGGTCGGGCGCGGCAGCGGCGATCTCTGGGCGATACCGGGCGTGAGCCGCGGCTTTAATCGCGACAGCTACCTGCCGAGTGGGACGGGCGTGTTAATGATCCTTGCCGCTGCTCTCGGTATCGCGCTCGCGTGGGCGTTGCGCCGGCTATTCTGATCTTGTCTGCGGCGCCGTCACGGGCAGGGATCTTCGCCCTCGACCGGTGACACGCCCGACGGCACGCCGAAACACGGATCGGCCGCTTCGAGCACGCCGCGCGAGCCGGAGGCTACGAGGCTCGTCGTCGACGGCGCCTGGAAGAAATTGTACTCGGGCCGCGTCGTCATCCACGCGAGCGGCCCGCCGAGCGCGAGACCGGCGCGGCGGGTCGTATCCCGGACCCTCGAGACCAGGGCCTCGTAGTCGGGGTTGCCCTGCGGCAATCCCGTGAAGCTGCCGAGATCGGAGCTCGCGACGAAGACGACGTCGACACCCTCCACGGCGACCACTTCCTCGACGATCTCGACACCGGCCGGCTGCTCGATCATCGCCACGACCATGATGTTCTCGTTGGCAGCCGCTCGATATTCGCTGCCGTAGAGATTGCGGTACTGCCCGCCACCCTGACTGCGTTTACCCATCGGCGGATAGTGCGCATACGTGACGGCATCGCGGATCTCCTGCACGCTGTCGACCATAGGCACGATGATGCCTAGCGCACCCATGTCGGCCGCCTTCTGGATGTCGCCCTCGAACGGACCCGGCACGCGCACGAACGGCACCGCGGGTGCATCACGGCAGGCCCATATCATGCGTGCGGCCTCGGAGAACGTCAGCGTACTGTGCTGCATCTCGATCCAGACGAAGTCGAAGCCGGCGTTTGCGACGGCGCAGTAGATCTCGGGATCGGGCGTTGCCACCGTGACGCCGACGACTCGCTCCCCGGCCGCGAGCTTCTGCTTGACCGTATTGAAAATGGGCACTTGCTGAGCGCCCGCAAGCTGCGCCTGACCGAGCAAAACCGTGACGAGCGCGGCGCCTGCCGCAGTGGCGATCGACTGAACCTTCATCGTTGCTGCCTTGTTGTTATTGCCT
>JBFJXA010000098.1:0-8322 GCA_041623375.1 Gammaproteobacteria bacterium | reverse complement strand
TTCGAACGGCACTTCAATCTGAGCCATGGAGCGGCTTCCCACTTCAGCGCGACCGGGTTTCACGAGGGCGGCTCGGTCTACCGGGAAGATGGCGAGGACGCCGCGTTCCCCGACGGGGCGTATGCACCCGAGTTTTACACGGACAAGTTGATCGAGTACATCGATTCGAACCGTGACGACGGCCGACCGTTTTTCGCCTATGCCGCCTATACGTCGCCGCATTGGCCGCTGCAGGTGCCCGATGACTATCTCGATCTTTACCGCGGCCAGTACGACGACGGCTACGATGTGCTACGCGAGCGACGTTTCGAGGCCGCAAAACGCGCTGGCGTCATTCCTGCGCACCACGAGCTGCCGCCGCGCAATCCCGCGGTCGCGCCCTGGAATGAGCTTAACGAGCAGCAGAAGCGAGTGGAATCGCGCGAGATGGAGCTCTATGCATCGTTGCTCCATCACTTCGACGAGCAAATTGGTCGCCTCATCGATTATCTGAAGAGCGTTAATCTCTACGAAAACACGCTGATCGTATTCATGTCGGACAACGGCGCTGCCGCCGACGATTTCTACAATCGCAGCGCCTATTCGGAGTATCTTCGGACGCACTACGACAATAGCTACGAGAACATGGGCAAGCCCGGATCGTTCGTCTCGTACGGGTTACCGTGGGCCGAAGCAGGTTCGGCGCCGTTTAGCCGCTATAAGAACTACACCAGACAGGGGGGCATCGCGGCGTCGATGATCGCAGCAGGCCGGTCGGTCGATCGCAGCGGCGTCATCAACGACTCCTTCCTCACCGTCATGGATCTTGCGCCGACGTTTCTCGAGCTCGCCGGTGCCGAGTACCCGAGCAGCGTCGGGCTCGCCCCGATGCTCGGGGAAAGTCTGGTGAACCTCCTCGCCGGCAATACGCATGCTGCGCACGCCGAAGACTATGTCACCGTGCTCTATTACGAAGGCCGTGCGTTCGTGCGGCAGGGTGACTGGAAGCTCGTGAACCTGGAGGCCCCGTTCGACGAATCGACGTACGAGCTCTTCAATCTCGCGGTCGATCTCGGTGAGACAACGAACCTACGGCACAGCGAACCGCAACGCTACACCGAAATGGTGGAGCTATGGCACTCGAAGCGCCGAGAGATCGGAATCCTGCTGCCTGACGCTCAGTGACGTTACGCATCGGACGACAGCGACGGACCGAAGGATTGCGTATCCACGCAAAGTCCGTGCCCCTGGGAGAATCCGGTAGATGACGCGAAGTGGCTTGCTTGCCGTCGTTCCACTCGTGGCGCACATCAGCGGCTGCGACGTGGAGGTCGGCGACAGGGCTGCGACTGACCTCTCAACGCAATTCTATGTTGTCGAGGCGACGATCCCCGAGATGCAGCGTGCGATGGAGGCAGGCCAGCTGACCTCGCGCGAGCTCGTGCAGCAGTATCTAACGCGCATCGCCTTTTACGAGAATCTGCTGAACCCGACGATCACGGTCAACCGCAACGCACTCGCCCACGCCGAACGCCTGGACGCAGAGCGAGCGGCGGGCCGCGTGCGCGGCCCCTTGCACGGCATTCCCATCGCGCTCAAGGACAACATACACACGACCGACATGCCGACGACGGGCGGCGCACTCGCATTCGAAGGCTTAGTTCCGCCATACGAGGCTACGCTGACGACGAACCTCCGCGAAGCCGGTGCCGTCATCATCGCCAAGACCGTTCTGACGGAGCTCGCGAACTGGGTCGCCGGCGATCCCTACGACATGCCCGACAACTACAGCTCGCTCGGCGGCTATGGGTTCAATCCCTACGATCCCCGCCGCGACCCGCGGCCCGGCATCGGCGACGGCAAACCCGTGCTCGAGACGGGCGGCTCGAGCTCAGGACTAGGCACGGCAGCGAGCCTGTGGGCAGCAAACGTCGGAACTGAGACTTCGGGCTCGATCATTTGGCCGTCGAACCAGAACATGCTCGTCGGCATCAAGCCGACCGTCGGGCGCGTTAGCCGCTACGGCATCATCCCGATAACGGCTGATCAGGACACGGCGGGGCCGATGGCGCGCACGGTTACCGATGCTGCGATCCTTCTCGGCGTGCTCGAGGGGGAGCCCGACCCGAACGATCTCGCAACCGGACGCTGCGAAGCGCCGGCCAACGGCGACTATACGGCGTTTCTCGACGCCGCGAGCCTCAACGGTGCACGCATCGGACTTCCACGCGCGGGTTTCATCGAGCGCGAGACGCTGTCGAACGGTATCGGTACGCGCGGTGGCATCGACCCAGCCCGCGCCTCCCTCGTGGACGAGGCAATCGGCGTGCTGCGTGGCGCAGGCGCCATCGTCGTCGATCCGGCGAATATTCCGAGCGTCGACGACCCTGATCCAGCGAGCAATTTTCTGAACTGGCCGATCTGCGCGGGCTCGGGCGACACGCGCGGCAACGACGCGCACTGCTCGACGGTGTTCAAGTACGGCATGCAGCGCGACTTCAATGCGTGGCTGGCCTCGCTCGGCACCGCAGCGCCCGTAGCCTCGCTGAGTGAGCTTCGTGACTGGAATAGTGACAACGCAATGCTTGGTACGATCCAATACGGTCAGGCACGTATCGACATCTCCGCGGAGGTCGATCTCGACGCCGATCGCGCGCGCTACGAGTCCGACCGCGCGAAGGACATCGAGCTCGGCGGCACGCGCGGCATCGACGCTGCCTTGAACGAGCACGAGCTCGATGCATTGCTGTTCCCGATGAACCGTGGCTCGAATATCGCGGCGCGCCCGGGCTACCCGAGCATCATCGTGCCGTTCGGCTTCGCGCCCAACGATGCCGGCCCACCGTTCCCGGACGGCTTCGATGCGCAACCGTCCCCGTTCGGCGTCACGTTCGTGGGGCCCGCTTGTAGCGAGCCACGCCTGATCGCGCTCGCGTACGCATTCGAGCAGGCGACGCAGCGCCGTATCCCGCCGCCAAGTACGCCCTGACGGAGCCTGCTCTCGCCTGACGGGGGTGTCGAAGCCCAGTGCTTTCAGGCCATTTTACCTTTCCCGCTCAGTATGTTACGGTACTTTCCGCCTGGCGCCTTCGCGGTCTAGCCCACTACCCACCGACCTGAGCGCCACGGTTGCCAGTAACGGCAAGCAAAATCCCTTAACCCATTCGGCCCGGCAGGTGTAAATCCATGACCCGTCATTTCGCGTATCGGCATACGCTCGTCGTGCTCGGCGTGACCCTGTTTTTCTCGAGTGTGAGCGCCCAAGAGGAGGCATCTGTGATCGGCGAAGGATCAACGGTAGGTTTTGAATACACATTGAGTCTGAGCGACGGTACCGTCGTTGAGAGTAACGTCGGCGGCGAGGCCTTCTCGTACACTCAGGGTGGTGGTCAGATCCTGCCCGCCCTAGAAGCGGCTCTGAACGGTCTGGCTGTCGACGACACGAAGCAGGTCACGCTCGAGCCAACGGACGCCTACGGCGACGTGAACCCGGAGGCTTTTCAGGAAATTCCGATCGCACAGATCCCGGAGGAAGCCAGAACCGTCGGCACAATCCTCGGCGCAGAGGGATACGACGGCCCGATCCGCGTACACGAGGTCAGGGAGGACGTTGTCATTCTCGATTTCAACAATCCGCTGGCCGGAAAAACGCTCACGTTCGACATTCGTATCGTCTCGCTCGATTGAGCGTGTCGATCCGGGATCAATACAAAAACAATACGGTCTACGGTTGGAGTAAGTTGAGTACACAGAAAGATTTACAGTTCGAGCTCGTATCCATAGACGAGGCCAAGCCGCCGAGCGGTAGCGAAGGCGACAACTGGTTTTGCTATCGCATCGCCCAAGGCGAGAACATGATTGTCGGCTACCGGCAGGGTAGCCTCCGCACGGTCAAACGCGACGTGAAGACGATCATCGTCGGTCTAAACGAGCGCCGCTCCGGTAAGCGCAAGCAGCCCGTCACCAAGCCGGCGCCGAAAAAGAAGACGACGAAGAATTAGGCGGTCGCTAGTGAGTCGGTTCGGACGGGCCGGACTCGCCACTGGACCCGTCTCCCGTAGTGTTGCGCGAAAGACGTGCTGTTCGGCCGGCTGTTCAAACGAGAACGTGCGAGCCGCAGCGGCAATTGAAAATCAACGCATAGCTGCTCGATTCCGGCTTCACGCCGTCACGAGTGTCCAAACGCCTATGCCGATGAATCCGACGCCGGCTACGTAGCTCAATACCCGGGGGCTTACGTATTGCGCGATCACGCCGCCGGCGACGACACCGATGCCGGACGCTACGATAAGCGCGAGCGATGCCCCCAAAAATACCGTGAGCTTGCTAACCTCGCGGTCTGCGGCGAACAGGAATGTAGCGAGCTGGGTCTTATCGCCCAGTTCAGCGACAAAAATGGCGGTAAAAACGGTTGCGAGTATCTTGATGTCCATAGCTTTTCACACGTGGCGAATCCTCAGTGACCGAATATACCAACTAGATTGACCCCGATTCTGTGCCTACAGCACCACCGCTCGTTGCTCGACTGGCACGTGTCCGACTGCTGTTGACGCGGCTAGGTACGAATACGCATTGTTGTTTGTGGGCAAGGCGCCTAGTTTCTGGACATGACCCAGCACGCCTCGAAAGCCGTGCCTGAGGAGCTACCGACGCCCGCAATCCGCCAGCTCGTGGCGCGTGGGCTGACGAAGGTCTATCGAACCGGAGACGTCGAGATCCACGCCTTGCGCGGTGCAGATTTCGAGCTCGATCCGGGCGAGCTCGTCGTGCTGCTCGGACCCTCTGGTAGCGGCAAGTCGACCTTGCTCAATATCCTCGGGGGGTTGGATACGCCAACGTCCGGCAGCGTACGTTTCGACGACCACGACCTGGCCCAAGCGAGTCATCGCGAGCTAACGCGGTTTCGCCGCGAGCACGTCGGCTTCGTGTTTCAGTTCTACAACCTCATACCGAGCCTGACCGCTCGCGAGAACGTCGCGCTCGTTACCGAGATCGCCACCAAACCCCTGCCGCCGGAGGACGCGCTCGATCTCGTCGGCCTCGGCGAACGCATGGATCATTTTCCCGCTCAACTTTCCGGCGGCGAGCAGCAACGCGTCGCAATCGCTCGGGCCATCGCCAAGCAGCCCGACATACTACTCTGCGACGAGCCCACGGGCGCGCTCGACAGCAAGACTGGCATACTCGTTCTCGAGGCAATCGAGCACGTGAACCGAGAGCTCGGCACGAGCACGGCCGTAATAACACACAATACGATTGTGGCCGGTATGGCCGACCGCGTCGTTCACATCGCGGACGGTCGTATCGCCTCGATCGATCACAACCGCGAACGACGACCCGCGAGCGAGCTCGCCTGGTAAAGCGATGCGCGCGCTCGACCGCAAGCTGGTTCGCGAGCTCTGGCGATTACGCGGGCAGGTCATCGCCGTCGCTATGGTGATCGGCTCGGGCGTAGCCGTGCTCGTCATGTCATTGTCGACGCTCGAGGCACTCCAACAAACAACCGACGCCTACTACGAGCGATATCGCTTTGCCGAGATCTTCGCAAACGCGACGCGCGTACCGGAGCGCGTCGGCGAGCGTATTGCGGCGATCTCGGGCGTCCAGTTCGTGCAAACGCGAATCTCGCGCTACGCGACGCTCGACATGGAGGAATTCGCCGAACCCGTCATCGGGCAGCTCACTTCGATCCCCGAGGCCGGCCAGCCCGAGCTCAATCAGCTCGCCTTGCGGTCGGGACGTTGGATTACGCCGGATCGTCACGAGGAGATCATCGTCAACGAATCGTTTGCCGAGGCTCACGACATTGCGCCCGGGTCGCAGCTCATTGCCGTCATCAACGGCCATCGGCGCACGCTGCGCATTGTAGGCACGGCGCTGTCGCCGGAGTTCATCTATGCGCTCGGCCCTGGCTCACTCCTGCCCGACGACGAGCGCTTTGGCGTCATCTGGATGGGCCGAGAGGCGCTCGAAGCAGCATTCGACCTCGAGAACGCCTTCAACGACGTCTCGGTCACGCTGCTGCGCGGCGTCAGCGCCGAGCCCGTCATCGAGCAGATTGACGCCCTGCTCGAGCGCTACGGCGGGATCAGCGCGATTCCGCGTGCGAATCAGCTCTCTCACTGGTTCATCATGAACGAAATCGATCAGATCAAGACGATGTCGACGATCTTGCCGGCCATTTTCTTGAGTGTCGCCGCATTTCTGAGCTACATGGTGCTAGCCCGCTTGATAACAATCGAGCGCGGAGAGATCGGCCTGCTAAAGGCCTTTGGCTATACGCATTGGCAAGTCGCCTGGCACTATACGAAGCTCGTCATCGTGATCGCGTTGATCGGCAGTCTCGTTGGCTGGGTGCTCGGCGGGATCTTCGGCCGCTACCAGACGGGTTTATACGCAGAGCTGTTCCGCTTTCCGCTGCTGATCTACCGGCCAAGCCCGATGGCTTTCGCAGTCGCCGGCGGGGTCAGTGTCGCCACGACATTGGCCGGCGCCCTCGCTGCGGCGCGCCGTGCCGCAGCCCTCCCGCCGGCAGAAGCCATGCGCCCACCGGCGCCCGCCGTTTACCGACACAGCCGCCTCGGCCGTTGGGGTTTGACGTACTGGCTGGACCAACCGACACGCATTGCGTTGCGGCAAATTTTTCGGTGGCCCGTGCGCGCCGCGCTTACGTGCCTCGGAATCGCACTCTCTGTGGGCCTGCTCATCATGGCGTTGCAGTGGAACGATACGATCGACTACATCGCGCAAACCTATTTCTTCGAGGCTCAACATCAGGACGTCACAGTCGGCCTGGCCGAACCACAGGCGCTACGCGCCACACGGGACTTCGCGCACTTGCCCGGCGTGATGCGGGCTGAGCCGTGGCGGGCCGTCGGCGCCGACTTCTCGACCGGCACGCGCCGGCACCGTGGCAGCATCGTCGGCATCGCGCGTGACAACTCGCTGCAGCCCATCCGCGATGAGGCGACGCGGCGCGACGTCCCGGTACCGTCCGCTGGGCTCGTGCTCGGCACGTATCTGGCCTCCAAGCTCGATGTAGAAGTCGGTGACGAGGTCTGGGTCGATGTGCTCGAGGGGCGGCGACCATCGGGGTATGTTCCGGTCGCGGATGTCTTCGAGGCGACGATCGGCATGCCCGCCTACATGGATCTCGACGCGCTCAATCGCTGGCTCGAGGTTCGCCCGACCGTACGATACCTAAACCTGCTGGTCGACCCGGCTGCCGAAGCAGCGCTCTTCGCAGAACTCAAGGGAATGCCCGCGATCAGTGCGGTCATGCTGCAGCGCGCGGCGCTAGACGCCTTCTACGACACGCTCGGCGAGCACATCCTCGTGTACATAACGATGTTCACGGGATTCGCCTGCGCGCTGGGCTTCGGCGTCGCTTATAACAGCACCCGGATCGCACTCTCTGAGCGCGGCCGGGAGCTCGCGACACTGCGCGTGCTCGGGTTTACGCGAAACGAGATCGCCTACATCTTGCTTGGTGAGGTCGCGATACTGATATTCATCGCTCTGCCGCTCGGCTGCCTGGCAGGCCGCGGCCTGACGTTTTTCATGGCGAAGGGATTTGACACAGAGTTGTTCCGCATGCCATTTATCATCGAGGCGTCCACTTATGGTCTCGCGGTCGTGTTTGCCGTGCTCGCAACGGCAATGTCCGCAGCGCTCGTGGGCAAACGCGTGCAACAGCTCGATTTAATCCGCGTTCTGAAAACGAGGGAATGAGACGTGACGGTAGTTATGAAGCGGTTGACGTTCTGGGGATCGCTTGTCGCGCTTCTCGTGATAGGACTCGTGTTTGCGTTCCGTCCGCGAGCCATCGTCGTAGACATGGCGGAAGTGCGGCGGGGTGAGCTCGTCGTATCCGTCAACGACGAGGGCCGCACGCGCGTGCACGATATCTACGTGCTTTCCGCGCCCGTAGCCGGACGCATGCGACGTATCGATATGCACGCCGGCGATATCGTCGTTGCCCGCGAAACCGTAGTTGCCGAGATCGAGCCCATCGACCCGGCATTTCTCGATCCGCGCAGCGAAGCCCAGGCCATCGCAGACGTGCGCGCCGCGGAATCGGCAGAGACGCTCGCACGGGCCACCGTCGAGCAGGCGGAGGCCGAGCTCGACTTCGCGCGCCGCGAGCATGATCGCGCAACGCAGCTCATCGAGGAAGGCACGATCTCGCAACGCGAGCGCGACGACGCCGAGCGCGAGTTCCGCACAAAGCGCGCAGCCCTGGCGACTGCGCTGGCGGCCCTGGACGTACGCCGCTACGAGCTCGAGCGTGCCCGCGCCGCGCTCGTCACGCCTGCCAATACCCAGGCACGAGCCGAGGACTGC
>JBFJXA010000097.1:0-8413 GCA_041623375.1 Gammaproteobacteria bacterium | reverse complement strand
CTCGGCCATTGCACACCTCTTCAGAACGCCCGCGACCGGCGTCCGTTCGTCGTTGCTCTTGGAATCCTTTTACCGCATGCGGCGCTGGAATGTCGATGCCGGCTTCACCGAGCGGCTCGTGCAAGCAGCGGAACTCGGGTACCGGTGACGACGTCCTCCGCAGACAAGCGTAGCTTTGTCGAACGCCTGTAATTTCGGGCAGCGCGGAGTAAGCTCACCGCATGGCGCCAGCGAGCACGGTCATCGTCCATGCCGATCTCGACGCGTTCTACGCGGCCGTGGAGCAGCTCGACGATCCCTCGCTGCGCGGCAAGCCAGTGCTCGTCGGGCCCAACAGCCATCGCGGCGTGGTGCTGACTGCGAGCTACGAGGCGCGGCCTTATCAAGTTGGCAGTGCGATGCCGATGGCCGAGGCGCGACGGCGCTGTCCCAACGCTGTGATCGTCCCGCCGCGGTTCGAGCGCTACGAAGAGATCTCCCGGCAGGTTATGGACGTTTTCGGCGATTTCTCGCCCGCCGTGGAACCGCTGTCGCTCGACGAGGCATTTCTCGATATGTCCGGCGCGCAGGAGATTTTCGGCGCGCCCGAGGCGATCGGTCGCAAGCTCAAAAGTGCTGTCCACGACGCCACGGGCCTGACGATCTCTGTCGGCATCTCGGCGACCAAGTACGTTGCCAAGGTGGCTAGCGCGCAAGGAAAGCCGGACGGCCTCCTCGTCGTCCCCGCAGAGACTGCGGCCGCGTGGCTCGCACCGTTGCCCGTCCAGTGGCTCTGGGGTGCCGGCAAGAAGACGACCGAAAAGCTCAACGCGATGGGTCTACGAACCATCGGCGACGTCGCGGCAGCCGACCCGGCGCGCTTGCGCCGCCAGCTCGGCGCTGCGGGCAGGCGTTTTCACGAGCTCGCGCACGCGATCGACGCACGGCCGGTCAGTCGCGGCCGCACAGGCAAGAGCATCGGCTCCGAGCGAACGCTCAACGAGGACGTCATGCGACGCGTCGACATCGAAAAGCACCTGCGCCGGTCGGCCGATCGCGTCGCGCGGCGATTGCGGGCGAAGCGTTATCTGGCCGGCGGTGTGCGCGTGAAGCTCAAGACGACGCGTTTCGAGCTGCTCAGTCGTCAGCGACGACTGACCGTGCCCGCCGACACCGCAGACGTCTTATTCAAGGAGTCGCAGACGCTGCTCGATGCCTTCGATCATCCGGGCCCGTTTCGTCTCATCGGCCTGGCGGCCTTCGATCTCGAAACGCGCGAGGAGCCGGGTCAGTCGGACCTCTTCGATGACGGCCGCCAGCGCAGCCTGGAGACGACCCTCGACAGCATCGTCGGGCGCTTCGGCAAAGGTGCAATCCTGCGCGCCAAGGATCTGCAGGACGGCGGCACCGTGCTCGACGAGGGCACGAATCTCGACAGCCTGGACAGTCGGGACGACGAGAGGACTTAAGTGCCGGCGAGTCTCTTACCGAACCGAATTTTTACTGGGCATCTTCTACACTGAGCGTCGATTCGACCTCGCGCACGCCGCGCGTGCCCATCGCCAGGGCGACGGCTCTGCCGATCATTTCTGGCGAGTCGACGGTTCCCGACAAAGTCACGCGGCCACTAGACGTGCTCACGGAGATCTCTCGCGCCGACAGATCCCGATCTGTGGCGAATCTCGCCCGTATCGAGGCCGTAATACGCGTGTCCTCCGCGGCGCCCGCAACTTCGGATGCCAGCTCAGAAGCGCTGCGTCGCACGATCCGCCCGGTCCGGGCAAGCTCCTGTTGGATGTCCTCGGCCCGCAGGCGAAGTGCCGCGCGCAGATCCTCGGTGGACCCGGTGGGCGAATCGGCTACCTGCGCCGGCGGGCGACTCAGACCGAGGATCTCGGGATTCTGCAGCAGATACCATAATCCTGCGCCGCCCAGAATCAGGCCGATCAGGAATGCGAGAATCGTACTTTTCATAGTATCTCTTCCAGTCGCGCCTCTTCGGAGGCGACGAAGACTCGATCGTATTCCAGCACCCGAGCCTTTCCTAGTCTCTGCAGCATCCTAGACAGCGCTCGACGCGGGGTCCTTGCCGGAGTCCCGCGATGGTGGATGCCTCCAAATAGGCGTAATCCACGACACTGAGAATCGGGGCCAGTCCTGGACTCGGAGTGTATACTTGGATCATGAAACGCACGCCGGCATTGCTGGCTCTGATCGCTGTCCTGAGTCTACTGGGGCTGCAGCTCAGCGGCCTGCATATGCACGTGGACGACCACGGTTATTCGGGTGCGCCGCACGGCACCCACGTCCACGAAGGCGGCACCGACCCTCACGATCACGAGCACGAGACCGACGTCACGATCGTCGAGCTCGGCACGATTGCATCCAAACATTTGCTGTTTCTTCTCGCCGTCAGCTTCTCGCTCGTGACGCTGTTCAGCGTCTCGCGGCGCCTCACACCGATTCACGATCCGCCGATCGCCGCTGGGCGTCGGGTTCGCTGGAGACCGCTCTTACGCGCACCGCCGCAGCCTCTCTAATCGACTTTTCAGTTTTTTAGAGAGGAACAATTCTATGTCGATGACGATCGCACGCCGCGGCGGCGTGTGCGCGTACTTGCTGTTGTGTGCCGTGCTCGCGGCGGCACAGCCGCCGACGCCCGGCCGCGTACTCGACTTGCCTGAAGCGCTGGCGCGAACGCTCGCGCGTAATCCCGAGCTGCGCGTGCTCGGTTTGCAGCGTGAAGCGCTGGAGGGCGCGCTGACACAGGCTCGCCTGTTGCCCAACCCCCAGCTCACGGTCAACGTGCAGGATGTGCTCGGCGGCGGCATCTATTCCAGTGTCGACAACGCCGAGACGACCGTAACGCTCGCGTGGATGCTCGAGCGCGGGGTCCGCGAGCGGCGTGTCGATGCTGCGCAGGCCGACGTCGAGCTCACCGGGGCGGACGGTGAGATTCTGCGGCTCGACATCGGTGCGGAGACGGCGCGGCGGTTCATAGCGTGCATGGCGTTTCAGGCGCGGCTGGCCTGGTCGCGCGAGGCAGTCGCGCTTGCCGAAGAGACGATCGATGCAGTCACGGTCCGTGTCGAAGCCGGACGCGCGCCGGCGGCCGAGCTGCTGCGTGCAGAAGCCGAGCTTGCCCGCACCGAGCTCATCGAGGAGGACTACGAGCACGAGCTCGTGTCCGCCTATCATCGGCTCAGCGCCCAGTGGGGTGAGACCGAGCCCGACTTCAGATCCGTTGCAGGCGATCTCATGACGCTGCCTGTGCTCGAGCCGTTCGAGACCATTGCTGCGCGCATGTCCGACAACCCGGATCTCGAGAGATACGCCTCTCAGGAACGTCTCGATGCCGCAGAGCTCGAGCTCGCACGCGCGCAGGCCCGCCAGCCGTGGCAATTGACGGCTGGTATGCGGCGCTTCGAGGGCACGGACGACACGGGCTTCGTCGGCGGCATCGTCATTCCGCTCGCCGTGCGCAATCGCAACGAGGGTCAGATCGCTGCAGCGCGCGCGAACCTCGCGCGCACGGGCGCCGAGCGCGCCGCCGCGGAGGTGCGTGTCGAGACGCTACTGTTCACGCTGCACCAGGAGCTCAATCATTATCTGCAGACCGCCAGGGGACTGCGCGATGAGATCGTGCCGCGGCTCGAGCAGGCGTTGGCGGACACGCGCCGGGCCTTCGAGCTCGGTCGCTACAGCTACCTCGAATGGCGTGCCGTGCAGGGCGAGCTCATGACGGCGAATCGAGATCTGCTCGAAAACGCGATCGGCGCGCACACCACCGCAATAGAACTCGAACGCCTGACCGGCGCAGCGCTCGCGCGCGCCGGGACGGCACAGTGAGGTTATGGCTATGACCACGCGACAGTTGATTTTTTCAACGCTCATTGCAACGCTGCTCGGCGCTTGCGCGCAGGAGCCTGTGCCGGTGACGGAGCTGGACCTGGCCGCCGGCGACTACGAGCGCGGGCCGAGCAACGGCCGCATGCTGCGAGACGGTGATTTTGCGCTGGAGCTTGCGATTTTCGAGACCGGTGTCCCCCCGGAGTTCCGGGCGTGGCCGACGCTCGACGGCGAGCCGCTCGATCTCGGTGCCGTCGATCTCGAAGTCAGGCTCACGCGTCTCGGTAACGTCGTCGACATCCATAGGTTCGGGCCGCAGGGCAATTTCCTGCGCGGCGACAGCGTCGTCTACGAGCCGCACTCCTTCAGCGTAACAGTGGATGCGCGTCATCAGGGTCGCAGCTACAGCTGGAGCTACGACAGCTTCGAGGGCCGCACGCGTATCGCGCCGGACGTCGCCGCAGCTTTCGAGCTCGTGACTGAGATCGCTGGGCCGGCCGTCATCGGCGAGAGCATCGAAGTTTTCGGGCGTATCGTCACCGATCCCTCGCGAGTGCGTGAGATCAACGCGCGCTTCGACGGCGCGATTCAATCCGTCGACGCCATGCTCGGTGAACCGGTTGCCGCCGGTCAGCGTCTCGCGACGGTCGAGAGTAACGAGAGCCTGCAGTCGTACGCGATCACGGCGCCAATAGGCGGCATCGTGACCGAGCGCGCGGCCGATGCCGGCGAGCAGACGGCGGGCCGGCAGCTCTTCACAATTACGGATACGAGTGTGGTCTGGGCCGAGCTCGCGATTTTTCCGGGCGATCGCCCCCGAGTGAAGCTCGGTATGCTCGTTACCGTGCGGCCGACGGCGGGCGGTCCCGAAGTAACCGGCTCGATTGCGCAGATCAGTCCGACGGTCGGCGCCAATCAGGCCGTCAGCGCGCGCGTCGTCATCGACAATGCCGAGAATTATTTTCCGCCCGGCACGCACGTGACGGGCGTAATTCGCATAGCCGAACATCCAGTACCCCTCGCGGTGAAGCGCAGCGGGCTGCAGAGCTTTCGCGATTTCACAGTGGTCTACGCGCAGATCGGCGACGAGTACGAGGTCCGCATGCTCGATCTCGGCCGGAACGATCGCGACTGGGTCGAGGTGCTCGGCGGGCTCGCGCCCGGCACGCGCTACGTCACCGAGAACAGCTTCGTGCTCAAGGCCGACATCGAGAAAACTGGCGCCGTGCACGATCACTGATATAAGGGCTATTCGTCATGCTCGAAGGAATCTTGCGCGCATCGATTTCGAATCGCGGCCTCGTGATTATCTTCACGGCGCTCGCCGCCGGGCTCGGTATCTACAATTTCGATCGCCTGCCGATCGATGCCGTGCCCGACATCACGAACGTGCAGGTCGTGGTCAATACCCCGGCGCCAGGCTACACGCCGCTCGAGGCCGAGCAGCGTGTGACCTTCCCGCTCGAGAACGCGATGGCCGGCCTACCGCGCCTCTCCTATACGCGCTCGATATCGCGCTACGGACTCTCGCAGGTCACGGTGGTATTCGAAGACGGCACGGATATCTACTTTGCGCGTCAGCAAGTCAGCGAGCGGCTGATCGCCGCACGCGCGAGCTTGCCGCCGGCGCTCGAGCCCGCGCTCGGGCCGATCGCGACGGGTCTCGGCGAGATTTTCATGTTCACGGTCGATGCCGAGCCGGGTGCAACGTTGCCCGATGGCACGCCGATCGATCAGACCGAGTTGCGGTCCGTGCACGACTGGATCATCCGCCCGCAGCTTCTGCGGGTTCCCGGTGTCGTCGAGATCAACCCTATCGGAGGCCTAAAGAAAGAGATCCTCGTTGCGCCCGATCCCGGCAAGCTGCTCGCCTACGGTCTCGGTTACGACGATCTCGTCGCGGCTTTGCGAGCGAACAACGACAATCGCGGCGCGGGTTTCATCGAGTACAACGGCGCGCAGTGGCTCATGCGCGTGCCCGGCCAGGCGCAGGATCTCAGCGACATAGAGAATATTGTCGTCGCCGCTCAGGACGGTGTGCCCCTGCGTGTCTCAGACCTTGCAACAGTCAGCGTCGGACGCGAGCTGCGCGCGGGAGCAGCGACGCAGAACGGCCGCGAGGTCGTCATGAGCACGGTGTTCATGCTCATCGGCGAGAACAGCCGCGCGGTTGCCAACGGCGTCGCCGAGGCGCTCGAAGCCGTGCAGGCCTCGTTGCCCGAAGGCATTACGGCGACGGCTGTCTATGATCGTACCGAGCTCGTCGATCAGACACTCGTGACCGTGCGCACGAACCTCATCGAAGGCGCCCTGCTCGTGATCGTCGTGTTGTTTGTCCTAATGGGCAATATTCGGGCCGCGCTTTTGACGGCAGCCGTCATTCCGATCGCGATGCTCATGACCATTACCGGTATGGTGCAGAGTGGCGTCAGCGCCAATCTCATGAGTCTCGGCGCGCTCGATTTCGGGCTCATCATCGACGGGGCCGTCATCATCGTAGAAAATTGTCTGCGGCGGCTCGCCGAGGAGAACGCCGACGGTAGGATGTCGTTGGAGAAACGGCTGGCGCTTGTGCGAGACGCCACGAGAGAGGTCATCCGCCCCGCGCTCTTCGGCGTCTTCATCATCACGGCCGTCTACATTCCGATCTTCGCGCTCACGGGTGTCGAAGGAAAAATGTTCCACCCGATGGCGATCACGGTGGTCATCGCGCTTGTGAGCGCAATGATCCTGTCCATCACGTTCGTGCCGGCTTGTGTCGCTCTCTTTTTTCGCGGGCCGATTAAGGAGCGGCGCGGTCGAATCTTGGCCGGCGCGCGCTGGGTATACGAGCCACTTCTCGGGTTCGCACTACGTGCGCGTTGGCTCGTCGTGGCGGGTGCGGTCGCGATCGTCGCTGCCGGGTTGCTCGCCGCGACACGCCTCGGCACGGAATTCGTACCGAATCTCGACGAAGGCGACATCGTCATGCACGCGCTGCGAATTCCAGGCACGTCTCTGACACAAGCCGTCGAGCTGCAGGAGCAGCTCGAAGCACAGATCCGCGCGATGCCCGAGGTCGAGCGCGTCTTCGCGAAGATCGGCACGGGCGAGGTGGCGACGGATCCGATGCCGCCGAGCGTGGCCGACAATTTCATCATGCTCAAGCCGCGCTCGGAATGGCCGGATCCGCGCAAGCCCAAAGCCGAGGTCGTCGCCGATCTCGAGCGTCTAGTGACGCCGATTCCGGGTAACCGCTACGAGTTCCTGCAGCCGATCCAAATGCGTTTCAACGAGCTGCTCGCCGGCGTGCGCGCCGAGCTCGCAGTCAAGGTGTTCGGCGACGACTTCGACACACTCATCACACTCGGGACGGCAATCGAGCAGGCCGTGAATTCGGTGCCCGGCGCCGCCGACGTCGCGGTTGAGCAGGCCACTGGCCTGCCGGTCATGACGGTTCAACCCAAGCGCGAGATGCTCGCACGGCTCGGCTTGAGCCTGACGTCGCTGCAGGATGTCGTCGCGACCGCGCTGGGCGGTGTGCCCGTCGGTCTCTATTACGAGGGCGATCGGCGCTCCGATATCGTCGTGCGCCTGCCGGAGAACCTGCGCACGGACCCGGATCGACTGGCGCAGTTACCGATCCCCCTGCCCGGAGGCGACTTCATTCCGCTACGTGAGGTAGCAACCCTCGAGGTCGCCACGGGCTATAACCAGATCTTGCGCGAAAACGGCAAGCGACGCGTCGTCGTGACGGCCAACGTTCGCGGCCGCGATCTAGGCGGCTTCGTAGCGGACGTCCAGGAAGCAGTAAACGCGGGCGTCGAGATCCCCGCGGGTTATTGGGTCGAATACGGCGGCACGTTCGAGCAACTCGAGTCGGCTTCCAACCGACTCGCCGTCGTCGTGCCGATGACGCTATTGATCATCGGCGTGCTGCTCGTCATGGCGTTAGGCTCAATTGCCGACGCAGCCATCATTTTCACAGGCGTGCCGCTCGCGCTCACCGGCGGTATCGCCTCGCTACTTCTGCGCGGCATTCCTTTTTCGATCTCCGCGGCCGTCGGCTTCATCGCGCTGTCAGGCATCGCGGTGCTCAACGGCCTCGTCATGGTGTCGTTCATCCGCGATTTGCGCGGCCGCGGCAAGCCGTTGGCTGAGGCCATCGCTGAGGGCGCGCTCACGCGACTTCGGCCCGTGCTCATGACAGCAGTCACCGATCTACTCGGTTTTGTGCCGATGGCGCTGAATACAGGCATAGGTTCGGAGGTACAGCGGCCGCTCGCGACGGTCGTTATCGGCGGCATCGTTTCCTCGACGCTACTGACGCTGCTCGTGCTGCCGGCGCTCTACAGAATCGTGCACGGGCGGGAGGCGGCGGCCTGAACGGCGATCCCATCGGGTCGATCGGGGGTCAGACCCCAATTCCGGCGCAGGGGGTCAGACCCCAGTCTCAGTGCGCGCAATAAGGGTCGGGAACGTTGGTGCCGCGGTAATATCGGGGTCAGACCCCGAGCCCAAAAATTGGGGTCTGACCCCAAGCTCGCAAGCCCGGACCCCAAGCCTGCGCTGCCAGGCAGCCGAACGTTTATTAGGAGAACATGAT
>JBFJXA010000096.1:0-8479 GCA_041623375.1 Gammaproteobacteria bacterium | reverse complement strand
TCGTCAGAAAACGGCTCGTCGGTATGTCGGAGCGGCAACGCAGCGGCTCACCCGTCGGCGGTGGCATCTACGCTGAGAATCTGTCGGCCCTGACGTACGAGACGCTCGAGCGCCACGCCGAGAAGGGCTTGCAGGTCGGGCTCAACGTCATTGTCGACGCGGCATTTCTGAGCGTTGAGCAGCGCGAGTCGTTCGCCAATCTCGCCGATAAGGCCAGGGCAGATTTCGTAATTCTCGAGTGTGTGGCCGACGCCTCGACCCTACGCCGACGCATCGTCGCCCGCCAAGACGCAGACGCGAACGTTTCGGAGGCGGATCTCAGCGTCCTAGAGCACCAGCTGAGGACGAGCGACAGACTCACCGAAGCCGAGCGGGCCCGAACCGTTAGCATCGATACGGAAGCCAACGAGAATCACCAAGCGGTTCTCGAGCAGATCCGGGCAATCCGGCCGAGCCGACCGCCACGGACCTGACCTGACTGGTAATCTTCCATGCTACCCGAACACAAAATCGAGCTCACCCGTGCCGACAGATAAATTCGCGACCGACCGACTTCAACCGCTAGCAGCCGAGTCGCTTTACAAACACTGCGACCCGAAGACTTTTTCGTTCGGCACGACGGCCGAGCTTGCCGAGCTCGATATTGCCGTCGGTCAGCAGCGGGCATTGTCGGCGCTCGAATTCGGCGTGCGCATGACCGGAGACGGCTATAACCTGTTCGTTCTCGGCCGAGACGGTAGTCTCCGGCGTCGCATCGTACAGGAGTATCTCGACTCCCTGAAACCCGAGACTGCGCCATCCGATTGGTGCTACGTCAACAATTTCGCGGAAGAGCGCAAGCCCGTCGCTCTGCGACTTCCCGCGGGAAAGGGTACGAAATTAAGGCTGGATGTAGCGAACGTCGTCGATGAGCTACTCGCTGCGATACCCGCGGCGTTCGAAAGCGAGCATTACCGAAATCAGATTGCCGAGATTACGCAAGAGTACGAGGAACGGCACCGCGCAACGATGGACGCTCTACAGGAGGAGGCGCAGCAACACGACGTGAGTCTCGTCCCCACGCCGCACGGCTTTGCGATCGCACCTACGCGAGACGGTAAGCTGTTATCGGACGACGACTTCGAGAAGCTCTCAGATAAGGAAAAAGCCAGCACGACCAAAGCAATGGAAGCTATGACGGCAAAGCTCAGAGCACATATCGAAGAGCTGCCCGAATGGCACAAGCAGCGCCGGGAGCGCATCAAGGCCTTGAATCGAGAGGTCACCGAGCTGGCGATACGCAATCCATTCGTCGAGCTGACTGCGTCATACACGGAGCTTCCCGACGTGCTGCGCTTCCTCGAGGCTATGCGCGAGGACGTGCTCGCGCACGCGCCTGATTTCCAGCCCGAGGAATCGCGGCCAACAGTGCTCGGCCTCGACCCGGCTCGCTCATTGCAACGCTATCAGGTCAACGTCCTCGTCGAGCAACCTGAAGAGGGTGGCGTCCCGATCGTCTACGAAGGCAATCCCACGTATCAGAATTTACTCGGGCGCATAGAGCACCTGCCGCAGTTGGGCGCGCTGGTCACCGATTTTTCGATGATTAGGCCCGGTGCTCTGCATAGAGCCAACGGCGGCTATCTGATTCTGGACGCGGATCGGCTCCTTACGGAACCCTATGCCTGGAACTCGTTGAAGCGCACATTATTCGAGAAAGCGATCCGCATGGAGTCCCTCGGCCAACAGCTCAGTCTCGTGACAACGGTATCGCTCGAGCCGGATTCGATTCCGCTGCACTGCAAAGTCATCCTACTCGGCAGCCGATTTTTGTATTTTCTGCTCTGCGAGCTCGACCCGGACTTTCACGAGCTCTTCAAGGTCGCCGCCGATTTCGAGAATCGGATTGACCGTACGGACGACAACGTCGTGCTTTACGGCAGACTGATCGCCACACTCGCAAAGCGCGAAGCGCTCCTGCCTCTGACACCAAGCGCCGTCGCTCGCATCATCGAGCAGAGCTCGCGATTACTCGGTGATGCCGAAAAGCTCAGCACGCGTCTGCGCGATGTCTCTGATCTCATACGTGAGTCCGACTACTGGGCGCGACGCGCCGACAGCGATACTATCCACGCAGACCACGTTCAGGCAGCGATCGACGCGCAAATCCATCGTCTCGACCGCCTGCGCTCGGAGATGCACGAGGCCATTCATCGCGACGATATTCTGATCGATACGCGCCAGACGAAAGTTGGTCAGGTAAACGGCCTGTCGGTCATCGACCTGGGCAGACTATCGTTCGGTCAACCGACCAGGATTACCGCCAATGTCAACATCGGCGACGGGAAGATCGTCGATATCGAAAGAGAAACCGAACTTGGAGGCCCGATACACTCAAAAGGTGTCTTGATCTTGTCGTCTTACGTCAGCTCGAGATTCGCTCCTGAGAGACCGCTGTCTTTCGCGGCCAGCCTCGTCTTTGAGCAAAGCTACGGCGGCGTCGAGGGTGACAGTGCTACTCTCGCTGAAACCTGCGCTTTGCTTTCTGCGTTGGCGAACGTCCCGATTCGGCAAACTCTCGCGATAACCGGGTCGATGAACCAACACGGCACTGCTCAGGTTATCGGCGGCGTCAATGAGAAGATCGAGGGGTTTTTCGATGTCTGTAAATCCCGTGGACTTTCAGGCGATCAAGGCGTTCTGATTCCCGTAGACAACGTCAAGCACTTGATGCTGAGGTCCGATGTGGTCGAGGCTGCGCGCGCTGGCCAGTTTGCAATCTATCCGATTGCGACGGTCGATCAGGCGATAACATTGCTTACAGGTATCGACGCGGGTCAACGTGACAGAGACGGGCTGTTCCCCGATGACAGCATCAACGGTCGCGTCGAAAAGCGGCTCGTCGAGCTCGCAGAGCTGCGTCGAGAATTCGATCAAAGCAGGAAAGACGGCTTCGAGTCTTAGGAAGAATCGAGATAACTGACATTCGCAAAGACATGCTGACCGAAGCTGATGATGCAAGGCGCGCGATTATCGTGGCGCTGGATCCGGTGGCGCCGGGGAGCGTGGGTCTCGAGCTGCTTCGAGATGTCGTAATCGGACGAGATCGCTTGCTGCTGGGCTTGTTTATCGAAGACACTGACCTGCTCGCGCACGCGCAGTGTCGCCTGGCCACTGAGGTCGTCCTGTCCGGCGCCGCGCGACCGCTCGACTCTGCGAGGCTCGAAGGCCAGCTGCATGCTCAATCCGCGGCCATTAGGCAGATCTTCGAACGCGAAGCCACGCGCCTGGGTTTACCGCACACGTTCAGGACACGGCGCGGGCCACTCGTCAGCGAGCTCGCTGGTGCCGCCGCAGGCGCCGATTTGCTGGTAATCGAGCTGGCCCGGCTCGCAGCCGGCGCGCAGTCGATATGGGTCAGGCAACTCGAGCAACTTTGCCGCGCCGAGTTGCCGAACGTGCTTTACGCCCGCGAAGGGTGGGCAACAGGCAGCACTGTGCTCGCGATCATCGACGACCCGGCGGATGTGGAGACCAGCGGACTAGCCGCCGTGCGCCTCGCGCGCGCGGGAAACATCGCGCTGACGTTGCTGCTCGGCGAGGAATCGCAGACGCATTCAGCCGAGATCGAGGCGACGCTTCGCCAGTACGGCCTTGAAACTGTCGTTAGAGTCGAACGATTACGCACCGTGGATGCAAGTGCGCCCGTCCTGGCCGCTCTCGCTCAGGCGGAAAACGCACGAGCGCTCGTCGCTCCTAGGCACGTTACGCGTGGCAATGCAGGTCTCGTTCGTGAGTTGCTGCGGCTCACGCGTTGCTCGGTCATGATCGCAAGCTCTTCTCCGAGCAACTGACGCCTGAATTGGCCGCTCAGTCATAGCCGAGCTCGTCGAGCCCTCCCGATAAGTAATCTGCGACCAACGGCGTTCCGAGTAAGTACTCAGCCGTTCGCTCGTTCCAACTATCCTGCGCGTTCTCTATGGCGCTGTCCCACTCGTCGACCGCATAGTCACCGCGTCCGAGCCACATCAGCGCGACCAAGGTCACCTGCTGATCGGGCTCGAGGTCGGCAATCGTCGATTTGACTTCTTGATACGAGGGGTCGTCGGCATGGTCGGCGAGAATCTGCCTTGCCCAATCGTCACTCGGGCTCAAAGGCGCTTCAGGAATTGTCACTGCCTCCTTGACGTGAAACTCACGCGCCTTTTCGATAATAAAATGCACTGTCTCCGGATTTAGATCCATTGCCTCATCTCTTCGTTAGAACTCGATTTTCTGTCGCGTCTCGATCTCGTGAAGCGCCAACCAGCGCGTGATGTCTGCATGATACAGGAGCCCCACGAGCCGGCCGGCGTCGACGACGGGAATGGGATCGCGCCGGGACTCGAGCAGCAGCTTCAACGCCTCGCGTCCGCGTAGATGCGGCGCAACAGATTCGTGGATGCTGCCCATAGCCTCTGAGACGATTCGCGGCTGGGCATCAGCCTTGAGGCGGGCACGGATCGAGTCCAGGCCGATGAGCCCGACGGGACGACCGCCTTCGAGGACCGGCCATGCGACTTGATCACTGCGCAGTAGTTTGTTGTCGATGAAATCCTGTAGAGGGTCGTCGGCCTGAACGCTCTCGAATCGTGTTCGCATGAGATCAGCGACTACGAGCGACTCCATCGCCTGCGCAAGCAACAGCTGCACGTAACTCGCGCGCGCGGCGTTGTTGAGAAACCAGCCGATCAACAATAGCCACAGGCCTTGGACCAAAGCGCCGCCGAGCGCCGCCCACGCCCCCCAGGCCATGAGTGCCCAGGCGAATGCGCGGCCGACCTGAGACGCACTCTCCGTCGCGCGCCGCAAATCCCCGCCGAGCCACCACAGCGCAGCTCTGAGTACCCGCCCGCCGTCGAGCGGGAAGCCCGGCACGAGATTGAACGCCCCGAGCATGAGATTTACCGGGCCTAGCCACAGGAGCAGCGTCGCGACAGGCCCGAGCGAAGCCATCGCGGCGTCAGGATCGGCCTGAAGCTCGTCGAGAAACCGGGCGCCGGCAAGCTCGAGCCCGAGCATTGAAAAGACCAAGCCCAGTGCGAAACTCGTCAGGGGTCCGACAATCGCGATTCTGAACTCCGTGTTGGGCGTGCGCGGCTCGGACTCGAGCTCCGAGACCCCACCGAAAACGAACAACGTGATACGCGGTACCGCGATACCATGGCGTTGCGCCATGATCGAGTGGGCGAGCTCGTGTGCGAGCAGAGAGGCGAAGAACAGCAGCGCGGCCGCTAGCGCAGTCGCCCAGCTGAGCCCCGGACTCCAATCGGTGTGCCATTGCGGAAACAGCCCCGCACCCAGACTATAGGCGACAAGGGAAAAGATGATTGCGACGCTGAAATCGAGCCGAATCTCTATCCCGCGCACTTGGCCGAGTCTGAGTCCCTTGCCACGCATGACCCGTCGATCGTGCCGGCGCCGATCAGGCCTCTGGCTTGATCAACAGGACGTCGCTTGAAACCTCCGCGACGACTCGCTCGGCCGTGCTGCCCAGCAACCACTGCTCTAGACGGCCGCGTTTGATCGCGCCGAGAACGACGAGATCGACATCGTTTTCGGTAATCGTATTGGCGAGCCGTTCCGCGGGGTCTCCCGCTATCAACACAACCTGCGATCGCCTAATCCCGAAGTTTTCGACGAGCTCCATCAGGGCCTTCCTGTGGACGTCCTCGATACTCTCGGTGCCGAAATAGACACCCGGCAACACTTGAACGGAAGAAGCCAGCGCGTAGTCTTGCGGATCGGGATACACATGGGCGACGAGTAGCTCTGATCCTGACGCCTTGGCAAGTAAGGTCGCCGCCTCGAGAACGCTCCGATCCAGCCCCGACGGCTCGGCATGGCGGTGCAGCGGATCGACTGCGGCCAGAATCTTATTGTAGCCCTCGAACTGCGGGTCGCGTGCCAGGAGCAGCGGGCACGGGCAGCTACGCATTAGCTGCCAGTCGACCTGAGCGAGTCGCGTATACGGAGGCGATCCAGCCTGATGTGTGCCTATCACGAGCAAATCGGCCTGCCAGCGCTCAATTTCGGCGAGAACGACGTCCTCCGTTGGAAACCCCCAACGAACCTCCACCTGGGCTTCGATGCCCATGTCGGTCAATGAGGCGGCCAGATCCGCCAGAACGCTGCGCTCGGATTCGACCAGCCCGACCTGCGCCGCCGCAGCCTCGGGCTCCACTTTGATAATACCGAGCGAAATCTCCGGCTCGTAGACACAACTCAAGAGCCGCAGCTCGGCACCGAGATCCTCAGCCAGGAAGCGCGCATGGCAGACGGATAGCGGTAGCCCGTTCTGCCAAGGCTTCAGCGCTACCAGGACTCGCTCGATCTTATTTTTCATCGTGACAAATACGTATCCCCGTTATGTGGGCGCTCATCAAAGAATAACGGTCTCGTACTTTAGTCGAGCACAGCACCTCGCGGATATCCGAATTGATACTTACTCGATTGCATGGGTACGATGGACCATTGAGATGCCCTACCCTGCGTGGCTCGGTTCGGCATTGGCACGCATTCCTTGGAGCTGGTGAGAAAAAGTGAGCAAAGTCGACGAGCGCACGCCGCAAGGCCCTAAACGCACCCGCAACGTTCAGGAGCGGCGGCACGACCCTTACAAACTTCGCGGCAAGCTGCCGGAACCGACCGTATGCCCACAATGCGGTGCGACCTATCGCAAGGGCCGCTGGACGTGGGGAAAGGCTCCGAAAGCAGAGACCGGCAGTCAACTATGCCAGGCATGCCGACGTATCAACGACCGCTACCCGGCGGGTGAGCTGGCCATTCAGGGTGGCTTCGTCGCCTCCCACAAGCAGGAGATCCTGAACCTCGCGAGAAATATCGAGGACGCTGAGAAAACTGAGCATCCACTCAATCGCATCATGGACATCGAGGAGATCGACGACGGCGTGCGCATCACGACAACCGATATCCACCTTCCGAGACGTATCGCCGAAGCGCTGAGCAGCGCCTGGGACGGCGAGCTCGACATGCACTATGATGAGGAGGGTTATTTCATCCGTCTAGCCTGGCGCAGAGACGACTAGTCCCAGTATCGTGAGACGGTAACTCATCTCTCCAACGGACATCGCGGGATTGTCTCACTGGCCGATCGCGAAAGTACGCTACCCGTGACGGAATTCGGCCGAAATACCGTGCACCCCTTGAGTCCCAGCTCATGCGCGCGCGCATAGATGAAAGCGAAGTCCTCCTTCGAGATGTGCTCAGAGACATTGATCGTTTTCGAGATCGAATTGTCGACAAGCGGTTGCAGCACTGCCTGCATCAGAAGGTGATCCTCGGCTGAGATCTCCTGAGCTGTCTTGAAATGCGACGGTGGGCTGGTTTGCCCGGCGTTTTTCGCGCGCCACAGCGCATAGGCGAAGTCGATCGCCTGCCGATCTTCCGGCTTGCCCTCGCGATCGAGAACGCGGCGCTGGCCTTCGTACGCAAATACGGGCTCTATCCCGCTGGAAATATTGTTCGCGAGCAGACTGATCGTTCCCGTCGGCGCGATTGCGAGCAGATGGCTGTTTCGAATACCCGAGCGGGCGATTTTGTCCCGTATCTCGTCGGAAAGCGTACTGACATACTCACCCGAGAGATACGCGTCGCGATCGAAGAACGGAAAGCTGCCCTTCTCCTGGGCAAGATCGATCGAGGTGCGATAGGCCGCATCGCGTACGCGGCGCATCGCCGTTGTTGCGAGCTCGCGGCCTGCATCGCTCGCGTAGTCGAGCCCAACCATCATGAGCGCATCGGCGAGCCCGGTTAGTCCGAGACCGATGCGCCGCGCGCCTTGTGCTTGATCGCGTTGCTCTGACAAAGGAAACTGACAGCAGTCGATGACGTCATCGAGAAAGCGCGTCGCCACGGCAGCAGCGTGCTCGAGCGCTTCGAGCTGCAGTTGCGCGCCGCGCGAGAACGGTTCGTGAACAAACGTAGTCAGGTTCAGTGATCCGAGCACACAGGCGCCATACGGCGGTAGCGGGATCTCGCCACAGGGGTTCGTCGTCGTAATGTGCTCGCGGTAATACAGGTTGTTTAGCCGGTTGATGCGATCGACGAACAGGACCCCGGGCTCGGCCGTCTCGTACGCCGCATCCATGATCTCGTTCCAGAGCTCGCGTGCACTCACGGCGGCGAATACGCGGCACGGCAGCTCGACATCCGCACCGGGCCAACGCAGAGAACGCATCTGTGCGGCTGTTTCGCTTCCTGCCAGCGGAAAGCACAACGGCACTGGCCGCTCGGCGGCGACTGCGGCCGTGAACTCATCCGTAACCTGTAGCGATAGGTTGAAGTTAGTCAGCACACCGGCCGAACGCTTGGCGTTGACGAACGCACGAACGTCCGGATGATCGCAGCGCAACGTCCCCATCATTGCCCCGCGGCGCGAGCCGGTCGACGTCAACGCACCGCACATCGCATCCCAAATGCTCATGAACGACACGGGCCC
>JBFJXA010000095.1:0-8518 GCA_041623375.1 Gammaproteobacteria bacterium | reverse complement strand
GCCGAGAGCATGGCTTCACAACGCGGCGTCCGGAGCTCTTCACCGATGTGACCGAGCTCGGCAATGCGCAGCGGCAGATCGACGATTGGTACATCGACTACGCCGGAAAGCTGAGCCCCGAGCAAGGCGACTCGGTCGTCGATTTCGAGTTCATCGACGGTGGCGAGGGATCGATGACGCGAAACGAGATTCTGCTGCATGTCGTCACGCACTCGAATTATCACCGTGGACACGTCACCGACATGATGTGCCAGATTCCAGTCAGGCCCCCGGTGACCGACATGCCCGTATTCATTCGCGAGCTGCGCTGACCGGGGGCCGCTCGAGAAAACCTTGACGGCCAGTGCGGTCGCTCGGATCTCGTGACCTGGCACGCTACCGGCCGACTGGAGATTCAGCCATGATCGCTGTCATTTTCGAGGTCGAGCCCGCTCCCGGGCGAACCGACGAGTATCTCGATATCGCCGCGAGTCTACGCCCGATGCTCGAGGATCTCGACGGATTTATCTCGATCGAACGCTTTCAGAGTCTCGTTAACCCGGACAAGATTCTTTCGCTGTCGTACTGGCGCGACGAGGACGCCGTGCAGGCCTGGCGAAACGTTGCCGAGCACCGACAGGCACAGCAGGCGGGCCGGGATGCCATCTTCTCGGACTATCGGCTACGGATCGCCGCCGTGATTCGAGACTACGGTATGCGCGACCGGGCACAAGCGCCGGATGATAGCAAGGCAATGCATGGCTAGCGCGTCGGTGACGACGAGCACACCGCCGCTCGCAACCGAGGCGAGCGTTGCAGTTGGTCGCCGGCCGTCGCAAACTGCATCTCAACGGTAAAACGGACGAGGATACGTAATGAACAATAAGAAACTCTGTATCGCCGTGTTGCTCGGGAGCGCCTGCGGGCTGGCTCAGACGGCCCAGGGGCAACAAGGCTTCGGCTCCGGCGAAGGTCTACCGAGAAACGAGATCATTCACGTCACCGGCGATCTCTACCGATTTCGCGACGTCCGGCATTTCGGCATGTTTCTCGTGACGCCGGACGGCATCATCCTCGTCGATCCGACGAACTCGCAGGCATCGGCATGGCTCAAACCGCAACTCGACGAGCGCTTCGGACTGCCCGTTCGCTATGTGATCTACAGCCACGCCCACAACGATCATGCGAGCGGCGGCGAAGCGTTCGCCGAGACAGCTACGTTCATCGGCCACGAGAACATGCGCCGCAACCTGCAAAAGCCAGCGTCCGATGCACCGCTGCCGCCACGCGATCGGCTCTGGGATACGAACGGCGACGGGCTGTTGCAACGACCCGAGACCGAAGGCTCCGCCTACTACAACGCGTTCGACAGGCTGGACACGAACGCCGACGGCGCGTTGAGCTGGTCGGAGATGTGGGAACGACAGTTTGGCGGCGAGCAGGTTCCGCCGGATGTCTATTACACAGATCAGGCAACGATCACGCTGGGCGGCAAGACCGTCGAGCTTCACTACACGGGACGCAATCACTCCGACGACATGACCGTCGTGCTGTTTCCGGAGGAACGGATAATCTACACGGTCGACTTCTTGACGCCCAAGCGTCCGCCGCGCACGACGCTATACGGCGGTTTTTTCCCGGATTGGCTCGAGTCGCTGCGCCGCGTCGAGCAACTCGACTTCGACATCATTTCCCCCGGGCACGAGCTTCCCGGCACGAAGGCGGACGTCATCGAGCAGCGACGCTACATGGAAGACCTTCTTGCTGCCGTCACTGCCGGCATCGCTGAAGGCAAGAGTAAAGACGAGCTCGTCGCGACGATTCTCATGGAGGACTACGATCATCTCATCGAGTATGACTATTCCCGCGCCGGCAACGTTATCGGCATCTATGAGACGCTGATGTCGAACCAGTGAGCGCTCGAGTGAGCGCTCGCACGATGCGAGCGCGCGCGGCAACATGCAAGCGACTCCAGGCCGCAGTATGGTGCTGCGATAGGCGGTCGCTGCGGTGAGACAGTGCGATGCGTAGAGGCGATTTCGTTCGAACAGCGTTTTTCTCGAGCGTGCTGGTCATCGCCGGGCACAGCAGCGGCATCCGTGCCCAAGCCGAAGAGGACGTCGCGGTTTCCGACGTAGAGATCTCAGCGGACGGGCTTCATCGCGTCGATCCGGCTCTGATGGCCAATACGTGGCTCCGACCGGATGCTGACCTATCGCTTTATTCGCGAGCGTTCATCATGCCGACGGTCGTCTTATTCCGCGAGATGGAGGCGCCATCGAAGAATGCGTGGGCTGACAGAAACCGCTCGGTGTTTCCGGTCAGCGAAATCATCCAAGAGCGGCTGCGGGCGACGTTCGGCGAGGCTTTTCGCGATGCGATGGCGCGTCAGCGCGCCTTCGACGTCGCCGATGAGCTCGGCCGCGACGTCGTTCTCGTGCGCGCCTTCATGACCGACGTGACGACGGGCGTACCGCCTAACCTTGCCGGCAACAACGTCGTTTCCGTCCGTTGGATCTGGGAGGCGTATCTGACGGTGGAGCTGCGCGACAGCATGAGCGACGAGCTATTGGTGCGAATCCGGAATCGAGAGCGCGTCGACGGACCCGTCGATGCCGATATGGTCTGGGGACTCGCACCGCAGATCATGAGACGGTGGACCAACCGGATGGCCGGCCGACTCGACGAGCTGTCTGCGTTCTATCCGAGCAGGCTTTGGCGCCTACAGGAGCGCGCTCTTCAGGAACGCTGAGCAGCTACGCCTGAAGCGCCGCTTGCACACGCGCAGGAATCAGCGGCAGATGCCGAACGCGCGCGCCCGTGGCGGCGAACACGGCATTGGCAAGAGCTGCACCCGTCGATGCGAGTCCGATCTCGCCCATACCCGTCGGCGGATTGTTCGTCGAGATCGCACGCACTTCGATGTTCGGGACTTCGTTCATGCGCATGATGGGGTAGTCATAATAATTCGACTGCACGACTTGCCCGCCGCGGATATCGATCCGCTCTCGGAGCGCATTGCTGATACCGAAGATGACGTTGCCCTCGAGTTGCGCTTCGGAGTTGCTCGGCGCGAGTAGATAGCCCGCGTCCGCGGCAAGCCAGTAGTTGTGCACCGTAATTGCGCCGCTGACAGTGTCGACGGAGATCTCGGCGATTCCCGCCGCGAAAGTCGAGCTGTAACCCGCAAGCGCCAGCCCGAGCGCCGTGTTCTCCCGCGGGCGGGCCCAATTGGCCATCTCGGCAGCCGCCTCGAGAACGCCGAGCGCGCGAGGATTGTCGTGACAGAGCTGCATGCGAAACTCGAGCGGATCGATGCCTCGCGCATGCGCGAGCTCGTCGACGAAGGACTCGGCCGCAAATTTCGTGTAGCTCGTTGCGACGCCGCGCCACGCGCAGACTCTGGAGCGGCGATTCGTGATTACGTGCTCAGCGAGAAAATTCGGGATGTCATAGCGCGAGCTTTCCGAGCCGAGCATCGCGATAACGTCGCGGCCGTTGGCGGCTTCCCAGCGAGGTGGATTCATGTACTCGAGCACGCGCGGCGCCGCGACGCGATGATGCCAGGCCACGAGTCGGCCGTCCTCGTCGAAGCCGGCCCGCAGGTACTGCGCCGAGGCGTTCCTGAACGTGCCGTCCTTGACGTCATCCTCACGCGTCCAGATGACCTTGACCGGCCGACCGATGGCCCTCGATACGAGCAATGCATCCTCGACGTACTTTTGCCGGCGCAGCGTTCGCCGACCATAACCGCCGCCGATCAACATCGGATGCAGCGTGATCTTGTCCGGTGTCGTTTCGAGAAACTCCGCGGCGCCGAGAATCGACAGGCTCTGCGTCTGCGTGCTGACCCAGATCTCGGCAGCCTTGCCGTTCTCGGTCACGTTGACCGTGGCATTCATCGGCTCCATCTGCGCGTGGTAGGCCGGATCCGTCCGGTATCTGGCCTCGACGATCTCGGCCGCACCGTCAATGGCTGCGGCAACTTCGCCGGCCGAGCGCCACGCCGTACCGCCCTGCGACAGGTTTTCGGCTCGAGTGGCATAGTCATCGAGATCTGCATCGAGCTCCGCGGTACGAAACTCAGAGGTCTCACTCCACGTGACCTCGAGCGCCTCTTTGCCCCACTTGCTCGCCTCGTACGTCTCGGCGACGACGGCAACGCCCCATGGCAGCGGGACGATGTCTGTGACGCCATCGATCGCGCGCGCGCCAGCGTCGTCGATAGCCACGGGCGCTTCGCCCTCGACGGGCGCGCGCAGCACGGATGCGTAGACCATGCCGGGAACCTGAACGTCGATTCCGAACTCGGCCGTACCGTCGGACTTGGCCGGCACGTCGCGCCGCGGAACGTCTCTTCCCAAGTAACGGTGACTGCCGTAAGGCTTGAGGTCGGCGTCATCGGCCTCGGGCAGCGTCGCAGGCATGGGTATTCGCCCGACGAGCTCACCATAACTGAGGCGCCGGCCGGAGGCCGGATGCACGACGACGCTCGGTTCCGTGACGAGGTCCGCGGCCGGCACACCCCACTCGTCGGCGGCGGATTGCACGAGCAGCTTGCGCGCTTGCGCGCCCGCGCGCCTGAGCGGCTCGAAGTAAGCCTGCACCGTGAGGCTGCCTGCCGTGTAGAGCATGTTCTGGAAAAACGGGTTGCCGTACGCCTCATCGTGCACGGACACCGTCTCCACGACGACATTGTTCCAGTCCGCGTCGAGCTCGTCCGCGAGTATCAGCGGTAGCGTCGTCGAGGAGCCCTGCCCCATTTCCGTAGCCGGGAATTGAATCGTTACGGTGTCGTCGGAGGCGATCGTGACCCAGATGTTGGGCTCGATCTCGGTCTGCTGCGCTGCCGAGCGCATCTGCTCGGCTTGCTCGCGCGAACACGCCGACATCAATCCCGACGAGCCGATGACGAGCGTCAAGCTACCGACACCCTTGAGAAACTCACGGCGGTTCGCCGGTGCATCAACGTGCGCGTCCAGCGGTCTGCTCATCTCAAGCCTCCCGTGTCGCGCGCTGGACCGCGCGGATGATGTGGCTGTAGGTGCCGCAACGGCAGAGATTCGTGCTCATGTGCTCGACGATCTCCTCGCGCGTGGGATTCGGGTTCTTCGCGAGTAGATCGGCCGCACGCATGATTTGACCCGATTGACAGTAACCGCACTGCGGAACCTCTTCCTCGACCCACGCCCGTTGCAGTGGATGATCGGACGCGGGGTCGAGCCCTTCTATCGTCGTGATCTCGCGGCCCTCCACGGCGGCAGCGGTGAGCAGGCAGGAAAAATTCGCCTCGCCGTCAACGTGCACGGTACAAGCACCGCATTGGCCGACGCCGCAGCCGAACTTGGTGCCCGTGAGCTTCAGATGCTCGCGAATGATCCATAGCAACGGTGTGCGCGGATCCGCATCGACCTCGACGAGCTGCCCGTTGATCGTAAAACTTGCCATTGGCGCCCCCGTTGTTCGACCGCTCCGGCGGGGCGTCACGCCCTGTCGAGGCATAGAACTTCTGATCATACACCCGGACGAATCCGGCGGCTCGGCCGCTGCGGCGCCGAGCGCGATACACGCGCTCGGCTACGGGCTATCTAGGCCTGTTCCGGCGAGATTACCGGCGGCGCTCAGGGACGATACGTCTTGCTGAAGCCGTTGCGCGTGTTGGTCACCGTGAACGTACCGTCTTCCATGGCCGTCACCTTGAACCAGTAGGCGGTGCCGTTGTGCGCGGGAGGCTCCGGCCAGGTGTCGCGCGTCCCCGGCAGCGGCGCGACCGGCATGGCATCGAGCGGCTGATCGAAGGTATTCCCGATGAATATGCCAGGCACCGTGTATTCCTGACCACCGAGGAGCGAGAAGTGCGACATCCAGACGTCTTCGAGTCCCGGCGAGTTCAGAATGACGCTCATCGACTCCGGCTGGCCGCCCTTGCGCGTGCCGTTGTTGATGATCGATACGCGTGGCGCCACCGCATTGACGAGCTGCGGCGTGTTCGACCCGACCGGCGAGGCGGGTCCCTGCCCGTGGTGTCCGACGAACAGCACGTCGACTGTGCCGATGTGATTCTCCGGGCACATCAGCGCACCCTCGACGTCCCAGGTAATGTCTCCGGGGTGCAGAGCCGTAAATTCGCCGAATCGGATATGGCTGCCGACAGATTGGGCATTCTCGCCCGTATCGGGTCCCTGTGGCTCGAAGCTCGCGCAGTAGGGATTGCGGCCTCCACCGCCCCGCAGGTTGGACTCGAGCACATCGCCGCCTGCCGTGACGATCGTCCATTCCACACCGTCGAGCGGGATCGTGTCGCCGGGATCGACGATGGTCCGCGACGCCTCTGCGACGAGCCCCGGATAGACGTCCGCGAGGAACGCGACCGTGTTCGGCTGGCCCTGCACGGACGGGCCGGCATCGTAATACGCCCCGATCGGGATATTGCCTGCGAGCTCGGCCATGCCGCCGAAGTGATCCCCGTGCCAGTGGGTCGTGATGAGATGATCGATCCGCGTCAGACCGGCGTCCCTGGCCGCAGCGAGGATGCGTCCCGCATCGCGTGCGGCGTTGGCACCGCCGTTACCCGTGTCGATGAGCACGGACTCGCCCGTCGGGCCGATGAATAACGTTGCGTTGCCGCCTTCGACGTCGACGACGTAAACCTGAAGCGATCGCGTTTGAGCCTGGGCCGATGCAACACCGACGGTCAGGGTAATCGCCGCTACAAACACAGCTAGTGCGCGCATGAGAAGCTCCTCGAAGGGAAAGGCCGGTCAACGAACGCTACAAAAGCTATGACCATCCGCAATTTGTGTCAAGGGCAGCGGGGGTGCCCACCATCGTGCTCACACGGAATTTCCTATACTCTCTCGCACGGCTGGGCGAGACGCGCCGGGGGGGAAGGATCGATGACGACCGAGGAACAGAACCAGGAACCGACGCTCACACCCGTCCAAAAGCTCGGTGAGGCAATCGCCGACCGAGTCGAGCGCTGGATGCCAAATCCGTTTTTGTTCGCGATACTGCTGACCTACGTTGCTGCAATCGCGGCCGTCCTGTCGGAGGGCTCGGGCATCACCGAGATCACCTCGTCGTGGTATGGCGGGTTCTGGAATCTGCTCCAGTTCGCGATGCAGATGGTGATCATCCTCGTGACGGCGAACGTCGTCGCGTATCACAAGCGCGTGCGCAGGCTCATTCTCGCACTCGTTCGCCTACCCCGAAGCGGCCGTCAGGCCGTGGTGCTCGTCGGCATCGGGTCGATGCTGACGGGCTGGATATCCTGGGGGCTCGGACTCATCTTCGGCGCCATTCTCGTCCGTGAGATGGGTAAGCGTGCGCACACCGACGGCATGGCCGTGCACTATCCGCTGCTGGCCGTCGCAGGCTACATGGGCATGAGCCTGACCTGGGGCTGGGGCTTGTCGAGCTCGGCCGGCTTACTGCAGGCGACGGCCGACAACGCGCTGATGCGACTCGGATTCGTCGACCGCATCATTCCAGCGACCGAGTGGGTGTTTCACCCCTACCCGCTGATCCTGACGGCACTGGCCCTCGTTTATGCCTCGCTGATGCTCTATCTGCTGTGCCCGCCGAACCGGAACTGCCGTGGTATCGAACGGTACGTCGATATCTCCGACGCACAGACGGAAGCCCGCGTCGAGCACATCCCCGTACCGGAGGCCGGGCGCGAACGAACGATCGCCGATCGCATCGACAACAGCCGGATTCTCGGCGGCATCATCGCGTTGACGGGTCTCGTGCTGTTCGTGCGAACATTCTTCACGCAGGGTCTCGGCGCACTCGATCTCAACGTTCTCAATTTCGGTTTTCTCATGGTCGGCATGTTGTTATTCATGAGCCCCACGAGCTATCAGAAGGAGTTTCACGATGCCGTGCAGGGCAGCGCCGGCGTCATCCTGCTCTTCCCGTTCTACGCGGGCATCATCGGCATCATGACCGGCACGGGCCTCGTCGACACGATGACCGAGTCACTGCTGTCGATCGCAACGCCTGCAACGTTTCCCGTCATCGCTTGGTTGACGGGCGGCGCGATGAATATCTTCGTGCCGTCCGCCGGCGGTGAGTGGGCAATCGTCGGAGGCCCGATGATGCTCGCGAGCGCAGAGCTCGGTATTCCTTACGGTCAGACGATTGCGAGCTATGCGGTCGGCGACGCGCATACGAATCTGTTGAACCCGTTCTGGGCGATTCCGTTGCTCGCGATCACGGGCTTACGCGCCCGCGACATGTTCGGCTACGCGATCACGATGATGATTCTGCTCGTGCCGTTTCTCGCGATCGCGCTCTACCTGCTCCCGTATTGACCGGGCGCAACGGCGACGTCAGCCGCGGGCATGGGACTCGTCAGGGTCGTTCGAGCTGCGGATACTCGACGCCGAGCTGCTCCAGGTAGGTCGAATAACGGCTCGGGTCGTAGTAATACTCGCGAAGCTGATCGCGAAACTGCGCCATCGTGTCGCTGTTTTTCTCGATCGCGG
The DNA here is from genome assembly GCA_041623375.1 of Gammaproteobacteria bacterium. Lineage (GTDB taxonomy): Bacteria > Pseudomonadota > Gammaproteobacteria > Steroidobacterales > Rariloculaceae > JAHEEM01. The sequence continues at coordinate 50 of JBFJXA010000095.1, read as the reverse complement.
GCGGATCGTCCGGACCGATGAACGGCTCGTAGACCGTGCCTTGCAGCTGC
>JBFJXA010000094.1:0-8553 GCA_041623375.1 Gammaproteobacteria bacterium | reverse complement strand
GCCTTGGCGAGACCCATGACGTTGTAGCTCGGCAAAGCCCGAACTGCGCCGAGATAGGTCAGCGTCAACAGCGACGCTTGCCGATCCGTCATCAGTGGCCGTGCGGCTTTCGCGAGCGCCGCGAAGCTGTAACTCGAGATGTCGTGCGCGACGCGGAACCCTTCGCGGTTGACGGCATCGAGGTAGCGGCCCTCGAGCTGATCTGCGGGTGCGTAGGCGACTGAATGAATCAGGATGTCGAAGCCATCCCAGCGTTTCGCGATGCCGTCGCAGAACGCGTCGATTTGCGAATCGTCGGCGACGTCCAGCGGTAGCACGATGTCGCTATCGAGCTCGCCAGCCATCTTCTCGACGCGACCCTTGAGCTTCTCGGTTTGATAGTTGAAAGCGAGCTGCGCGCCCTGCGCTCTGAGTGCTTGGGCGATGCCCCAGGCAATCGAGCGATTGCTCGCAAGTCCGACGATGACCGCGCGTTTGTCTGCAAGAAATCCCATTTCTATTTTCCTGGCTTTACGTGGATTGCTCGGTGACGTCGACGTAGACCGTGAGCTGCTGTCCGGGCTGCAGATAGCGGTCAGCGGATATGCTCGTGTTCCACTGCAGGAGATCTGCGACAGTGACCCTGAACCGGGTCGAGATTCGCGACAACGAGTCGCCTCGGCGCACGGTGTAGGTCAGACGGCGAATGCGATCCGCATTGGCCGCGATGGTGCCGACGGCCTTGGACGACCAGACGACGAGCTCGCGACCGACGCTCAGCACATCACCCGGCGCCATCGCATTCCAGGTGGCCAGATCGCGCGTCGAGACGCCGTAGCGACGCGCGATGGCCCATAGCGTCTCGCCGGGCTGCACCGCGTGCTCGTAACGTTGTCCCGAGCGCGCTTGCGCCTGGCGGCGAGCCGTGCGCGCCTCGACACTTTGCGTGTATGCGTCGAGACTCTTGACGGCATGCGGGACCATGAGATGCTGTCCCGCGCGTATGGTGTTCCCGCTAAGCCCGTTGGCCTCCCGAATGACCTCGGGTGTCGTGCCGTACCGCTGCGCAATTCGGATCAGGCTCTGGCCGGGGCGAATGCGGTGACGCGTCCACTGAACCCGCTCGCGCGCGCCGAGTCGGGCAAGCCCGCTGGCGAAACTCAGCGTGCTCGCGACAGGCACGAGCAATCGGTGCGGGCCCTCGGGATCCGTTGCCCAGCGGTTGACGCCGGGGTTGAGCTCGTAGAGGCGGTCGGTGCTGATCTCGGCGAGCTCCGCGGCCAGCGCAACGTCGATCTGTCCGCCGGTGTTGATGATTGCGAAATAGGGCGCATCGGGGATATGGGGAAGCTCGATGCCGTGTCCTGCCGGATCGGCAACGAGCGCCGCGATTGCGAGCAACCTCGGCACGTAGGTGCGCGTCTCGCGTGGCAGGTCGGCGCGGATGCTCCAGAAATCCAATCCGGTTCCGGCCTCGCGTGCGCGGCGCAGCGCGCGCGCGACGTTACCCTCGCCGGAGTTGTAGCCGGCGACGGCCAGCAGCCAGTCGCCGTCGAACTGCTCGTGCAACGCCTGCAGGTAATCCAGCGCCGCGCGCGTCGATTCGATGACGTCGCGGCGGCCGTCGTGCCACCAGTTTTGCCGCAGGCCGAGTCGCCGGCCTGTGCCCGGAATTATCTGCCAGAGCCCAGCCGCACGACCGTGCGAGTAGGCGAACGGGTCGAACGCGCTCTCGACGACCGGCAAGAGCGCGAGCTCGAGCGGCATGCTGCGATCCTCGAGCGCCGCGGCGATGTGAAACAGGTATCGCTCGGCGCGGGCGAAGACCCGCCCGAGGTACGCCGGGTGACGCGCGTACCAGTCGAGCTCGCGTTCCACGGCGGCGTCGCGATGACGGCCGAGTGCAAAGCCTGTGCGAATCCTGCCGATGAGATCGAGGACCGGCGCGGGCGCGGGCAGCTCCAGCGCCGCAGTTCTGCCTGCGCCGAGCCAGGCGGGGTCGGCCGCGCACAGCCCCGGGCGCTCGTCGGCCGCGTGGCTCGCAGCGGGCTCGGCGCCAGGCACGTCGGCTCGCGACTCGACGGCGACATGACTGCACGCGGCCAGAAGCATGCTCGCGCAGGCGAGCGCTGCGGGCGCCAGGACCGACCGGAGGTTGCGCGCAGGCGCATGCGTACGTTCGTTCTTCTTGTTCATCTGCGCTGGCGGAGCGACGAGGGCCCTTATCCTACGGATCGGCGGCCCGAGTGCCAAGAGACCCGCTCGTTGCGCTGACGCGGCCCCAGGTGGACGAAGCGACCGGCGCCGGGCAAACGAACGCGCTGTTGCGAGAACGCCCGAGCCGGGCTTTCGCGCACTTCGTCGTTGACTGGGCAGATCGGCTGCGAGACAGTGGTCGGCGTGGACTCCCACGGTCTCAAACCGTCGAACGCATGGTTCGAAACGCCCCTGGGGAGGCGCTGCCTGGCTGCCGAGCAGCGCCTGGTGCGCCGAGCGCTGGAGACCGTATTCGGCGAACAGTTGCTGCAGATCGGCGCCTGGGGGCCCGCAGAGTCGTTCCTGCGATATGCCCGCACGCAGCGTCGCGCCCTGATCGGCTGGCGCGACGAAACGGACGCGGATCTGATTACGGAACCGGGCAGACTCGCCATCGCAAGCGACAGCGTCGATGCTGTGCTGTTGCCGCACACGTTGGAGCTCACGGACTCCCCGCATGCGTTGCTGCGCGAGGTCGATCGCATCCTCCGCGCTGACGGACATCTCGTGACGTTGAGCTTCAAGCCCGGCGGACTCTGGGGCCTGCGCCACGCGCTCTCACCCCGCGGCTATCCGGCGGGGCAGCGGCGCATGATAGGCGAAAGGCGGCTGCGCGACTGGCTCGAGCTGCTGCATTACGAGGTTGGGCGCCGGCAGCGCTATTGCCACGGCCTGCCCGTCGAACGATTGCGTCGCTTCGGGCGGTTACCGGAGGACAGCGCAATCGGACGCTGGTTGCCATTCCTGAGCGCAGGATTTCTGCTCAAGGCGCGCAAGTGCGTGCATCCGCTGACGCCGATCCGGCCGCTTTGGCAGCAGCCCAGGCTCAAAGCCGTCGGCGGCCTCGTCGAGCCCAGCGCACGCACGAGCGAGTCTCGACTCCGACAATGAAGCGCGTCGAGGCTTTCACCGACGGGGCGTGTCGCGGCAACCCCGGCCCCGGAGGCTGGGGCGTGCTTCTGCGTTACGGCGATAACGAGCGCGAGCTCAGCGGCGGCGAGGGCGATACGACCAACAATCGAATGGAGCTGACCGCGGCCATACGCGCGCTCGAGGCGCTGTCGCGGCGGTGCTCGGTCGATCTCTACACGGACTCCGTCTACGTCCGCAGCGGGATCACCGAGTGGCTGCCGAGGTGGATTGCGCGCGACTGGCGCACGGCCAATCGCAAGCCCGTCAAGAATCAGGATCTCTGGCGCCGCTTGGCCGAGGTCGTCGCCGAGCACGAGGTACGCTGGCACTGGGTCAAGGGGCATGCCGGCCATCCCGAGAACGAGCGAGCCGATGCGCTCGCGAACAGAGGGCTCGAGGACGCGCAACAGGGACAATGACCTTTGATTCGGCTCCCGCGACAGACAGGTTCCGAATTAAAGGTCACTGTCCTCGTGTCTGTGGCAAGATAAGGTTTCGTTATCGTTGCGCACAGCGGAGGTGTCGATGCGCCAGGTCGTACTCGATACGGAAACGACGGGTCTGGAGCCCGAAGCTGGGCACCGCATTATCGAAATCGGTGGCATCGAGCTCGTTAACCGCCGCCCGACCCGAAACAACTTCCATCGGTACATCAACCCGGCGCGGGCCGTCGATCCCGGTGCGCTCGAGGTTCACGGGCTCGACAACGATTTTCTCGAGGACAAGCCTTTCTTCGCGGACGTTGCCGAGGAGTTTCTCGAGTTCGTCAGCGGTGCCGAGCTCGTGATCCACAACGCCGACTTCGACGTGGCGTTCCTGAATCACGAGCTCGCACGGCTCGATGGCCAACCCTCGGATATTCGCGAGCAATGCAGCGTCCTCGATACGCTCGCGCTGGCTCGCCGGCTGCATCCCGGCCAGCGCAACAACCTCGATGCGTTGGCCAAGCGCTACGAAGTCGACAACTCCGAGCGCGATCTGCACGGGGCGTTGCTCGACGCGCGTATCCTGGCCGAGGTCTATCTTGCGATGACGGGCGGCCAGGCGAGCCTGTCGCTCGGTGGGCAGACCGACGTCACGCAACCGACCGAGCTCACGATCAAACGAATCGACCGTGCGGGGCTGCAACTGACGGTGCGCAGAGCCGATACCCGGGAACAGGCCCTGCACGCAGCGATGCTCGCGCGTATCGGCGAGAAATGCGGTTCGCGCGCCCTCTGGGAAGCCCAGGGGGGGCAAGCGGGCGACGAGCCCGATTCTTGCTGAACATGCGTGGCGGCGGCTTTGCAGTAGCGCTGCCGACAGGCTAAGCTTGCGCGCCTTGCCTGCAGCGCCCGAGAACCAAAAGAGGGGAGACAGACGCGATGGAGGAATACGCATTAACGACTGAGATGATCGCTTCGGGGATCGTCCTGGTCATTACCTTTGTTGCGATCTTCACGGAGCAGATCCATCACATGGAGCGCTCGAAGGTTGCCGCGGCCGGCGCCGTCGCGATGATCATCGTCGGACAGATCTTCGGTTTTTACTCGCCCGAGGACGCGCTCGGGGCCGTCGATTGGAACGTGATTTTCTTACTCGCCGCGATGATGACGATCGTCTCCATCATGATCCCGACCGGCGGCTTCCAGTGGATCGCCTACAAGATCGCAGCGATGAGCAAGGGCCGGCTTTACCTCATGCTGGCCATGCTCGGCACGGCGGTGACCGTACTGTCGCTGCTTCTCGATAACGTCACGACGGTCGTCATTTTCGGGCCGCTGATCATACTGATCGCGAGGGCCATGAAGGTGTCTCCGATTCCGTACCTGCTCGCCGCAGCGTTGTTATCCGACACGGGCGGCATTGCAACGCTCGTCGGCGATCCGCCGAACATCATGATCGGCTCGGCGGCCGAAATTAGCTTCAACCGTTTCGTGTTGACGATGGGCCCCATCACGCTGGTCGCGTGGCTCGTTTGCCTGATCATGCTCAAGTTCCTGTTCAAGAAGGAGCTCGCGGAGACGCCGGCCGACACGGAGCACGTCGTGCCCGAGATTCCCGATGCACGGCTCTGGAAGGCTTCGGTCATTATTCTCTGCATCATGGTCGTGTTTTTCATGCTGCACACTGCGCTGCACTGGGAGCCCTGGTTCGTGGCCGTGCTCGGCATGTCTGCGCTCGTGCTGACGTCGCGGCACGTCGTCATGGATCATGCGATGGAACACGTGGAGATCACACTCCTGATGTTCTTCATCGGGCTTTTCATGGTGGTCGGTGGCGTCGAGCATAGCCAGTTCCTCGAGTGGGTCGGCTCGTTCATCACGCCGTTCGTCGAGGCGGACCTCGTCACCGCCACGATCATTCTGATGTGGGTCGGCGCGTTCCTGTCGGCGGCGATCGACAATATTCCGTTCACGGCGGCGATGATCCCAATCATCCTCGGCATGGAGCAGCAGGGCATCAACGTTGCGCCGCTCTGGTGGGGTCTTGCCATGGGCGTGGGTCTCGGCGGTAACGGCACCCATATCGGTTCGACGGCGAACGTCTTCATCGTGACGATCTCCGAGCGCCTCGCGCGTGAGGAGAACGACCGCAGCCTCGCAATTACGCCGGGGCTCTGGTTCAGGAAGGGCTCGCCCGTGATGCTCGGTACGCTGGTTGTCTCGACCGTGATTTTCTGGATCTTCTTCGACTTCTTCGCGAGACCGATCAACTAGGGGTATTCCTCAATTGTGGGGCCGGTAGCCCGTAACTAGCATCAATCGCTGAATCCACAGAAGGTTAAGCGCATGGCTGATAAAACCATTCTCGTTATCGTCGATCCGACGGCTGACACTCACCCGGTCGTCGATCACTCCGCCAGGCTTGCGAAGGACTGCTCGGCCGCGCTCGAGCTGTTCATCTGCGACTTCGATGCGGCCATCAACGCGGGGCACACGTCCGCCGTCTGGGTCAAGCAGACCGAGAACGCCCGGGACCATCTCGTTGGCATTCTCAGGAAGATGCTCGAAGAGCTTGCCGCGCCGCTGCGCTCGGACGGGATCGATGTCAGCTTCGACGTCGCCTGGGACCACCCGCTCGGCGAGGCGCTCGTGCGCAAGGTCGTCCAGTCCAAGCCCTGGCTCGTGACGAAGGACACGCACTTCCACAACGTGCTCAAGCGCACGATATTGTCGAACACCGACTGGCACCTGATTCGTGAATGTCCCGCGCCTTTGTACCTGGTCAAGCCCGACGAGATCGCGCAGAAACCGAAGATCGTCGTCGCCGTCGATCCGCTGCACGAGCACGACAAGCCTGCCGAGCTCGATCACAAGCTCGTGACGGCGGCGCAGGAGCTTACCGAAGCCATGGGCGGGGAGCTGCATATCGTGCATACCTATCCTTTACCGCAGCCGATGAGCGTGCCCGAGGGCGCGCCCATCGTCGATCTCAGCGAGGAAGTCGAGGCCGAGCACCGCAAAGCGTTCGCGGAGTTCGTCAAGCCGTACTCGCTACCGGAGGACCAGACACATCTGATAGAGGGCCTGCCGCATCAGCGGCTGCCGCAGCTCGTCGAGGACGAGAAGGTCGATCTCGTCGTCATGGGAGCCGTCTCGCGGCGAGGTCTCGATCGCGTGTTTCTCGGCAGCACGGCTGAGCGCGTGCTGGACCGTTTGCCCTGCGATTTGCTGATCATCAAGCCGGAGGGCTTCACTCCGACGCAGAGCTGAGGCCGACCGAGCAGCGGCGCCCGCATCATGAATCGACGCATCGTGTACGTGGACCGGCTCAGAGCCCGAGATTGACCCCGACCGTCGCAGGCGTGCTGGGTGCCCGACTGCGACGCGGACACGGTTATCGTCTACAGCGTTCCCGTAAAATACCCGCATGCGCACACTCGACGACGTCAAAATCGCGGTAATCGGCCTGGGCTATGTGGGCCTGCCGTTGGCCGTGGAATTTGGTAAGCGCTACCCGACCGTCGGCTTCGACGTCAAGGACAAACGAATCGCCGAGCTCGAGCGCGGCTACGACTCCACACGAGAGACGACGGCCGATGAGTTGAGTGAGGCGGTCCACCTGAGCTACACGAGCGATGCAGCAGCACTCGAGGCATGCAATGTCTATGTCGTCACCGTGCCGACGCCCATCGGAGAGACTAAGCGGCCCGTGTTGACGCCGCTCGCGCGGGCGAGCGAGACTATCGGACGTGTGCTCAGTGAGGGCGACGTCGTCATCTATGAGTCGACGGTTTATCCGGGTTGCACGGAAGAATTCTGCGTGCCGATTCTCGAGCGCGAGTCGGGGCTAAAGCTTAACGAAGAGTTCGGCGTCGGCTACAGCCCGGAGCGGATCAATCCAGGCGATAAAGCGCACAGTCTGCCGACGATACTCAAGGTCACCTCGGGTTCGAATCCCGCGACCGCGGAATTCGTCGACACGCTGTACCGAACGATCGTCACGGCGGGCACACACCGCGCCGAGAGCCTCAAGGTTGCCGAGGCCGCTAAAGTCATCGAAAACACGCAACGCGACGTCAATATCGCGCTCGTCAATGAGCTTGCCCTTATCTTCAACCGGCTCGGCATCGATACTGAGGAAGTGCTCGCGGCGGCGGCGACGAAATGGAATTTTCTGCCGTTCAAGCCCGGACTCGTCGGCGGCCACTGCATTGGCGTCGACCCGTACTACCTCACGCACAAGGCCGAGGCGATCGGCTATCACCCGCAGATGATTCTCGCGGGCCGCCGCCTGAACGACAACATGGCTGCATACGCAGCGTCCGAGATCGTCAAGCTGATGATTCGCAAGGCGATATTGCCGGCTGCTGCACGTGTGCTCATGCTCGGGCTCACGTTCAAGGAGAACTGTCCGGACGTCCGAAATACAAAGGTCGTCGACCTGATCAAGGAGCTCGAGAGCTTTGCAGCCGACGTCGAGGTCTATGACCCGTGGGCCGACGCAGACGAGGTGCGCGAGGAGTACGGCTTACGCCTCGTCGCCGAGCCCGAGCACGGCAGCTACGACGCGATCGTAATCGCGGTCGCGCACGATGAGATCCGTGCGCTAGGCGCAGACGGCATTCACGCATTCGGGCGCGATCCGCATGTGGTTTACGATATCAAGCACGTTCTGAAAAAGGGCGATGTGGACGGACGCTTGTGAAAGTCCTCGTCACAGGGGCCGCGGGCTTCATCGGCTTTCACACGGCCAAAGCCCTGCTCAAGCGCGGGGACACAGTCGTGGGGCTCGACAATCTCAACGACTACTACGACGTCAACCTCAAACGCGCACGTCTGGAAATTCTCAAGAAGCAGCCGGGCTTCAGCTTCGTGAAGCGCGATCTTACGGACCGGCTAGGTATAGCGGAGCTGTTCGCGAACGAGAAATTCGAGCGCGTCGTGCACCTGGCCGCACAGGCCGGCGTGCGATACAGCATCG
>JBFJXA010000093.1:0-8563 GCA_041623375.1 Gammaproteobacteria bacterium | reverse complement strand
CTTGTCGGTTCGTTGCTCGACACTGCGGTTGAGCTGAGAGAGCGCAATCACGGGTACGTTGAGCTCGCGCGCCAGCGCTTTCAGCGATCGGGAAATCTCAGAGATCTCCGTTGCGCGATTCTCCTTCGTTCCCGCAACCTGCATGAGCTGCAGATAATCGATAACGATCAGCCCGAGCCCTCCGCATTCCCGGCTCAGCCGACGCGCTTTGGCCCGAACTTCTGTCGGCGTCAAAGCCGGCGCATCGTCGATAAAAATGGGCGCTTCCTGCATCATCGACACGGCCGAGTCGATTCGCGACCAGTCCTCGTCAGTCAGCCTGCCCGTGCGCAGATGCGATTGGTCGAGCAGGCCGATCGAACCGATCATTCGCATCGTCAGCTGCTCCGCAGACATCTCCATGCTGAAGATAGCGGTCGGAACTTTGCGACTGATGGCTGCGTTTTCCGCAATGTTCATGGCCAGCGTCGTCTTGCCCATGGACGGCCTGCCAGCGATGATCGCCAGATCGCCTCGCTGCAGGCCCGCGGTCATTTCGTCCAGCTTGTCAAAGCCCGTCGGGATACCGGTGATCTCCTCGGTCGAGTGATAGAGCTGATCGATACGATCGAGCGTGCTCGACGTCAGGTCTTTGAGCAATTTGAATCCGCGTCCATGCCGTTGCCCCCGATCGGCGATATCGAATACGCGTTGCTCGGCCAGATCGACGAGCTCAGCTACGGAGCGGCCTTCCTCGTCGTAAGCGCTACCGGCAATCGAGTGACCGATCTCGATGAGCTGGCGCAACATTGCCCGCTCGCGAACGATTTTGGCATAGGCGCGCACGTTCGCCGCACTCGGGACGTCGCGAACGAGCTGTGACAGATAGGGCAATCCGCCCGCCGCAGCGAGCTGACCTTGCCTGTCGAGATGCTCGCTGACCGTGAGCGCATCGGGCGGCTGATCGCGTTCGCTGAGCGCACCGATGGCCGCGAATATCAGCTTGTGATCCGCGCGATAAAAATCATCGGCACCGACGACATCTGCAATCTGATCCCAGGACGAAGGAACCAGCATGGCCCCGCCGAGGACCGACTGCTCCGCCTCGACCGAGTGTGGAGGCAATCGCAGTGAATCGGTTAGCTCTGCGCCTCGTTTTGTTTTTGCGACCGCTTCGACCATGCAGCACAGCTCACGCTTCAGTCGAGCTTAGCACACTCGTCTCGTGCCCGAGCTTCGGTCACTGCGTATCGCCGCCGTCGTCCTCTGCCGAGCTGTCGTCAGGCACAGCGGCATCTGAGAGAGCCGGTTCCGAGATATCGCCTTCGACGACGACGGTCAGCGGAACGTTGACGTCCATATGCAGATGCAGCTCGATCGTGTGCTCACCGACAACGCGCAACGGCCCGTCGGGCAACCTGATCTCGGCGCGCTCCACCTCGGTGCCGAGCTTCTCCTCACAGGCCGCGGCGATGTCGATCGTGCCGATCGAGCCGAACAATTTGCCTTCCGGGCCCGCGTTGGCCGTTATCGTGAGCGTCTGCCCTTCGAGCTTGGCCGCACGCGCCTGCGCGCGCTCGAGCTCGGCCTGGGCTTTGGCCTCGAGATCGGCGCGCTGGGCTTCGAACTTGGCGATATTGGCCGGTGTGGCGAGCGTCGCCTTACCCTGCGGAAGCAGATAATTCCTCGCGAATCCCGGCTTGACGTTAACCTGATCACCAATGCCGCCGACGTTTTCTATCTTCTCCAGCAGAATGACATCCATATTCATCGACTCCTAAAAATAAACTAAGCCGCCGTGCGCAACGGCGAGCGCAGGTTGATCCAATTGTCCGTCAGCCCCATAGATCCGAGCGCGAGGATCACGACAGCGGTCAGCGGGCTCACGAGCAACAGATACATCACGAGCAACGCAGCGGGATTCCATCGCTTAGCATGCGCCCAGGCATGGGTGACGGCAAGCCCCTGAAAACAAAATCCGAATAAGACGAGCGGAAACAAATTCTGCACGAGCCGCGCGTCGAGAAAGAAGCTCACGGCCATGACGAGCGTCGCCGGGATACCGAGGATGCGACCGAGCTTGAGGACGCGAAAATCGGCACCGAACTTGCCGGGCGCGCTCACGAGGCACGCCCACCAGTAACCGAGAAAGAGCGCCACAACGAGCTGCGCAAACACGACCGCCGCGGACAGGCCGAAGAACACTTCGCTGAGCTGACTCAGCGCCTCGATCTGCTCGGGCGCGGCGCCGTTGTTGCGAAAGACGTCGAGGACGGCTTCGAGCTGAGGCCCGATCAGAGCGGTCGCATCCGGCCAGATGAATACGGCAACCGTGACGCAAGCGATGCATAACAGCAGACTGGCCTGAAACGCGAGCGCCAGGGACTGCGTCGCGCTCACGATGGCGCCGAGCGCGGCCCCCGACAGCATCGTCGCGACACCGACCATATTGAAAAAGACATTCGTACCGACGGCTGCGCCGATGACGAGCACACCCGTCGCGGCAATCGCCGCGCTGACGAGGCCCTGATAGGGACCGCGGCGCATGGTCTCGAATACCAGCAACGCCGCCGCGAGCATAGGCACCATCGGCGCTACGGCGATAGCGAGAATCAACAGCGCGTAGCGCCGCCGTAGCAGCCATTGGAGGAAAACCGTCAAGTGCGTTGTCCGGTGCGCTACCGGCCGCGGCTCAGTGCTGATCCGTATACGGCAGCAGGGCCAGAAACCTGGCGCGTTTGATCGCAGTAGCGAGCTGACGCTGATAGTGCGCCTTCGTGCCCGTGATGCGGCTCGGAACGATCTTGCCGGTCTCGGTAATGTAAGCCTTGAGCGTTGCAAGATCCTTGTAATCGATCTCCTCTACGCCTTCGGCCGTGAATCGGCAAAACTTCTTGCGTCGAAAATACCGTGCCATGACTACTTCTCCTCCGTCGCAGCGTCGGCGTCGGCCGGCGCGCTGTTCTCGTCATCGCCCACGGAAGCCGGCTCGGGCGCGGCTTCGTCAGCCGCTGTCTCCGCTGCCCCGGCCTGGGCGGGCGTGACCGTCTCTGCCTCGGGCTTCTCGGCTGCAGCTGTCGCCGGCGCAGCTTCTTCTCTCGGAGGCCTCTCGGCGCGCTTCGATCGCTCCGCCTCGGCAGCAGCAGCCTGCGCTTCCTTGGCTTTCTCTTCCTCTTGCTCTTTCGCCATCGGTGAGGGCTCGGTAATGGCTTTGTCGCGTTTGATGACGAGATGCCTGAGCACGGCATCGCTGAAACGAAACGCGCCTACGAGCTCGTTGAGTGTCTCCTGCGGACACTCGATATTGACCATGAGGTAATGGGCCTTGTGGACCTTGTTGACGGCATGGGCAAGCTGGCGGCGGCCCCAATCCTCCTCGCGGTGCACGACGCCCTGCGCAGATTCGATCATGCTGCGGTAGCGCTCGAGCATTGCGGGAACTTGTTCGCTCTGATCAGGGTGGACCAGAAACACGACTTCGTAGTGTCTCAACGAGTGCTCCTTTCGGGTTATAGCCTCCTGAGCACGTCGGCCAGTGAGGCAAGGAGTGAACGGATTGTCAGGAGCCGTGCATGCTACTGCACGCGGCGCTGCGCCTCAAGCCGGGCGACGGGCCGGGCTGCGGCTGCGAATCTGGCGGTCGAGCTCGAACAGCAGGATTGCCGCAGCGACCGAGACGTTGAGGCTCGCGACGGTGCCGCGCAGCGGTATTTTTACGATCTCGTCGCAGAGCTCCCGTGTGAGCCGCCGGAGTCCGTGCCCCTCCCCGCCGACGACGATGGCAACCGGCGCATCGAGTTGCGCGTCGTGCAGGCTGCGCGGTGTCTCGGCGTCGGCGCCGACGATCCACACGCCGGCCTGCTTGAGCCAATGCAGCGTCGAGGCCAGATTGGCCACGCGTGCCAGTCGCACGGTTTCAGCCGCGCCCGCGGCAGCTTTGACGGCAGCCGGCGTGAGCTTCGCCGAACGGCTCCGCGGCACGACGACGGCGTCGGCGCCCGCAGCGTCGGCCGTCCTCAGACAGGCGCCGAGATTGCGCGGGTCCTGCACCTGGTCGAGCACGAGTAGCCGCAGTGCCTTGCCACGCTCGAGGACAAGGGCCTCGAGCTCGCGCACGCCGATCTCACCGGTGCCGTGAATCCTGACGGCCACGCCCTGGTGTGTGCCGCCGGCCGTAAGACGGTCGAGCGCAGCGCGATCCATATGTTCGATGGGAATGTTGCATTTGGTGAGCTCGCGCTCGATGTCCGGTAACGTGCTCGCCCGCGAGCCGCGCAGCAGCGCCGCAGAGACGACGTCCTCGGCCCGGCGTTCGAGCAGTGCTCTGACGGCGTGCACGCCGTAGACCCAGTGCCCCCTGCCCCGCTTGCGCTCAACCACGGCGCGCTCGCCGTTGTCGGCGCCGTCGACCGGTTTTGGCGTCGCTATCGGTATCGGCCTCGGTATCGGCAAGCACAAAATCGATCTTGCGATCGTTGACATCGACGTTGACGAGCCTGACCCTGAGCTTATCCGTCAGCTGATAGCGGTTGCCCGTGCGCTCACCGACGAGGACCGAGCCGCCGGCCTCGCGATGATAATAGTCCTCGGGCAGGCCGGAGACGTGCACGAGGCCGTCGATCTGCAGCTCGTGAACGCGCACGAACAGGCCGAACGCCGCGATGCTCGCAACGAGCACGTCGAACTCGCGACCGATATGCGCTTTGAGATACGCACATTTCAGACGCTCCTCGACCTGCCAGACGGCCTCGTCCGCGCGCCGCTCCGTCATCGAGCAATGCTCGCCGAGCTGCTCGAGCGCAGGCAGGCCGTAGCCGAAGCCTTTCGCCGAGCCCCGTCGGACGAGCCATTTGATTGCACGGTGAACCATGAGATCCGGATACCGGCGAATCGGCGAGGTAAAGTGCGCATAAGCGGATAACGCCAGCCCGAAGTGACCTACATTGCGTGGCTGGTAACGTGCCTGCCGCATCGAGCGCAGCACCATCGCGTCGATGAGCTCGGCCTCGGGGTGACCGGCAACGCTTTCGATGAGCCGCGAGACATCCTTCGGTGTGAGCTTGTCCGGCGAGCCGAGCTTGAGCCCGAGACTCTGCAGGAATACTACGAGCTCCTCGATGCGCTCCGGGTCCGGTCCCTCGTGAACGCGATAGAGCCCCGGGATCCGCCCCCTACGCATTCGCTTGGCGGCCTCGACATTCGCCGCGATCATGCACTCCTCGATGATGCGGTGACTCACGAGACGCGGGGCGACGTGAACGTCGACGACCTGGCCGCGGTCGTCGAGCTCGATCTTCGCCTGCGGCAGATCGAAATCGATGGCGCCGCGACGCCGGCGTTTTTTGTCGAGGGCCTGATGAACGTCGTGCAGATTCCGCAGCTCGCGCTCGACCGATTTGAGCTTCGCTGACGGCTTCCTGCCTTCGAGAAATTGTGAGACCTGCGTGTAGGTCAGACGAGCGGCCGAGCGCATGACACCTTCGAAAAAACGCGAGCGCGTGACATTGCCACGCGGATCGACAGTCATCTCGCAGCACAGGCACAACCGGTCGACGCGCGGGTTCAACGAGCATAGCCCGTTCGACAGCGCCTCCGGCAACATCGGGAGCACGCGGTCGGGAAAATACACCGACGTGCCGCGGGCACGCGCCTCGGCGTCGAGCGCTGTACCGGGCTCGACGTAATGGCTGACGTCCGCAATCGCGACGATGAGCCGCCAGTTCGCGCCCTTGCGCTCGGCGTAGACGGCATCGTCGAAATCACGCGCATCGGCGCCGTCGATCGTGACGAGCGGCAGCGTGCGCAAGTCCTCGCGGTTGCGCTTCGCGCTCGCGGGGACGTGCGGCGCGAGATCGGCGATTTGCGCCTCGACGACCTCGGGCCATTCGTGCGGCAGCCCGTGCGAGAGGATCGCAACGTCCGTCTCGATGCCTGGATCGTCGAGGCGACCGACGACTCTGACGACACGCCCGATCGCGTCGGTCCTCGCCGTCGGGTATTGGACGATTTCCACACGAACGATGTCGCCGCCTCTTGCCCCGCCGCCCTCATCGCGCGGAATCAACACGCGCTCGTTGCTCTCGCCTTCGCTCAATACGATATCGATACCACGCTCACGCGTGAACCGACCGACGATCTCCTTACGCGCGCGCTCGAGAATCTCGGCGACGTGCCCCTCTCGACCGCCGCGACGGCTCTCGCTCGCGTGCACGGCAACGCGATCGCCGTCCCAAAGCGGCGCCATCTCGCGTGCGGACAAATAAATGTCTTCGGATTCGTCGTCGGGAATCAAAAACCCGTAGCCGTCGCGGTGTGCCTGCACACGGCCCGTGACGAGATCGAGGTGGCGCGTCAGGCAGTAGGCCTTAGCGCGATTGCGCAGCAACTGACCGTCGCGAACCATGGCCCTGAGGCGGTTCTCGAGCGCGCGCCGGTGCGCCTCGGTGCGGATACCGAATTGCTGGGCGAGGGAGACGAGCACGAGCGGTCTCCCCATGGCCTCCATGACCTTGAGAATCTCATCTCGCGACGGGATCGGATGCTCGTACTTCGACTCGCGCGCTTTCTTCGCGGGACGTTTTGCCACTATGCGCGTCGCCCACGTGACGCGGGCTGCTCTGATTGGTTCATCACGGGCGCATCATAGCCGCAGGGCTCGCGAAAATCGCCCCGGGCCTTGCGCTCGATGGTCCGATTCGTGCTGCGCTTGCGGGTGTCGAAGTGCCGTTTGACAGCCCACAGACCAGTCAGTACATTCGAGCGCCTTCCACCTGCCGAGGTGGCGGAATTGGTAGACGCGCTGGCTTCAGGTGTCAGTGGGGGTAACCCCGTGGAGGTTCAAGTCCTCTCCTCGGCACCAACTCTCGATGCTTGCGCCCGGCGACTGACGCGCAGTGCGACTATTTCGCCTGCGTAAGCTCCGCGTAGAGCACCGGCAGCAGCAGATCGGGCGGCTCGAAGCCCCATTCGGCATCGATGTCGGCGGTCGGCTTCGCAGCAGTTATCTGTTCCAGCGTCATGCCTTGATCGATGAGCCGTGACACGCGGTTGCGGACCTCGATCGCCATGTCGCGAAACTTGATGACGTCATCGCGCGTGGAAACGACGCCATGCCCCGGAATGATTTTCGTGTTCGGTCCTGCCATATCGATGAGCAGATCCAGCGCCGCGACCGAGCCGGCAAACGTGCCGCCGGCCGTGTCATCGACGCGCGGATAGGCGACCGTTCGATAAACGTCGCCCGTGTGAATCACATCGGACCCGAGAAAATGCACGTAGCTATCGCCATCCGTATGCGCCGGCGGCGTCGGCACGATCCGGACGTCCTGGCCATTGAGGTGCATCGTCACGGGATCGCCGAACGTCAGCACCGGCAGCGCCGCTTTGGCCATGCCGCGCTGCGTGAGCCGCACGTAAACGTTGTCCGTCGCGACGATGGGAATGCCCATGCCGCCGAAGTGGGCGTTGCCGCCGACGTGATCGGGATGGATGTGGGTATTGATCAGAAAGCGTATCGGCTTATCCGAGATTCTACGAATGGCTGTATAAATCTTTTCGGAAAGCGGCGCGAACTGGTCGTCGACCATGATGATGCCGTCGTCGCCGACCAAAAGGCCGATGTGCCCACCGGCACCTTCAAGATAATAGAGGCCATCGGACACCTCGTGCGGCGTGATCTGGATCGCGTTCCAGTCGCGGTTCTGTTGAGCGAATATCGTCGACGTCGCCAACGCCGTCGCGAACGTGATCAGAGCCGAAAGCCAGGACTTCGTGTTCATGAGACCATACCCTTCGTTTTTCTTGGCGGTATCCAACGCTTATCATAACCGCGGCGCGTTCCCGCGGCCAAGTCCAGCCGGGGCCCGTGCTACGCCAGTAGATGGCTATAATCGAGCGCGCAAAGGCCTAGCCCCGCAGGTATCGATGGAAGCATTAAGAACCATTGCATCTAGCGCGATTCTGCTCGCGACTGCGTCCACCGTGCTCGCCCAGCACGGCTTGCCGGGCGGCACACCGATGTCTTTCTTCGTCACGAGCGAGCCGATCGGCGACGGCGGCAATCTCGGCGGCCTCGCAGGCGCCGATGCACACTGCCAGCGTCTCGCGGCAGCCGTCGGCGCAGGTGCAAAGACCTGGCGTGCGTATCTGAGCACACAGGCCCGCCCTGGCCAGCCGGCCGTCGATGCGCGCGATCGCATCGGCGCCGGGCCCTGGTACAACGTCGACGGCGTCATGATCGCGCGCGATGTCGCACACCTGCACGGCGATACGCTCGAGCTTGCGCGGCTCGGCAACAATCTGCACAAGCGATCGGGGCTGACCGAGAAGGGCCAGATCGTGCCGGGACTCAACGACTACCCCGATCCGCGCGATACCGACTGGGCGTACGTGCGCACGACGCCGTACTCGAACCGTCACGAAGTCCTTACGGGCTCACAGCCCGACGGCACCGCCTACCCGCCGGACAGGGACTACACGTGCGACAACTGGACGAGCAGCGACGACCCGGCGCCGGGCATCGGCCCGCGCATGGGTGCGGGTGTGGGCAAGCCCAATGCCCAGATCGGCTTCCCCGACCGCAACG